>NZ_JBFTKP010000024.1:0-95996 GCF_056396005.1 Allobosea sp. 05T439 | reverse complement strand
CTCTTCCGGCGTCCACCGCCGCCGCGACCCCGTCGTGATCACTTCAAGCCGAGAGAGCTTCGGCATAGGCGTATGACTATCCATACGCCTATTTCTTCACTCAGCACGCGCCACCGCAAGGCGGCCCACGCCGAAGGGCTACGGAGAAACGCGACTCCAGGCTCAGCTATTCGCTCTGGGGTCGGTTTTTGCCACGCGTTCTAGTAGGTAGTCGACCTCTGCCTTCGCGGCGGCTGTGATGGTGGAGCCCGGCAAACGCTGGGCGTCATGGCTGAGGATGCCGCGCTTCATCATCGTGTATTTGCGGACCGCCAAGCCCGCGCCTTGCTGCTGGGCGATGAGGGAGAGGGCGAGGTGGAGCGCGACGACCTCCCCTTTGATGACTCGGACCGGGCGGTTGGAAGCGATCCTCCGATCCGAGCCGAGATCGTTCGCCGTAGACGAATGCGACGCGATCACACGTAATCTGCGCGAACTCGACCGCCGACGAGGATCGATCGCCCGATTGCTGCATCAGCCTGTTCGCCCATTCGAAGATCGCGACGGCCTAAGCCATGGCCCGACGCCGCACCCCCAGCACCTGATTTCAAGCGCCAGGTGGCCAGGACTACATGGCTGGCGAGACGCTCCATAGCCTCGCTCGCCGACAGCTACCTAGCCCGGATGCGTTCCCGGTGGGCCGTGTAGAGTCCGCTCGCCGCGATCACCGCTCCTCCGAGGAAGGTCATGGCCTCGGGGACAGCCCCGAAGATGGCGAAGGAGAGTAGGGCTGCGGAGGCGAGCTGCACGTACGAGAACGGGGCGATCGTCGATGCGGGGGCCTTCTTGAAGGCGAGGATGACCATCCAGTGACCGATGGTCGAGAACAAGCCCATGGCCACGCCGATCCCGATCTCCCGCAGTGTCAAAGGATGCCAGGAGAAGGCCACGCCCGCGGACAGCACCGCGAAGCCGATGAGCGCGGACCAGGCCATCGTCACCTCCGACCGCTCGGCATGCATCTTTCGCGTCACGATCGCGGCCACCGCCCAGCACATGGCGGCGCCCATCGGCAGGAGAGCCGCCATGCTGAACCCAGCGGTGCCCGGTCGCACGACGATGAGCACGCCTGCAAAGCCGACCGCTGCCGCTGCCCAGCGGCGAAGGCCCACCTTCTCGCCGAGCAATGGGATGGACAGGGCCGTGATGAAGATGGGCGATATGAAGTTGATGGCGGTTGCCTCCGCAACGGGAAGCTGCGTGAGGCCCAAAATGAAGAGCATCGCGGAGCCAGCCACTGCGAGGCCACGAAGGGTCTGCATGCCGGGCGAGGCGGCCACGAGGGCGCGCCTGCCGCTCATAGCGAACGCGGTCGGCACAACCAGGATGACGAATACGAGATAGCGCAACCACGCCACCTGCACGCCGGGAAGGTTTGCCGTCAGGAGTTTCGCCGAGACGTCTCCGGCGGCGAAGAACAATGTGCTCGCCAGGATGAGACCTATGGCGAGGAACGCGTTGTCCACGGGTAACGAGATACCGGCGGGACGGGTAGGGGGCTTCCTTATCGAGACATCAGAGGAATAGGCATCGCAATCGGCCGCGGTGGCAGCTGCAGACGGGGGTGACATATCGATCCGATCGGGAAATTCGATCTGGCGGCGCGCCATATCCTTGGTTCAAGCAAGGCGCATGATCGTGATCAAACTATGAATTCGCGGCGCAATCGCCGAGCGAAGAAGCCCTACCCGCCATGTGAAATTTGCATGCGATGTGGTCCTCCGTCGTCGCGCCCTGCCTTCCTGATGGGTGCCCCTTACTTGCATCCGCGCGATCCCGAAGCCGACGCACGGCGATGCATGACGGGCGGGTAGCTCCACATCCGCCGAGGCTGCCGGCATCCGATCAACTGAAGGCCAGGGTAGGGGTCTCGGCGCTCAAAAGAGATCGGAGGCCTTGGCTGTCGGGAGCGTCAAGGTGAGGAGTTATATGACCTTGGCGCGTAGCCGCGCGTCGGGAAGTGGATTGTCAGGCGAACCGAGGGTGGGTCCACATGCGCCTGATAACCCGCTCCCGAACGGCCTCTGCGCCTCTTGCTGGACGGTCGCAAACGCGCAAAGTCGGGGCAGCCACCCGCCGTGCTTACGGTTTCTTTTGATTCATTTAGGCCGATGTCTGAGAGGACGTGCGGCCATGGCTCCGAGCGGATGGTGATGTATTCGCTACTGGCGCGCGCCGAATTAATCGCCCCCATTCGGGATCGGAGGCATTTGTATGACTCCGTCAGCTGACCAATCGACCGGGTCACGCAGCAACAGGATGATTGGCCGACTGGGTTCAGGGCATGACTTTCGCGAGAAACCGAATTCGATCGACCAAGCCTGGGTAGGTTTGCGCTTCCGAACCCGGCGGCGACCGGTTCAGTCCCTGACGCTCGCCGGCAGTTAACGTGCCAATGCCAGCTAGGCTCGAATCACTCCCCCCAACGCATGCGGTTGAGGAACAGGCTTTCGTTCGGCGTCGGGTTGAATTGCAGTGGCTTGGCGGCACCATAGCCGACGACGGTCTGATAAAGAGGTACGACGGGCAGTGTCGCCGCAACAATTTCATGAATCTTGCGATAATCGGCCAATCGTACTGCGGGATCGAGCGTCGCGCGCGCGCGGTCGAGCAGCCCGTCGATCTCCTTGTTCTCGACGATTGTCCAGCCATTGCCGGAGTGGAAGAGTTGGTACAGCGCACCGTCCGCGTCTTGGCAAGCGCAGGAGGAGCGGCTGATGGCGAGGATGGGAGAGTCGAGGGGTCCGCGCTGGGTCCTTTGAAGGAAGCTCGGCGTGTCGACCAAGGTGATCGTCACCTCGAACCCTACATCGCGCAATTGCTGTTGGATCGCCTGGACGACACGCTGATCGAAGAAGGGCGCGGTGGTCAGCGCAAATGGCACTTTGGCTGCAGCCCCGGCCTCGGCGACAAGCGCCTTGGCGCGCGCCGGGTCGTAGGTGGGGCCGGCGATGCCCTCGGCCCAGCCAAAATGTGCCGGCGTCAACATCTGCGCTATGGGCTTCTCCTGCCCGCCCAGAATGCCGTCGATGATGCCCTGTTTGTCGACAGCTCGCGCCACGGCTTCGCGAATCTTGGGGTTATCGAAGGGGGGCTGGTTCGGATTGAGGCGCAGATAGGCGAGGCGCTCGGTTAGGGCCGTCAGGGGCTTAACCCGCTGCGACATCTTGAATTGGGCGAGTTGGTCGTTGTCGAGCCCCACGGCAAGGTCGGAGCTCCCCGCCTGCAGATTGGCGACGCGTGTCGCACCATCAGGCACGGCGCGAAAGAGCACGGTCGGGAATGGGCCCTTGGTGCCCCAATAGTCATCGTTGCGCTTCAGGGTCACGGCAACGCCGCGCTGCCAGCTTTCGAAACGATACGGACCGCTCCCGACCGGCTTGAGATTGAAGGGGTCGTTGCCGACTTTCTCGACGACCGCCTTTGGTACGATCGAGAGCTTCACGAGCTGGGCGAGCAAAGCCGGATAGGGCCCGTCGGTGACAAGTTTCACCTCCGTCGCCGAGAGGGGGACGGCGGCAACGATCTTGTCGAACTGCCCGCGCTGCGGGCTCCCGAAGGACGCGTCGGTGATACGCTTGATGCTGAAGGCGACATCCTCGGCGGTGAGTTTTGATCCGTCATGGAAGGTCACGTCACTGCGCAGCGTGAATAGGATTTCCGTATTGGACAGGCTGCGCCAAGAGGTGGCGATCTGAGGGATGATATCGCCCTTGTCGTCGCGGGTGACGAGATTGTCGAAGATGTTGCGGTAGACGTAGTAGCTATCGGGATTCCACTGGATCTGCGGATCGAGCGTCGACGGTTCGGCCGCCAGATCCACCACCAAGCGGTCTGCACTGGCAAGCGCAGGGGTGGCGAACCCCAAGGCGGCTGCAACCAGCCATCGGCCAACCTTGAGCTTCATCATCTGGTCCTTTTGGAGCGCGTTGGGGCCTGTGCCTTTCGGATAGTCCGTCAGTTTCGCACCGCGCCGAAATGACCACAATTCTATTGTGACATGTGAAAATAGAACGTTCTCTCGCGGTCAAAATCCAATGGAGGCGTTTCTTCGCCGAGCCGTTCTGCGTGAACTCGTCAAGAACATAGCCCTCTTGATCGACGGCGCACCACAGCCAGTGCTTCTGGCCGCCGCTGCCGCCGACAGGCTACGGGCTTATTCCCGCCCGAATTTCAGGGCCCGGCGCCTCACCGTCTCGTAGGAGACAGCAATGCTGCGCTCCGGCAGCATCTCCTCGACAAGGCGACGGCTCAGGGGAAAGCGAAAATACAGCCACACCGCATGAGCAATGATCGCAGGCGGAAATCGATGGCGACTATAGCTGATGGTCGACTGGCTCATGCCCGCCCATCCACACAGCTCTCCGCCACCGGAGTGACAACGCCGAGAGAACGCGGATGGCAAGGCCATTGAGAGGAAAATGGTGGGCCGGGCCGGATTCGAACCGGCACCGCCGCTGTTATGAGCAGCGAGCTCTAACCGTTGAGCTACCGGCCCACCCTTCGCCTAACACCCTCCCGTTCTGCCCGGCAAAACGCGAGAACGGCGCGCAAACGGAACCGAGACACCGTTGCGGCGCTAAAACGCGCCGGCGTGATCACACCGGACCGCGCAGCCCGGAGCCGGGGGCGCCCTATACCTATGTCACGACCGACAGATTCCTGTCGGTGTTCGGTCTCGCCAGCCTGCGCGACCTGCCGGATCTCGAAAAGCTCGAGGATGCCGGCCTGCTGACCAAGGACACGCTCCTGGCTGAGGAGTCCCGACGAGCGGCGCCGACGACGGGGAGGGCGACGCGGAACGTGACGGCGTCGCCAATGATCGGGGCGCGACGGGCGGAATTGAGCCAGCATGATGAGCCGAGCCAGCGAAGAGGCCTTTCATCGATGAGTTCAACCAGGCGCGCGGGGTCGGCCGATGAGTCTTTCAATGAGATGAAGAAGTGGATCGAGCAGCCCGTGCCTCAACCAGCCAGATGGGTGATCTGTCCCGCCGATCGGCAGGTTCTCCTCACGGAGGCATGTATGTGAGGGGGAGCCAGAGCCGCCTGTCGAAATCAAATGGTTTTGTGCTTTGGATGCTGATGCTCGCGGCTCCGGGGTGCGCCGGGTTGATCAGCAAGTTGAAGCTGTTTGGCACCACAAAGGATGGAACCTTAAGGATCGGGGTTTCCATTGTGGCGAGCCAGCGGTCACCGACAGTTGCCGGTGCTTCAATTGGGTCCAAAATCTCTTTGATTACAGCTGAGCCTGACTCGATTTCCATGAGGACGTAATCGTCTGGGATCAGGTCAGGCTCGAGGTCGAGATGTACTCTTACCTCAAGAATCGCGAGTGCCGGGTTTTCGGCCGTATACAGCAGGGGGCGTCCGGGAGTGTTCCACCGTCCGCCGTAGATCCGAGCCCCCTCGCCGTTCAAATCGGCGAACGGTAAACGGCAAACACGCCAGACTTTCATATCAGGCGGCGATGCCGTGGCCGATGCGGCCGAGCAGCGCCTCGACCTGGTCTGCTCCCTCCGACGTGTCGAGGAGGTCGATGGGTTTTTCGCCGCTGAGTGCGGTTGTTGGTCGGCGCAGCCACTTGGCTGCCTTCTGCTGAGATCCGAACGTTTCCTCAGCTTCGGCAAGGACGCGCGCAGCCCGGATCAGGCGGTCAGATTGTTCGGATGTCAGGGTGCCAATCTTGCGCCGGTGGCTGAGGGTTTTGCGAGGAATGACAACCAGGTCAATTTCGGCGAGGGACATGCGGCCGCTGCTGATGACGTACTCCACAGTCTGGACCGGGAAGCCTCGCCGAACTGCGCTAATGAGATCGCGGCTGCTATTGATGGGGGCGCCGATTAGGTCGCGCCCACCAACGACTTCGAGTGCGGTAACTGTGGTCATGGCCGATCTCCCTGGCGATATGCCTTAGATATAGGGGCATATCGCCATAACTACAAGTGGCACGGTCGCCAAGCCGCCGGATCAGGGTCGCGCCCTCGGCGTTCTCGTCGATGCCCAGCATCGCCTTCCCCTCGCGGCCCGGTTCGGCTCGGGCGACCCAAGACGATGAGGCCACCCAGGCAGAGCACGGGCCCGGTACAAGCCAGCTTTCTCAGGAACGCGCCGCAGCCCGCGCGCCGTGGTCTCGCCCTCCCGATCCTCGGAGGTGCGGCGAAAATCCAGCTCCTGCGTGTCCGTCGCCAGTGCGTCGACAACCGGCTCGCGCCAGCAACATCCGTTCGCCACCTGTGGTCAGCTCCATGCATGTCACGCTGGAGATCCTGCGCGCAAGCGCGCTTCATGGCCGGGGAGGGGGCCGCCCGTTGATCCTCGAACGCCGGGAACAGGCGCTGATCGGTGACGGGCGGAGCGGACAAGGCACTGCTGACCAGCGCCAGCGGGTCAGCCCGTTTTGCACACAACCTTGGTCGCAACCGACCGCCGTTTCACGGGCAATCAATGTCCGCTTCTCTATCGCGGTTTAAGTCAAGGGGCCGCACCGATCGACCGCCGGTTGTGCCAGCGGGGACGACGGCCGTGCGGATCGCGTCCAGCTGTGGTCGGTTCCTGCTCGGGGGCATTTCGGTACGAGGTCGCCGCACGGGGCTCGCGCTTCTCTCCGGGGTCGGCGCAGGGGCCGCCCCATGATGGGGTAAGAGGATGAGGCGGACCAATCTCTCGGGCGCTCTTGCCGCCGTCGAGCGGCAGAGGCTGCGGACATTACGATCTCGTCTCACCACCGTCCCCGTGAGGACCTCTTCCTGCCGTGGCAGAACCCGTCGCTGCTCCTGTGCGGGCCGGGGTCAGGCCGCCTGAACGGCGGCTGCCGGGTCGCGGCCCCAGCGGAAGTCGGTGCCGTCGATCCACATGCGATGCAGGATCACCGCCAGTCGCCTGGCGACGGCTACGATGGCGCGCCGCATGCCGCGCCGCTGCGCGACCCGCGTGCCCCATGCTTTGAGCCACGACCAGTGCCGGCTCTGCGTAAGCAGCGTCTGGGCGGCCTCGTACAGCATCGTCCGCAGCATGGTGTCGCCGGACTTGGAGATGCCGCCATCATAGTCGATCTCGCCGGACTGGTGGCGTCGAGGTGTCAGTCCAACGTGCGCGCCGACCGCCCTGGAGTGAACAAAGCGCTGCGGCTGATCGACCGTCGCCCGATAGGTGAGCGCCACGACCGCCCCGACACCAGGCGCGGTCATCAGCCGCCGGCACACGGGATCCTGGCGAACCACTTCGAGCAGCATTTTGTGCATCCGCGCGAACTCCTGGCGCAGGACGCGCCGGACGGTGAGCAGTGGCTCCACGATCGCCGACAGACTGGACATGCCCGCCACCAGCTCGCGGACGCGAGCTTCGAACCCGGCCTTGCCGACCACGCCGACCTTGAGGCCGAAGTTGCGCAACGTGCCGCGCAGGTCGAACTCGATGTCGAGCATCTTGCGCTGCAGGAGCTTGCGGCCGGTCAGCAGCATCCGCTTCTCCTGGCTCGCCAGCGTCTTGACGTGTACCGGTTTGAACACGCCGACGCGCATCATCTGCGCGATGCCACGAGCGTCGTGACGGTCCGACTTGTTGACCTGTTGCGCCTTCAGGAGCGAGTTCATGTGCCGCGTCTCGACGCAGATCACCGGCAGGCCTGCTTCCGCCAAGCCATTCACCAGCCACTGCGAGAGCGGACCGGCCTCAATCCCGATCCGGCCATAGTCGCCACTGATGGACATGAGCAGCACGACGAGATCGTCCGGCTCGGTCGCAACCTTCTGCTCGAACACAACCTTGCCGGCTTCGTCGACGACGCACACCGCCGTCTCCTGCACCGACACGTCCAGACCTACGAAATGCGCCATCGCCGTCGCTCCTTCGCTCGCTGCCGAGGTCAGGTCCGACCTCTCCGGCACCGTATGTGAAGAGGCTGCGCACTTCCGCTCCCGGATCGCCCGCAGCCACCGCGATACCCAATCTCCCGGGCGAGGGCCCCAACGTCCCTAACTGGCGCAACAGCGCCAACGCGGCTAGGTTCATGGGATCATTGGCGCTAAAGCACTGCCGCCACGGCGCGCCGGGTCGCGTCGACGATCTGGTCGACCTCCTGCCTTGTGAGGCATAGCGGTGGTGCGAAGCCCAGGATATCGCCTTGCGGCATGGCGCGGGCGATGACGCCCTGTTCCAGCAGGGCGGCGGCAATGCGCGGGCCGACCTTTTCAGAGGTAGCGAAGAAGACGCGGTCATCCCTGTCGCGGACGAACTCGACCGCCGCCAGCAGGCCCTCGCCACGGACCTCGCCGACATGGCGATGGCCGCCAACGGCATCCTGCAGCGTCGCATTGAAATAGGCGCCGACTTCGCCGGCATTGCGCACGAGATCGAGTTCGTCGACCAGTTCGAGATTGGCGACGCCCGCAGCAGTGCAAAGCGGGTGCGAGGAATAGGTCCAGCCATGGCCGATCGGGCCGTATTCATCCGAGCCCTGCTCCAGCACCCGCCAAAGCTTCTCCGAGACGATGACGCCCGAGAGCGGCGCATAGGCCGAGGTCAGCCCTTTGGCGATGGTGATGAGGTCGGGCTCGATGCCGTAATGGTCCGAGCCGAACATGCTGCCCAGTCGCCCGAAGCCGGTGACGACCTCGTCCGCGATCAGCAGGACATCGTGCTTCTTCAGCACCGCCTGGATCTTCGCCCAGTAGCCGGCGGGCGGCGGCACGATGCCACCCGTGCCGAGCACCGGCTCGCCGATGAAGGCGGCGATCGTCTCCGGTCCCTCGGCCTGGATCAGCTCCTCGAGCTTGTCGGCGCAATGCTGCGAGAACTGCTCCTCGCTGAGGCTGCGGTCCTCGCGGTGGTAGTAATACGGCGCTTCGGTGTGGAGGATCGGGGCCCTGGGCAGGTCGAAGAGAGTGTGGAAGGCGGCAAGGCCGGTGAGGCTCCCGGTCATCACGCCCGAGCCGTGATAGCCGCGCCAGCGCGATATGATCTTCTTCTTCTCCGGCCGCTTCAGGACGTTGTTATAGTACCAGACCAGCTTGAGATTGGTCTCGTTGGCGTCCGAGCCAGACAGCCCGAAGAAAACGCGGCTCATGCCCTTGGGCGCGCGCTCGATCACCATCTTGGCGAGCTTGATCGAGGGCTCGGAGCCGTGGCCGACATACGCATGGTAATAGGGCAGCTTCGCCGCCTGCTCGGCGATCGCATCGGTGATCGACTTTCGGCCATAGCCGACATTGACGCAGTAGAGGCCGGCGAACGCGTCGAGGCTCGTTTTGCCCTCGCGGTCGACGATGTAGGCGCCCTCGCCACCGGTAATGATGCGGTTCGGGGCCTCACCACGGGCATGCTGGCCCATATGGGTCGAGGGATGGAAGACGTGGTCGCGGTCCCAGGCGTCCAGTTCATTGCTGGTGCGGGCGTGATGGTCGAGCATCGCAGGAATCCTTCGTGGAAACGGCAAGCGGCGCCTCAGTTCAGATCGAGGCAGACATATTTGAGGTCGGTGAAGGCCTCGAGGCCGTGGCGCGAGCCTTCGCGACCAAGGCCGGATTGCTTCATCCCGCCGAAGGGGATCGGCGCGCCGGTGATCTTGACCCGATTGACCGCCACCATCCCGTATTCGAGCGCCCTGGCCATGCGCGCGGCCCGCGCACCGTCACGCGTCACGAGATAGGCGACGAGGCCGTATTCCGTGTCGTTGGCACGGGCGATGACCTCGTCCTCGCTACCGAACGGGGCGATGGCCGCCACTGGGGCAAAGGTCTCCTCGCGCATGATCAGCGCCTCGTCGGGCACGTCGGCGAGGGCGGTCGGTGCCAGGAAGAGCGGGCCCGGCATGGCGCGCTCCGGCGTCAGCCGCCGCGCGCCGCGCGCCAAAGCGTCGGCGATCTGGGCTTCGGCTTTGCGTTTGGCAGCCGCGTGCATCAGCGGGCCTATCTCGACCTCGCGCTCCAGGCCGGACCCGACCCGCAGCGCCGAGACCTTGTCGGCAAAGGCAGCGCAGAAGCGCTCGTAGAGACCACGCTGCACATAGATCCGGTTGGCGGCGAGGCAGTCCTGGCCGGACGTCGCGAACTTGGCATCGATGGCGAGCGCAACAGCCCGGTCGAGATCGGCATCGTCGAAGACGATCAGCGGCGCATGGCCGCCGAGCTCCATGACCACGCGCTTGACGGTTGCCGCAGCGTTGCGGGCGACGACCCGGCCGATCTCGGTCGAGCCGGTGAAGCTGACGGCACGCACGCGAGCATCGGCGCAATAGGTTTCTGCGATCGGCGCGGCGTCGCCGGTAACGATGTTGAAGACGCCAGCCGGCAGCCCGGCGCGGTCGGCGAGCTTCGCCAGTGCCAGTGCCGACAGTGGCGTGTGCGACGAGGGATGAGCGACGACGGTGCAGCCGGCGGCGAGGGCTGCCGCGGCCTTGCGCGTCAGCATGGCGGACGGGAAGTTCCATGGGGTGAGCAAGGCTGCAACACCAACCGGCTCGCGCGACAGGGACATCTGCGCACCCGGCAAATGGCTGGTCACGCTCTCGACATTCACGCGCAGGGCTTCCTCCGCGTAATAGGTGATGAAGTCGGCGGCGTACGCGATCTCGCCGCGCGCTTCCGCCAGCGGCTTGCCCTGTTCAAGCGTCATTAGAAGCGCGAGATCCTCGGCAGCCGCAAACATCGCGGCATGCCAGCGCCGCAGCAGTGCTGCGCGCGCCTGCGGCAGCAGCGCTTTCCAGGTCGGGAAGGCAGCATGCGCCGCCTCGATTGCCTGCGTCGCTTCAGCCGCTCCGAGCGCTGCGACCTGCGCGACGAGGGCGCCCGTCGCGGGGTCGCTCACCGGGAAGGTCTTGCCGTCGCGAGCAGCGGTCCAGCGCCCGTCGATATAGGCGACCTGCCGTAGCAGGCGACGATCGGCGAGGCGCGACAGTCCGGGATGCTCCGCAGGCTTGGCGATTGCAGTTTCCCGCCTTGCCGTGCTCGTCATTGCGTTCATGACCATCCTCCCTCGGTTGACGACGAGGTTAGGTGAAGGACTGGCGAGACTGTCTTCGAAGTCTCGGTTTCGCGCCGAGAAAGTCTCGGAAGTTCAGGCCGGCGCCGATAGAGTGTCGGCGCCGCCTCAGCCCAGCACCGAGGCCAGGAATTCGCGTGTGCGAGGCTGCTCGGGCGCGCTGAAGATGCGCTCCGGCTCCCCCTGTTCGCAGATGCGCCCCTTGTCGAAGAAGCAGACCCTATCGGAGACCTCGCGAGCGAAGCGCATTTCGTGAGTGACCAGCAGCATGGTGAGGTCGTGTTCGCTGGCGAGGCCGCGGATGACGGAGAGAACCTCTCCGACGAGTTGCGGGTCGAGTGCCGAGGTCGGCTCGTCGAAGAGCAGCACACGGGGACGCATGGCCAGCGCGCGGGCAATGGCGACGCGCTGCTGCTGGCCGCCGGAGAGCTGTGCAGGATAATGGTCCTTCTTGTCGGCGAGCCCGACCATGGCGAGCAGGTCGACGGCCCGGCATTCGGCCTCGCCGCGCGGCAGGCCGAGCACGCGCACTGGCGCTTCGACGACATTGCGCAGAACGGTCATATGCGGGAACAGGTTGAAGCTCTGGAAGACCATACCGACATGGCTGCGGATCCGGCGCAGATGCCCGTCCGACGCCTTGAATGGTCCGCCGGCTTTCGGCTCGTGATAGGGCATGCCTGCAAGCGTCAGCCGGCCCTCCTGGAACGGCTCCAGCGTCATCAGGATGCGCAGCACCGTCGATTTGCCCGAGCCCGACGGGCCGATCAGCGTGACCTTCTCCCCACGGGCGACGCTGAAGTTGAAGTCGTCGAGCACGGTCAATGCTCCGAAGCGCTTGGTGACGCCGGCKAACTCAATGATGGGCGCCTGAGAGGTCTCGGTCATCGTAGCGGGATCCCTGCTTTCGGCAGCGCCTTGTGCAGCCGGTGCAGGCCGGCTGAGCAGATCAGCGTGAGGAGGAGGAAGATCAGGCCGACCAGGGTCAGCGGCACCAGATATTCGAAGGTGCGCTCGCCGATCATGTTGGCGAGCCCCATCATCTCAAGCACGGTGACGACGGAGAGCACCGGCGTCTCCTTGATCATCGCGACGAGATAGTTGCCCATCGCCGGCAAGATGCGCGGCACGATCTGCGGCACGACGATGTCGCGATAGGTCTGCATCCGGGAGAGGTTCAACGCGGTCGCCGCCTCCCATTGCCCGCGCGGCACGGCCTCGATACCGCCGCGGTAGACCTCGGAGGTATAGGCCGAATACTGCAGCCCGAGCGCGATCGCCCCGGTCAGGAAGGCCGGCAGCGTGACGCCATAGTCCGGGAGCACGTAGTAGAGGAAGAAGAGTTGCACCAAGAGCGGCGTGTCGCGCAGGAACTCGACGACGATGGCCGTCGTCCAGGACACGGCCGCAAAACGGCTGCGGCGCAGCAGCGCGAAGACAAGGCCGAGCGCCAGCGCGATCGCAAAGCCTGCAGCCGCCGCCTGCAGCGTCACCGTCAGCCCGATCAGGATAATCGGCAGGATCGAGGACGCGTAGGTGAGCGGCGTCGTCGTATCCCATTCGAAGCCGTACATCATGCCATCAGCCTCACGAATGGGCCGCGCGCGGGAAGGCGGCGCCGCGCCGGACCAGCCGTTCGATCAGCCGCATGATCAACATCAGCACCAGCGACATCCCGAAGTAGCCGACGAGCGTCAGGCTGTAGACGCCGGCGCTATCGAGGGTGAGGTTGCGGATCGATTGCGCCCGGAAGGTCAGGTCAGCGATCGAGATCAGCGACACCAGCGAGGATAGTTTCAGGGTCTCGATGGCGAGATTGCCGAAGGCCGGCATCATCTCGACCAGCCCCTGCGGCAAGGTGATGTGAAGAAGCGTCTGGGTGCGGCCGAAATTCAGCGCCCGCGCCGCTTCGTGCTGCTGGACGGAGACCGATTGAAGCGCGCCGCGGACGATCTCGGAGCCATAGGCGCCGACATGTAGCGAGAGCACGAGGATACCGGTGGCGACCGGCTCAAAGCTTATCCCTAAGAGCGGCAGGGCGTAGTAGAACCAGAACAGCTGGACGAACAGCGAGGTGCCGCGGAAGAGCTCGGTGTAGCAAAGGGCAATCGTCGCCAGCACGCGCCCGCCCTCGACGCGGGCGATGCCGGCCGCAAAGGCGGCGACAGCGCCGATCGCGATCGCCGACAAGGTGATCCCGGCAGTGACGAGGGCGCCGCGCGACAATGCGGGCAGATAGGACAGCCACTCCATCCAGTAGGCTCCGCGAAAGCGTTTAACAGGTGTGGAGCTCCACCCGCCATCGGGGCGGGCGGAACGATGTCAGCTACCCTTACTTGCCGGCGCAGAGGTCCTCGACCTTGCGCTCCGCCGCAGCCTTGATGCTGGCTTCCGACAGCCCGTAAGTGCCGAGGATCTTCTTGTAATCGTCAGTCTTGCGGAACTCGACCAAGGCGGCGTTGAAGGCGTCGCGCAGCTCCTTGTCTTCGGACYGGAATGCGAAGCCGCCGAAATTGCGGACCGGCTTGCCGTTGACCACAGGGTCGCTGAAGGGCGCGACCTGCTCGACATTGGCCTGGCCCTTGGCGAGCGAGGCGACGGTGAGTTCGGTCGCGGCATAGGCGTCGGCGCGGCTCTGTACGGTGGCGAGCGCGTCGGCATTGGCGGTGATGAAGATCACCTGGCTGTCCTTGACGCCGACGGCGCGCAGGAAGTCGATATTGTTCGCCCCGGACACGACCGCGACCTTCAGCGACGGATCCTTGGCGATATCGGCATAGGTCGTCAGTTTCTTCGGGTTGCCCTTCTTCACCAGCAAACCCTCGCCATAGGAGGAGTTCGGCTCGGTGAAGGAGACCTGCTTGCACCGCTCCGGCGAGATGTTCTGCTCGGCGGCGACGAAATCGAAGCGCTTGGCCTTGAGGCCGGGGATCAGAGTGCCGAACGGCGTGACGGACCAGTTGGCCTCCGCGACACCGAGCTTCTTCAGCACGGCATTGGCGACGTCGGGGCCGATACCGGCCGAGGTACCGTCATCCTTCATGTAGGAATAGGGCAGCTCGTTGGCGGTCGCGACGCGGATATAGCCCTGGTCCTTGACGTCCTTGAGGCTGGTGGCGCCAGCCGCGGACAGGGCGATGGCGAGAGCCATGGCGGAGATTCCGGCAATCTTCAGAAACGGCATCTGCATTCTCCTCTGGTTGATGTTTCTCCGCATGCCGATTGCTTCGGCTTCTCTGGCGTCTTCGCGCCGGCGGCTTGGCTTGGGCCGGTCGCCCGGCCGAACGGGTCAGGGTGCCTCCCGCAGCGCGGCGAGGACGCAAAGGCAGTCGCCCGCCTTGATCAGCCCGGGGATGTGACGGGCGGCGAGGATGCCATCCATGGCAGCCTGGTACTCGGCCGGGGCGAGCCCGGTTTTTCCAACGGGATGAACCCGGGCGATCACTTCGCCGGCCMGCACGGCTTCGCCGAGATCGTGCTGGAAGACGATCAGCCCGTCATCCTGCGCGAAGGTGAAGCAGTCGTCGGAGGGCATGTCGAGCCAGCGGGTCGGCGCCGTCTCGGGCGCTCCTGCGAGGATGCCGGCATGCCTGAGCAGGTTCCCGGCACCGCGCCGGGCGATGCCGATGCTGCGGGCAGTTGCCGTCCCGGCGCCGCCGAGCTCGGTCGTAACGAAGACCTTGCCCATCTCCTCGACCGTGGTGTCAAGCATGCCGACGGCGTCGATCTCCAGCATCTTCATCGAGTACGGCGCAGAGAAGGCGGCAACCGCCGCAAAGCAGCGCGCCTCCTGCGCCTTGTCCGGCAGCTCATGAGCCGCCGCATAGGGCAGGAAGTCGAGCGTCTTTCCGCCCGAATGGAAGTCGAGCACGATATCGGCGAGCGGCACGAGATGGCGCGTGACATAGTCGGCGATCTTCTCGGTGACACTGCCGTCCGGGCGGCCCGGAAAACTGCGGTTGAGATTGCCCTTGTCGATCGGCGAGGTCCGCGTCCCCGCGCGGAAGGCGGGGTAGTTCAGCGCCGGCAGGATGATGACCCGGCCCGAAATTGTCGCCGGGTCGAGCGTGCACGCCAGCTCGAACAGTGCCGCCGGGCCCTCATATTCGTCGCCATGGTTCGCGCCGGTCAAAAGCGCGGTCGGCCCCTCCCCGCTCGCAACGACGCAGATCGGGATCATCACCGAGCCCCAGGCGCTGTCATCGCGGCTATAGGGCAGACGCAGATGGCCGTGCTGAACGCCCTTCGCCGATAGATCGATCGTAGGCGTCACTGGCGAGGGACGGGGCGAGGCGATCGACATGCCCTTACCCCTTGACGAAGAGCTGGCGTGGCACGTTCGACAGGCACTCGACGCCGGTCTGCGTGATCGCGATGCTCTCCGTGATCTCGAGCCCCATGTCCTCGAGCCAGAGGCCGGTCATGAAGTGGAAGGTCATGCCGGGCTTGAGCTCGGTCCGGTCGCCGGGCCTGAGGCTCATGGTGCGCTCGCCCCAATCGGGTGGATAGGACAGACCGATCGGGTAGCCGGTGCGGTTGTCCTTGATGATGCCGTACCGCCTCAGCACCGCGAAGAATGCGTTGGCGATGTCCTCGCAGGTGTTGCCGGGTTTCGCTGCGGCGAGGCCGGMTTCCATGCCTTCGAGCGTCGCCTTCTCGGCGTCGAGGAAAGCCTGTGTCGGCTTGCCCAGGAAGACGGTGCGCGACAGTGGGCAGTGGTAACGCTTATGGGCGCCGGCGATCTCGAAGAAAGTGCCTTCGCCTGATCGCATCGGCTTGTCGTCCCAAGTCAGGTGCGGAGCTGAGGCGTCGGCGCCCGAAGGCAGCAGCGGCACGATCGCCGGATAGTCGCCGCCGAACTCGGCCGTGCCGCGGATGCCGGCATCGTAGATCTCGGCGACGAGGTCGCATTTGCGCATGCCGGGCTCGACGACCTCGACGATGCGCTGGTGCATCAGCTCGACGATGCGGCCGGCCTTGCGCATGTAGTCGAGCTCAGTCTTGCTCTTGACCGCGCGCTGCCAGTTCACCAGCCCGCCGGCATCCTTGAAACGGGCATTCGGCAGGTGCGTCCGCAGCGAGGCGAACGCCGCCGCCGAGAAGTAGTAATTGTCCATCTCGACCGCGATAGGAAGCCTGTCCCAGCCGCGCTCGGCAATGATCTGCGCGAGCAGATCCATCGGGTGGCGCTCGGTCGATTGAACGTAGTGGTCGGGATAGCCGATGATGTTGTCGTGGGCGAGATAGGCGGTGCGCTTCGCGCCATTCGCGTCCTGCTTGCGGCCATACCAGATTGGCTCGCCCGTCGGCGGCACGAGCACGCATTGGTGGACGTAGAACGACCAGCCGTCATAGCCGGTGAGCCAATGCATGTTGGACGGGTCGGTGACAATCATCAGCTCGACGCCAGCCCGCTCCATGGCGGCGCGGGCCTTGGCGAGGCGCTCGGCATATTCCTCGCGGGTGAAATTCAGGGTCACGGTCACGCGGCGTCTCCCGCTTCGGCTCTGGTGTCTATGGTCTGCCCAACGCCGACATCGCGGGCGCGGGCGGCGGCAAGATTGGCGATAGCGGTGTCCTGCACGCCCGTGCCGGTCAGGTCCGCGAAGGTGATCTCGTCGGTACGCGACCGGCCGGGACGCTTGCCGGCGATGACCTCGCCGAGCTCGGCGAAGCTCTGGTCGCTCGTAGCCAGACCGGCGCGGATCGCAGATGCGAGCTCGCCGAGGCGCCGAGTCTGGCTGAGGCGATCGGCAACATAGGTCGCGCGGGCGAAGATGACCGGATCGATCTCGTTCTTGTGCTCGCTGTCGGAGCCCATCGCGGTGATATGCTGGCCGGGCTCGAGCCAGTCCGCCAGCAGGATCGGCTGTGGCGCCGGCGTCGTGGTGACGATGACATCGGCACCGCGCGCGACGGCCTGAGGATCAGCCACGGCGGTGACGGAAAAGCCGAGCTTCCGGGAGAGGTCCGTCGCGGCCTCACCGGCTTTGCACGGATCACGTGCCCAGATCCGCGCCTCGCGGATCGGCCGCACCAGCGCCAGCGCTTCGAGTTGGAACCGCGCCTGCATTCCGGCACCGAAGATCGCGGCGACCGCGGCATCGGGCCGAGCAAGATGACGCGCCGCGACGGCTCCGGCGGCGGCCGTCCTCACATCGGTGA
Organism: Allobosea sp. 05T439; assembly: GCF_056396005.1. NCBI lineage: Bacteria > Pseudomonadati > Pseudomonadota > Alphaproteobacteria > Hyphomicrobiales > Alloboseaceae > Allobosea > Allobosea sp. 05T439. The sequence continues at coordinate 78,813 of NZ_JBFTKP010000024.1, read as the reverse complement.
GATAGCCATTGTCCAGAAGCAGCGCCTCGACGAGGCCGGTGCGGGCGCTGAACAGGATCATCAGCCCATTGAGGCTGGGCAGGCCGAGCTTGGGATTGTCGAAGAAACCGGGGCTGACCTTGATCGCGAAACCGTCGAGGCCCGGCACATAGGCCGTCTTCACATCAACCTCGCCGCGATGCTCGGGAATGTCGAGCCGCAGGATCGGCGGCATGGCGACGGGCTTGGTGGCGAGCGCTGCGAAGGCTTCCTCGACACAAGCGACCGCGCTCGCATCGAGCCTGACGACGCGGCGCAATTCCGCCTCGGTGAGGACGAGCATACGGCTCATGCGGTGGCTCCCGAGACGATGCGCCGGTGCGCGGCTTCATCGATATTGCGGCCGGAGACGATGAGCGCCGCCGGGCCTGGCGGGCTGACCTTGCCGGCGAGCAGGGCGGCGATGCCGACCGCCCCGGCCCCCTCGACAACCTCGCCCTCCTCGCGTGCGRCGTGACGGATGCCGGCTGCGATCTCCGCTTCGCTCAGCAGCACGACCTCGTCGATGAGATCGCGGCACAGGGCGAAGGTGACCCGATTGGCGAGGCCGATGCCGCCGCCGAGTGAATCCGCCAGCGTTTCCTCCTCGGCCATCTCGACCGGCCGGCCCGCCACGATCGCCGCGGCCATGGCGGCGCCGCGCTCCATCGAGATGCCGACGATCCTTACGGAAGGCCGCAGCGCCTTGACTGCCACCGCGACGCCGGCTGCGAGCCCGCCGCCCGAGAGCGGGACCAGTGCGCAGGCGAGCGAGGGCAGATCCTCGATCAGTTCGAGCCCGATCGTGCCCTGGCCGGCAACGACGTCAGGATCGTCGAAGGGCGGGATCGGGGTGAACCCGTGCTCGGCGACCAGACGCTCGACTTCGACCTGCGCATCGTCCTGAGAATGGCCAATAATGCGGATCTCGGCGCCGAGCGAGCGGATCGCCTCGACCTTGTTCGTCGGCACCAGCGTCGACATGCAGATCGTGGCGGCAACGCCGAGCTCCCGGGCAGCGTAGGCGACCGCGCGGCCATGATTGCCGGTGGACGCGGTCACGAGCCCGCGCCGGCACTGATCTTCGTCCAAAGCCAGCACCGCGTTCATCGCGCCGCGAAGCTTGAAGGCGCCGATCGGCTGGCGGGTTTCGAGCTTTAGATGGACGGGCTGGCCGCACAGGCGGCTCAGGAAGGCCGAGGCGACGAGCGGCGTGCGCGCCACCCGGCCGGCGATACGCGCCGCTGCGGCTTCGATGTCGGGCAAGGCCAGGGAGGCCGGCGGAGCGGCCGGCCGATCTGCTTCGGCAGTGGCAAGATGCGGTTTGATCACCTTCATTTCCCTCTCGCTTGTCATGCTGCGAGGGAGAAAAATTCATGTCAATTATTATATTGTAATGATTCAATCATAACGGGAGCAAGCCCGCACGCGGCAATGACGCGAAGAAGACCGTGCCGTTTGCGGCCGCAGCTCTCAGCCGATCGCGCCGATATCGAAGACCGGCGGAAGCTGCTCGAAAGTCTGGCGTACACTCGTCAGCGTCCGGGTCAGCAGCTCATGGCTCATCCGCCCACCAAGGCAGATGCGGATGCCGCCGCCATGGCCGACGCCGGCCACGAAGGGATCGGACGGCGTCACCGCCACGCGCCGGTCGGCGAGCGAGCGCACCAGGCTGTCTTCGGTCCAATGCGTGGGCACCTTGAGCCAGGCGCAGAGCGAGAGCGGATGGCTCGAGGCGACGTGGCTCCCGAGTGTCTCCGTCACGATGTGCTGGCGCGCCTTGGCCTCCTCGCGCTGGACGGCAAGCAGCCTTTCCGCCGTACCGTCCTCGACCCAGCGCGTCGCGATCTCGGCTGGCAGATAGGTGCCGCTCCAGCTCGTCACGCGCAGGATCGAGGCAGCGCGGATCGAGTATTGCGGCGGCACGACCAGATAGCCGACGCGCAGGCCGGTCAGCACCGTCTTGGTGAAGCTGGTGAGGAAAAAACCGAGATCCGGCAGCATCGCTGTGATCGACGGGAGCGGCTCGGGTATGAGCGGCTTGTAGACCTCGTCCTCGACGACGAAGACGCCGTGGCGCTGCGCGATCTCGGCAATGGCGCGGCGGCGCTCGGGGCCAGCGACATGGCTCGTCGGATTGTTCAGCGTCGGGATGAGGACCAGCGCACGCACACCGCCAGCACGGCACGCTGCCTCGACCGCATCGGGGCGAACGCCTTCCTCATCGGTCGGCAGGCCCCTGAGGCTGAAACCGAGAACATTGGCGAGGCCGATAACTCCATGATCGGTCAGGTTCTCGGTCAGCACGAGGTCGCCGGCGCGGACCACGCAGGCGAGAGCCAGGAAGAGCGCGTGCGCGGCACCGTTCGTGATCAGGATGCGCTCGGCTGATGTCTCCACGCCGAGCGGCCCGAGCCAAAGCCGCGCCGCTTCGCGATGGCGGTCGAGGCCCGCGATCGGCCGGCACGGCCGCATGAAGGCGCTGGTGTCGCCCTCGGCCAACGCGGCCAGCACCTGGCGCGAGGCCGCCTCATGCGCATCGAGATATACCCCGCGCACGATCGAGAGGTCGACGATCTGCGTCGGGCTGCGGTCGAGCATCAGCCGCCCTGCCTGCTCGGTGACACGGCTCTTCACGAAGGTCCCGCGCCCGACCTCGCCGCTGAGATAGCCGAGTCGCTCGGCCTCCTTGTAGCTGAGGCTGACGGTCTGGACGGAGATGCCGAGCTCGCGGGCGAGGTCGCGATGGGTTGGCATCCGGTCCATCGGCTTCAGAACGCCGGCGCTTATGTCGCCGATGATGCGCTCGGTCAGCGCGGCATGCTTGGTCGCGCCCCTCTGCTTCGTCAGGACCGGGTGCCATTCGACGGCCTTCTCCACAACCGGAGAAAGCCTGTTGCCGGAAGGCCGCGCGGCTTGACGGAACATGGGATTGTCTCGTTCTTAGGAGTCAGAATTCATGACATTATGCACGTGCGGTCACCGAAGATGAAGCTCGATCCCATCGATCTCAAGATCGTCGCAGCCCTGCAGCGTGACGGCCGCATGACCAAGCTCAAACTCGCCGAAACGGTCGCGCTGTCGCCGGCGGCCTGCTGGGAGCGGTTGCGCCGGATGGAAGAGGCCGGCGTGATCAAGGGCTATACCGCCATCGTCGATCTCGGGGTGGAGGCGCCGCGCACCACGGTGATCGTCGAGATCAGCCTGAAGAGCCATCAGCAGGCGGATTTCCGTCGCTTCGAGGAGGCGGTGGCGAGGGAACCGACGATCGTCGCTTGCGATGCCACCGGCGGAGGCATCGACTACATCATGCGCGTGGTCGTGCCAGACATTGACAGCTATCAGCGCCTGATCGACAGGCTGCTCGACCCCGCGATCGGGATCGAGCGATACTACACCTTTGTCGTGACCAAGAGCATCCCGCTCGTCGAAGCGCATTCACGTGCATAGCAGCACGGCCAAGGATCCAACGAATATCCGCTTCCGTCAGAAGCGACAAATAGTCACTTCTCTTTCCCTTTGGCTTCAGTTCGCAAATCAAATGGCGCATAAATGTTCCGGGCGATCTCTCAATGACCGGAATTAGCGCGATCCGGACCAATGCATTGGTACAGGCGAAGTTCAGCCTGGAGCCGGAGATCGATCCCTGCGGTATTTTACCCGACACACGCGTAGCTAAATCAATGAAGCTGCGATCGATCCTCGAGCGCTCCCCTCGATCTTGGCTTTGTTGGCAGATCAAATGCCAGACGACGAAGGCCTCATATCCCGGTTCTCCATCAGCAAAAACCCTCTGGCAGCAGGCAGTGCMGAGGTGTCCGCGCCAACTCGTTCGCGCACGACAGGCATGAGCACAGCTGCATCCTCTCTCATCCCTAAAGATCGCAGATCATCCGATCCTGAGCCGAGCTACACGGTGCTACATAGCGATCGTTGGGGCGTCAGTGCTCGATCACATGGATGCGGGTGGGGGCCCATTCTATGTCGCATTCATCGCCCCTGCGCAGGTCCGGCATTTCCATGCTGGGGACCCGGATCCGCAGTTCCTGGCCGGCCTTGCGCCCGAGGACAAGGACGCTATCGCCATAGTTCACTATCTCCGCGATKGTGATTGAATTTCGCAACGGCGATAGTTCCGCACGTTCGGAGCTGAGCCGGATTGTTTCAGGGCGGACGAGTATGCTGACGTCTTTGCCAGGCGGGACGTGCTCGGCGCTGGTCGCGATCGGGCCGATGCCGGCAACATCGACGAGGCCACTTTCGCGTGTCTTACCCGAGAGTAGATTGCTATCCCCGACGAAGGAGGCGACGAAGCGCGTCTTTGGCGTGAAGTAAACCTCGCTCGGCGTTCCGATCTGCTCAATGCGACCCCGGTTGAACACAGCGATGCGGTCCGACATGGCCATTGCCTCGGTCTGATCGTGGGTCACGTAGACCATCGTGACGCCAAGCTCGCGGTGGATGCGCTTCAACTCCATTTGCATTTGTTCCCGCAAAGTCTTGTCAAGCGCTCCCAGGGGCTCGTCGAGCAGAACGAGGTCAGGCTGGAAGACGAGGGCGCGCGCTAATGCAACGCGCTGCTGCTGGCCGCCGGAAAGCTCGGCCGGGGCCCGGCCAGCATATTCGGCGAGGCCGACCATGGCGAGCGCGGCCGTAACCTTGGCTTGCGCCGGCACCTTGGCGACGCCACGCATGCGCAAGGGAAAGCCGACATTCTGCGCCGCGTTCATGTGAGGAAACAGAGCGTAATTCTGGAATACCATTCCGATATTGCGGTCGTAGGGCTCGACTGCATCGATCTGGCGCCCGGCGATGCTGATCTCGCCACGCGTCGGACGCGCAAATCCCGCGATCATCATCAGCGTTGTCGTCTTGCCGGAACCGGAGGGGCCAAGGAAGGAGATGAACTCACCAGGCGCGACATCGAGGTCGATGGCCTCGACCGCATTTTGCCCTGGCAGATAGCTCTTGGTCACCGATTTCAGCGACAGCGAACGGGCGGTTTCCATCGGAAGGCTCCAGCGTCTCAGGAGTGCGCAGGCCGTTGCTTACGCACGAGCCGGGCGGCGAACTGCGCACCGAGCGCGGCCAGAACGGCAGCCAGCAGCAGCGAGGATGCGGCGGAAATGGCGGGATCGGCTTCCATCTGGAAGCTGTTGAACATCTGGCGAGGCAAGGTCGCGCTGTCGCGACCGGAGATAAAGATCGCGATCACTGCCTCGTCGAAGGAATGGATGAAGGCAAACAGCGCAGCCACGAAGAAGGCCGGGCGCAAGATCGGAAAGGTCACCAGCCGGAAAGTCGTCAGCGGCCGGGCGCCAAGATTCGCCGCGGCGTTCTCAAGCCGGCGATCGAAATTGACCAGCGCCGAGGTTAAGGTCAGTACCACGACTGGGATCGACAGACAGGCATGGGCGAGGATCACGCCGGTCATGCTCTGGACCAGCCCGAGCGAACCGAAATAGCTATAATAGCCCAGTGCCATTACGATATGCGGCACAATCAACGGCATCATCACGATGAGCCGGAACAGCGCCCGGAGGCGAAACCGATAGCGCACTAGCGCGAAGGAAGCGGGAGCGCCGAGCAGCATCGCCAAGACCATGGTGCCGAGCCCGATCAGGAAGCTATTCAAGACCGGACCCGTCCAGTTGGGATCGGCAAAGAAGCGCCGATAGTAGCCGAGCCAGTAGCCAGGCGGCGGAAACTCAAGCGATGGCGCGGTGCTGAAGGACATAGGCACGACGATGAACATCGGCCCGGCTAGCAGGATCGCGACGGCCACCGCGATGATCACCGTGGAGCGCGACATCTCACCTCCACATCTTTTCGATGCCGAACAGGCGATCATAGACCACGAAGAGCGCCACCGCCGCGGCGAGCAGGACCATCGAGGTTGCTGAAGCCGCGCCGAATTCGAGAAGCTGCTCGATTTGCTGGCCGATGCGGCCGGCGATCATCTTGTCCTGCGGGCTGCCAATCAGCGTCGGCGTTACATAGAAGCCGAGGCAGGTAATGAAGACGAGCGTCGCACCATTGAGGACGCCGGGCAGGCTTTGCGGCAGATAAACCGTCAGGAATGCCTTGAGCGGCCGGGCGCCGAGGCTGGCTGCCGCACGCATATAGACCTCGTCGATGCGCTTCATGACGGCGTACAGCGCCAGGACCATGAACGGTACCAACATATGAGCCATGGCGAAGGTCGCAGCAAAAGTGGTGAAGAGCAGACGCGGCGGCGGGGTGACGCCAAGCGCAACCAGGAGTCCGACAACAGGCCCGCGCGCGCCCAAGATCACCATCCAGGCGTAGGTTCGCACAAGAAAACTCGTCCAGAAGCTCAGCGCCACGATGCCAAGTAGGAAGGAGCCGACTGCGCCACCCTTTCGGGCCGCGACGTAAGCCACGGGATAAGCGAAGACGAGGCTGGTGATCGTGACGATCAGTGCCGTTTGGAAGGTGCGCACGAGGACGTTGAGATCGTATTTCGAGGCGAAGAACTCAGCGTAGTTGTCGAAGCCGACCGTCGGTTCGCTCACGCTCATCCAGACGACGAGGCCCAGCGGCGCGAGGAAGAACACTGCCAGGAACAGGGTCGCCGGGGCATAGAGTAGGAAGGGCGGCCGGAACAGGGCTTTGCCCCATCCAGCCGCGCTCCAGGCGCGGCCTTGCGCAGGGGGGGATAGGGTCAAGTCGAGAGCCATTGTTCGAAGCGCTTGGCCATTGTGTCGAGCTGAGGCAGTAGCTTCTCGGCATCGAGGATGACGGATTTCGGCAGGTTCTCGGGGGAGGTCGGCATATGGCTGATGACCTCGGGCGACAGGTATTTGAACGAAGCGGGGTTCATCGGGCCGTAATTGTTCTTCTGCGCGAACTGCGCGAGCCGCTCTGGCCCCACGGCAAACTCGATGAAACGCCAAGCGTTCTTCGCCCTCGGAGAGCCGCGCGCTACCACCCAGGTCGCGACATCGATCACGGCCTGGTCGAAGACGAGTTCGATTGGCTGCTTCTGGTCGACCATCGTCTGCGCGCTGGTGTTCCACATCCCGATCAATTCGACCTCGCCATCGCGCAGCAATTGTTGGGATTGCGGGCTCTGGCTCCACCAGACGCGGACATCTTTCTTGATCCTGTCGAGCGACTTGAAGGCGCGGTCGAGATCATAGGGAAACAGTTTCGCAGGCTCGACGCCATCGGCCATCAATGCGAAGGCAAGCACGCGTGCGGGATAGTTCTGCAGGCTGCGCGAACCCGGAAATTTAGTCGTGTCCCAGAAATCCGCCCAGTTCCTTGGGCCGCCATTGGGTATTTTATCGCGGCGGTAGGCGATGATGTTGGCGAAGGCATGGGAGTTGATGCCGTTCAGTGTCACCGCGCCGGGCCAGAGCGACGAAGCCGGAATCTTGCTCTCGTCATAGGTGTCGATCAGCTTGGCGTGATTGGCGCGGCCGAGTTCAGCGACGCCGAGCGTCGTCACGTCGAATTCATAGATACCAGTCCGCGTTTGCGCCGCGAGCTTGGCGAAGGAGACCGGCGCGATCGTGCGGATCTCGATTCCGGTCTCCGCCGTGAACGGGTTGAAGAGTATCGCGCGCGCTGCTTCTTCCCAGGGACCGCCCCAGGTGTTGATATAGAGGGTCTCGGCGGCGCGGGCTTTCCGGATGAAGGGCATCGCGACGATGCCGCTCCCAAGCATCGATAGCAGGGCGCGGCGCGTGGTCCGCGGTGGAGTCAGTACGGTCCTAGCCATGGTTCTGTCCTCTCAACCGATCGTTGCGCGATAGAGGCGAAGCCAGTTGCCGGAGGTGATCTTCTCGACTTCGGCTGCGTGGAAACCGACCCGCGCCAGCGCCGGTCCGACATCGGACAGGCCGCTGATCCTTTTGAGCCAGGCCGGCTTCTCACTGGGGCCGGGCTTGGCCGCCGAGGCGGCGCCGTACTGCACAGAGCGGGTCCAGCGGCCCGAGCGCATCCAGTCGAGGTAGACCTGATTGGAATGGTGGCTAAAGTCGGTGCCGAGGCCGACATGGTCGATACCGGCAATCTCGACGGTCTGCGCCACCATCTGGGCCCAGGCATCGACGCTGGCGCAGGCCGGCTCCGGCGTTATGTTGCGATAGGCTGCGCAGCCGATGACGCCGCCCTTTTCAGCGAGTGCCTTGATGATTGCATCCGTCTTGTTGCGCTTGTGCGGGAAGACGGAGGCCGGGTTGGCATGGGTGATCGAGACCGGCTTCTGCGACCATTCGATCGTATCGAGCGTGGTCCGGTCGCCGACATGTGAGAGATCAATCAGCATGCCGCACTGGTTCATCTCCCGGACAACCTCACGGCCAAAGCGTGCAAGGCCAGGATCGACCGTCTCGTAGCAGCTAGAGCCGAGCTCGTTCTGGTTGTTGTAGGTCAGCTGCAAGACCTTGACTCCGAGATCGGCGAAGAGCTCGACATAACGGATCCGGCCATCGAGCAGATTGGTGTTCTGGTAACCCAGCAACATCGCGACCTTGCCATCGCGCTCGGCCGCGAGAATGTCGTCCGTCTTCCGCACGATCGTCATCAGATCAGCATTGGCGCGCTCGAGATCGCGCCATTTCGCGACAGAATCAAAGGACTCGATCGCGCCCTCCCAAAAGCCGAGCGTCGGTGTGACGCAACTGAACCCGCCGGCCTTGAGATCCTCGAATACGCCGCGGTCAAAGAAACCACATTGCAAACCGTCTATCAGCATCGGGGCGCGCCTTTACGAAGCGGAGGAAACAGGATTGGGCTGAAGCCAGGACGGATCGGCGGTCAGCATCGATAGATCGGTCTCGTCCTCGTCATTGCGACCAACGACGCGTCCGTCTGCCTCGACCCGCACGGTGCCAGCATGTCGGCGGCTCTCGAAGGAATCGGGCATCAGGGCATCATGCGATGCCTTGTAGAGCGGCCACCAACTCGACGCCGCAGCGGAGAGGCCGTCATGGCGAACCATGTCGATGGCACGGCGCTTCGCCGCGGGGCGGTCCATCAACGACACTTGGGCACTGTTGCCCTTCGGCTCGACGATAGCCGCGAGGCCGAAACGCTCAGCAAGCCCCGATACGACGCGCAATTCGGGGGGCTCTGTGAGATTGAGCGCCAAAACCTCCCCCCGGCCGGTCAACCGAAAGCGCTCGACAGCCAAATCAAGCAGCGTCTCGGCCACCATCCAGGCATGCTGGCCGCCGCAGTCTATCGTCAATTCGCCGTCAGTGCTGACATCGGCGAGCGGGGCAACGCCGCTCGCACGCACGTGCTCTATCTGCTGTGCGATGCCAGACAGACCTGGCCCCGGCAGCACGGCGGAATAGAATGCGCAATCGCGCACGGAGGGTAATAGCCCAGCGGGCGTGCCGGCGGCCTGAACCAGTCGCTCCAGAATGAGCCGGAGTTCGCGCACGGACAGGATCAGCGTTTCGGATAGCATCATGCCTGAGGCTCCGCGGGATAGAACCAATGGGAAGCGGCGCTCCCCGAGGCGAGATCTTCGGGGGTCGGGGCGCCGTGGAAGATCACGCCGCGCAGATTGCGGTTCAGGAAGTCGCGGGCCTTGTCGATACCGTGGATGCCGACGTTCAAGAGCCGGGTGATATGCGCCGGAACGAAGTCCTCGCCCATGATGTCGGCATGCGGCGAGTGATAGGGCAGTCCAGCAAGGGCCTGGATGCGGATCACGATCTGCCGATGCAATGGGTGCGCCATGAGGAAGCGCGCGACGCTGAGGCGGGGATCGGCGGCAGCGAGATCGCGATCGAGTGCAACGACGAGGCGCGGCAGATCGAGGCCAAGATTATGAGCCGCGCCGATCTCTTCGCGTGGTCCACGACGCGGCTCCTCGGCCGTGCGCGATTTGTACCAGACGTAGCGCTGTGAGCGCTCGGAGACGAGATCGAGATCGAAGGCCCAGCTGTAATCGGCCCTCAGGATCTCTTGTAGCCGTCCGATCGGCATTTCGGGGCGGCCGGCGAGATCCTCATCGATCACGAGAGTTTGTGCCAGGCCATCGGCGATTTCGGGCACGAGTTCGATGATGAGAGACAGTAGCGTTTCGTGGGCCTCGCGATTGACGCGGCCGTCGAGCGAAGCGGTGAAGTCGACGAGTGGGGTCGCCTCGGCGCAGCCGGCGCGCACGCGCTCGATCAACTGGCCGAGTTCGCGGCGGATGATGGCGAGGTCGTCAGCGACGATGCTGCTTGGCGCGAAGGCTTCATATTCGGCCCGATCCTGGCGCCGCGCCAGTATTGCCTTGTCGAGCAGCGCTGCCAATTGAACCAGCGGGGCAGCATCGGGACCGACACGCAGCAACCGGCCATGGGCGATGGCCTCCTCGTGGATCGTCAGCCAACGGTCGATCAGGCGAGGATGGTTATTGACGAAGAACATCAGCCCCAGCGCCGAGCCGTTGCCGACGCCCAGGAAGCGGCGCAACTCGGGCTGCATCGCCACTGCCGCCGGGCCGCCCTTCATCCGCGCAAAATGCTGGACGAGATCGCCGGCAAAGACGCGCATCATATAGGCGGTGAGCATTTGCGCTTGCAGCGAGGCTCGCAGCGGATGGTCCGGCGCGAAGGCAAGGAAGGACTTGGTGCCGAAGGTGCCGTTGCCGTCGATGCCGGTGTTGCGCATGAAGTAGCAGGTGCGGCCGAGCTCGGCGATGGGCGGCTGTTGCCCGGATGCGAGATGGTCGACGGCAAGGTCGAACAGCCGTCCCGAGCGGTTCGAGCGCGCCCAGGTCAAGGTCTGCGGGGTAGCGCGGCCCTCATAGAGCTTCGGCAGTTCCTGTCTAAGTTGCTCGATGCCGGCGGCCGAAAGTTTGCCTTCGATCAAACCGCCCATCATGTCCCAGGACCGGCCGATGATGCGGCCAGTGCGCTCGCGACCTGAGGGCTCGAACGAAAAGATTGGGAAGGTGAAGTGCCAGCCATCGGCCTCGATGCCGTAGCGCGCCGTGCCTCGACCGCGCGCGTCGATATCGAAATCCTGGCAGGTGATCTGCCAGCGCTGATGTGAGGCGCGAGCCATCAGGGTCCGCGATGCACTGATCCGTGACGGCTGAATCGCGGCCAATATCTCCGGTCGCATGAGCGTGGAGGGGGATCGCATCAGGGCTTGCGGCTGCCAGGGACCGGGCTTGGAGGCGAGGGAGAATGGCGGGGCCGACATGTCATGCATTCCCGAATTGAGCGCTGAAGCGTTGCGCCGCGCTGACCGCAATCGGCGCGCAGTTCGCGTGATCGAACCGCGTGGTCGGGCCGGAGATCGCGATGACGGCAATGCATTGGCCGGCCGCGTCGAAAACCGGTGCAGCAACCGCGGCGACGAATTGCGGGTCCGTCGGTGCGAAGAGGGCAAAGCCGCGTTCGCGAACCTCTGCCAGCGCGATGTCGTCAGGGAGCGCGATGCCCTGCTCGCGCAGCCGTTCACGCATTTCCAGCGAGCCGAAGGCGACGAGCACGGAGCCCGACGCGCTAGCGCCCAGCGCCATGCGTGCGCCGACCCGGAGATCGGCACGCAGTACCTGATGCGATTCGACCCGGTTGATAATGACCGCATGATAGCCGTCGAGCACTGAAATCGTCGCCGTTTCGCCGCTCTCGGCTACGATCTCCTGAAGCAATTCTGTCGTCCGTTCTCCGAGATTGGCCTGCTCGAGGGCACGCACTGCGTAGAACTGAAAGCGTAGCGCGAGCCGGAACGCGCCCTCGACCGTCTGCTCGAGAAAGCCTGCATCCACCAGAGTACGCAGCCGCTGATAGACCGCGGCGCGCTGGTCGCCTGTCGCCTTGACGACATCGGGCAGTCGCATTGGCTTCGGGGATGCCGCGATGACATCGCAGACCGCGAGCGTCTTGAGCGTGGTGGAGAGAGAGCGAACAGCCATGTTGTCTTCTATATGAATACGACGTATGTTAATAGCATCATACAATTTTGATCTGTGTCAAGGCCAGCGCCGATCCACTTCAGTATCCGCGCCGCGGACCGCGCGGGAAACGGGGATCCCGCCCGGTTCGGCAGCTTCCTGAAGACGCGCCGCGATGTTGACGCCGTCACCGAAGACGTCGCCCCTTGAGCGATGACGTCGCCACATGGATCCCTCCGGAAACGCGTGTCCCGGTCAGCCTCAGCGCATTTTTGTTGGACTTCCGCCGCGCACTCCGCCGCCTCCCTTGATGACGCTGGTAAATTCCGCCAGGAACCCGTCGCGCATGGTCTTGACGATGCGCCTTGTTTCCGCTGAGCTTCGGCTGAACCACCTTGCTGATGAGCGTCGGTACGCGAGTAAAGGTCCTCTCCTAGTCGGCGCTCATCAGGCCGGGACGGCCGGCGACATCGGCGCATACGATGGCAGGGCGACGGTTGAGCGCGTCCACCAGGCTTATGATGCACCCGCGGCGGCCGGATCGTCGTGCGCCCATCGCGATCGCGCGTCCAACCCCACTGCCCACGCGGGTGATTGCAGAGATCATCCGACCATAGCGATCAGGCAGGAACTCTACGGGAGGCGGGGAGCGCCGATCCCCGCGCCGTCCACCCTTACCGCCCCATGCCGATTTACCGCTTCTTAACCGCGGCGGGCGCCATGCGTCATTTTGATAAAGCCCGGTTCCAGCAAGACGAAACTCTTCGAGAACTTGCTCTGTATAGGTAAAAACCGGCCGAGCGTTGTGGCGGGCAGCTTTACCGAGCATGCCTGATACGTTTGTCGAGACCAGCCTAAGTGAGGCCGGAATTCTGGCGCTTAGCCTGAGCGGCTATCGCCTGGTGATTGATCCCGCGACGGGCGGCGAGATCCGAAGAGACTTCGTTAAGTAAGCGGTGAGGAGCCCGAAGTTTGGCCGGGAGCTCATGCACGGTGACCTCGGAACACGTCCGGCGGGCGATATCAATCAGGTGACGGTGATGGGTCGCGACGATGACCTGGCCGGTACCCGCCGTGGCGGTGAATAGCCGGCACCAGTCCGCAGGTTCTCGCATTTTTGCCCTGATGGATGCGATTTTCCGGGCCGAAACTCGCGGACGCCAGGTGCGCCCCTTCTGGTTGCCACCCAAGGGGGGATCGGCTCAGGCAGCGAGCCAGAGCAAAGTTGATCACGTTCCCGGCGCTTAAGTGATCTCCGTCGAGGTTTCGAGGACGAATCTGTAAAATGAGAGCGGCAAGTCGCCGTCATATTTGGCGTTCACCTCGGCTGCGCCCGAGCGTTCTCGGCTGGTGGAAGTCGCTCATATGTATTTGGCCTACTCTTCGGCTTGCGGGCCGTCGGCGAATACAACACTCTTAAACTCGGCTTAGTGCCGGTCCCGGGCCGGCTGGCTCTCATCGGTGGACACATAGTGCGCGTGGTCACGATTTCGCACTGTGCGACTGCTTCACCCTGCAGACATCTGCAACTGCGAGCACCAAATGGTAGAGTACCCGTACCGGGATCGGCTCGGCCACCCTCCAGCCTTGGCGATCGATCTGGTTGCTCCACAGTCCGGTATCCGCGTCGACGAAGCGTTCGAACATCAGGCGCAAATGGTCGTTGAGCCGATTTGTCGCCTCGTTGTCGTCCTCGAATTCGAGCCGTGCCGCCAGCGCCTTGAGATACTCAGTCTGCGGCCAGAGCAGGGCCCCGCCGTTGAGCACCGCGCCTTTTTGATCGACCTCGTTGATCACCGGCTTGCCGGCGGCTTCAGCGCCGAACATCTCACCGAAGGCGAAGAGTTGCCGTGCGCTCATCCGGGCAGTGCCCGAACCGGTCAGGCGCTCGTGGTGATAGAGCAGCCAGGTCCATTCGAAATGATGACCGGGCTCGCGAATCCGACCCTGCTCGCCGGCAAAGGGCTTCCACTCGTTGTCGAAGAACTCGCCGAGCGTTCCGTCCGCGGCGAAGCGCCGTTGCATCAGGCGCACGATCCTCTCGGCGCGCTCAAGCCAGCGCTTTTCGCCGGACGATTGCGCCATGGCGTGGCAGGCTTCGAGCAGGTGCATATGCGGGTTTTGGCGGCGCGGGAGGGTCCCGAGCGTATCCTCGCGAAAGCCGCCGGAAGGTGAGACGAGGGCCGTCTCGATAAATCGCATCACCGCTTCCCCTTGGTCGAGCGGTTCGGATTCTCCGATTGCACGCGCGCACCATGCGAGCGCGAAGATGACGAAGGCGAGATCGTACAAATCGGATTTGCCGTCAATGATCTCACCTTGGGTCGTGCAGGCATGTATGAACCGGCCATCGCTGTCCCGGCAGGCACTAAGAAGGAAGGACAGGCCATGGCGCGCCGCTTCGAGCGCCCCGGGTACGCCGAGAAGATGGGCATGGCTGAAGACGTATAGCGTTCGCGCCGTAACCAGCGTCGTGCGCCGCTCACTTTCAATGATACTTCCATTAGGCTGAACCCATTCGGCATAGCCTCGGCGCTTCGGATCATAGGCCCGCGCGAGCCAAGCCGGCAGTAGGCTCCCAGTAAGCCAAGCCGAAAGCTCTTCTGCCGATACCCCGACCATATGTTTGCCCCACCTTTAAATCCAGATTGTCTGCCAACCGGTATGGTGTAACGTTCTACCAGCGCCTTTGATGGCCTTAGCGACGCAACACAGGGGGAGCAAGCGATCAGAGACTTCCCTATTCGCAGCTCCGTTGTCGCGCCAGTTCAAGACAGGCCAATCCGACATCATCGACCTGATGCGGCCCACCGCTTCAGCAGGTATTGTTGCCAGAAGTGAGGGCTTAAGCCCCGGTCCAAGGAATCTAATCTTCGTGCCCGGTCTCGTGGTGCGGGAACCTACACTCGAGTTGATCGAGTGAAGTTGTGGCAATCCCAGGGAGGGGAACCAATGACAGACCAGACCAACAAAACCGGCCCATCGCGCCGACAATTTGTCGAGGGTAGCGTGGCTTCGCTGACGCTCGGCGCTACCGGTGCCACGGGCGCGTTTGCGCAGGGCCTGCCGCTGCCGAAGTCGCCGGTGGCGCTGAACATCATCGATGTCGGCGGCGCCCTCGCCCTGCTACAGAAGCCGCTGGAGAACTATCGCGCGGCCAAGCCCAACCTCGTCTCGCGCATGACCTTCGTCAAAGCACCGGCGCCGGAACTGCCCGGCAAGATCAAGGCGATGCAGGAGGCCAATCGCGTCGATATCGACCTTGTCATCGGCGGCCTCGACGCACTCGCCGCGGGTATTGAGCAGAAACTCTGGGTGACGTTGCTGCCCGAGCATGCCGCCTCACTCCCCGACCCAGCCAAAGTTCTGATGAAGCCGGCGCTCGACATGCACAACCTCGGTTCCGGCCAGGGCATGTGCATGGTCTACTATCCCTCCGGTCCGCTGCTTGAGTACATGCCGGCACGCGTCAAGGCCGTGCCGACCACGGCAGACGAACTGCTTGCCTACACCAAGCAGAACCCGAACCGTTTTCTCTATGCTCGACCGGCCAATTCCGGCCCGGGCCGCACCTTTATCATGGGCCTGCCCTATCTGCTCGGCGACAAGGACCCGAAGGATCCGGCCAATGGCTGGGACAAGACCTGGGCCTATCTGAAGGAGCTCGGCAACGGCATTGAGTACTATCCGACGGGCACTGCCGCGACCATGAAAGAGTTCGGCGACGGCTCGCGCGACATTATCATCTCCACCACCGGATGGGACATCAACCCGCGCGTCCTCGGTATCGTGCCGAAGGAAGCGAAGATCCAGGCGCTCAAGGGCTTCCATTGGGTCTCGGATGCCCAGTATATGTACATCCCGAAAGGCGTCTCGAGCGAGAAGCTCGCCGTCTTGCTCGACCTGATCAGCTTCGCACTGACGCCGCAGCAGCAGGCGTTCACCTATGATGAAGGCTACTTCTATCCGGGGCCGGCCGTGAAGGATGTGCCGCTCTCGATGGCGCCGCCAGAGAGCCAGAAGGCGATCGAGGAATTCGGGCGCCCCGAATACGCCGACCTGATCGCCAACAACCCGATCGAGGTGCCGCTGACGCCGGACAAGATGGTCCTAGCGTTTCGGCGTTGGGACGAGGAAATCGGCGCCAAACGGACGAAATAGGCAGGGAGGACGGTGGCGCGCCCTTCCTCCGCGCCACCAGGCCCGCCGTTCTGCTTGCTGCTTGCGGCCTAACCCAGAGCACTGCGACCTGGGGTCGTCCGCCGACCGTAATTGCGTCGCCGAAGGTCAGCTACCCGGCTCCCGCTGTCAGGAGCGGAGTAACCGGCCGCCGGCTTGAGATGCTATTTCTGTTCGGGGCCGCGGATTTGCAGCCAATCATGCCAAGTGAGCTCGGCAAGTCGTTGGCAAGGAGTTAAGCCGCGACCCCGTTCTTAATGAGTTCCTTGGCGATAATAGTTCGTTGAATCTGGTTAGTACCTTCGTATATCTGGGTAATTTTGGCGTCGCGATAGAGCCGCTCAACTTCAAACCCGCGGATATACCCGGCGCCCCCGAAAATCTGGACGGCATTGGCGGTCTGCGCCACTGCCATATCGCTTGCAAAGCACTTCGCGATTGACGCGGCAGCGGTCGCGGGTCTGGCGTGGTCGATCAGCAATGCGGCTCTCTCTGTCAGGGCACGGGCGGCGGCTATGTCTTTGGCCATGTCCGCCAGCATCCATTGCAGTCCCTGATTGTCGAGGATCGGCTTGCCGAACTGACGGCGGTCTCGCGCGTAGCCCAGAGCCGCTTCCAGCCCGGCCTGCGCAATGCCGGTCGCGAGCGCAGCGATGCCGACGCGGCCCTTCTCCAGTACACTCATCATGATGTGGAAGCCGCGCCCTGTCGGGCCGAGCAGCGCCTCGCGCGGCACCACGACGCCGTCGAAGTTGAGTGCGCCGACCTGGCTGGCACGCTGGCCCATCTTGTGCTCCTTCGGCCCGCGCGAGACACCCGATGCATGGAGATCGACCAAGAAGATGCTCATGCCGCGATGGCCCGCGGCAGGGTCGGTCGAGGCTAGGACGAAGCCGAGATCTGCGACCGGCGCGTTGTGGATCCATAGCTTGTCGCCATCGATGACGTAGCCGGCGGCGGTCTCGCGTGCGGTGGTGCGGACATTGGAGAGGTCGGACCCGGCCTCCGCCTCGGTCAAGCAGTAAGCGATGCGGGTCTTCGCGGAAATGATGTCCGGCAGGAGCTTCAACTGCTCGGGCGTGCCGTAGCGGGTGAGCAGAGTGCCGATCAGCTCGACGACGCCGCACTGGTCAGCGATCGAGGCATAACCGCGCGACAACTCCTCCATCACTATTGCATAGGCGAACGTGTCGAGGCCGGAGCCGCCATGCTCTTCCGACACGGTGATACCGAACAGGCCGATCTCGCCCATCAGGCGGTAGATCTCGGCCGGAAAGGTTTCGTCACGGTCGAGATCGGCAGCGGCGGGCCTGACGACATCTTCCGCGAAGCGCCGGGCGGTTTCGCGAATTTGGTCGTAGGTCTCGGTGTCAAGCAATGGAGCGTGCATGGTACGGCCCTTTCCTCAGGCGACGCCGTTAAGGGCGCACAGATGCTCCATGCGGCGTGCGGCAAGCTCCGGCTCGACGAAGAGCCCGGACTGGTCGGCGAGGCGGAAGAGATCCGCATAGTGCAGGATGCCACGGGCGGATTCGGCGCCGCCGACCATCCGAAAATGTTTCTGGAAGCCATTCAGCCAGGCGAGGAAAACCACCCCGCATTTGTAGTGCTGTGTCGGGGCCTCGAAGAGCCGGCGAGAGAGCGCGACTGTCGGGTCGAGGATAGCGTGGAAGCCGGCTTTGTCACCAGCTTCCAACCTGGCGAAGGCGGCTGCCGCAGCCGGCGCAATCGGATCGAAGATGCCAAGCAGCCCGTGCGAGAAGCCCTGCTCATCGCCGGCGATCAGTTCGGCATAATTGAAGTCGTCGCCCGTATACATGACGACGCCTTCGGGCAGGAGGCGCCGCATCTCGATCTCCTTGCCGGCGTCGAGCAGCGAGACCTTGATGCCGTCGATCTTGGCCGCGTGCTCGCGGATCAAGGTTAGCACCGTCTCCATGGATTGCCGGAAGTCGCGGCTGCCCCAGTAGCCTTCGAGCGCGGGGTCGAACATCTCGCCGAGCCAGTGCAGGATCACCTTGCCGCGGCACTGGCCGATCAGACGGCTGTAGACCGCGTGGTAATCGTCTGGGCTTTTCGCGACGCGGCAGAGCGCGCGGCTCGCCATCAGGATGATCTTGCCACCGTGCTTCTCGACATGGCCGATCTGTTCCTCATAGGCGCGTAACACGTCGTCGAGGCTGCGCGCCGCGTGCGGATCCAGTTGGTCGGTGCCGGCGCCGCAGGCGAGATCGGCGCCGGGCGTCGCCTTGGCTTCAGCGAGAACGCAGGTGATCAGCTCAGCCGCATTCGGCCAATCCAGCCCCATGCCGCGCTGGGATGTGTCCATCGCCTCCGCAACCTTGAAGCCGAGGCCCCAAAGATGGTGGCGGAAAGCCAGAGTGGCGTCCCAGTCCACCGCCGCGACGCGCCAGGGCTCCTGCAGCTTCAGCGGGTCGGCCACGACATGGGCTGCCGCATAGACGGTGCGAACCCCGTTTGCGGAAGCGGTGCGGGGATAAGGGGAGGGTGCCGCCAACGGGTAGCGCTCGCTGCTGCCGTCCGCACGGGGCAGGGAAATTTCAGCCATCGCTTCCTCCGGAAGTGCAGTTTAGTGGAACGTTCCATTTCATGAACGCCTCAATAACCTTATATAGGTGCATAAAATCATTTGAAAGAGGGTGATTGCCTCACTCGCGCAAGTATGATAATGGAACGTTCCATAATAAGAAGTGACGCAGACGGTTCAGGGATGAAACGATGCCGAAGTCGAAAAGCGGCAAGCGAAAGGTGACGATCATCGAGATCGCGGACGCCGCCGGCGTCTCGAAATCGACGGTCTCGCTCGTCCTGACCGGGCGCGGCACCGTCAAGCGCGAGACTCGGCAGCAGGTTCTGCAGACGATGGACCAGCTGGGCTATGTCTACAACCGCGGCGCTGCCAACCTCCGAAATGCGCAATCCCGCATCGTGGGCCTGGTCCTCAACGACCTCTCGAACCCATTCTTCGCCGAATTTGCGATTGGCGTCGAAAAGGTCCTGCAGATGGCAGGTTATGTCGCCTTCATGGCCAACACAGCCGAAAGCGTGGTGCGTCAGGACCAGGTGATGCGGATGATGCGCGAGCATGGTGCTGGCGGCATCATCCTTTGTCCGGCGCTGGACACGCGGTCTGAGCATCTCGATTGGGTCAAAGCAGCCGATACTGCGCTCGTGGTGGCGATCCGGCGCCTTCCGGGCGCCGAGGTAAGCCACGTCGTGCCGGAAAACGTCGCCGGGGCCAGCCGGATCACCCGCCATCTCATCAATCTTGACCATGAGCGCATCGCCTATCTCGGCGGCATGCATTCGATGGTCGTCCGACAGGAGCGGCACGGCGGCTTTCTCGCGGCTATGGAGGCGGCCGGCCGCAAAGTTGATCCAACCCTCAACCTTGAAAGTATGCCGACACGCGACGGGGGCTTCGGTGCAATGAGCGCTGTACTATCGCTAAATGATCGGCCTACAGCGGTGGTCTGCTACAACGATGTCGTCGCAATCGGCGCGATGCTCGCCGCGGCGCGGCACGGTCTCGTTGTCGGGCGCGACATCGCGATCGTCGGTTTCGACGACACCAGCGAGGCGCGTCATGTCTCGCCAGCACTGACCACCGTCGCTGTTGATCCCGTCGGGCTCGGCGAGCGCGCCGCCGCGCTGCTGCTGAAGCAGATCGCCGATTCAGCCGCGGAATCGGAGAGCTACATAGGCCCCGCCAACCTCGTCATCCGAGAATCCTGTGGCGCCTATCAGCGCGCACTGGCCGCCGCCGGCTGACAATTCACATCCAGAGACAAAACCATGGCCTTTCCTCGCATTCTCTCCGCTGACGAAGCCGCGGCCCTAATCCCGGACGAGGCGATTGTCACTGTCTCCTCGTCGTCCGGTCTGGGTTGTCCCGACGCCGTGCTGGCGGCAATCGGCCGACGCTTCGACGCCTGCGGCCATCCGCGCAATCTCACGACCCTGCATCCGATCGCAGCCGGCGACATGTGGGGCATCAAGGGCATCGACCATCTGGCGAAGTCGGGCCTACTGGCGCGGATTATGGGTGGCTCCTATCCGTCCGGCCCGTCCTCGGCCGAGCCACCGGAAATCTGGAAGATGGTCACAGGCGACCAGATACCGGCCTACAACATCCCGAGCGGCATACTGTTCGACATGCATCGCGAGGCCGCCGCCAAGCGGCCGGGCGTGCTGACCAAGATCGGCATGGACACTTTCGTCGATCCCAGGCATCAGGGCTGTGCCATGAATGCGCGCGCCGCGGCTGAGCCGATCGTCAGCCGCGTCGATTTCGATGGCGACGACTGGCTTTATTTCCGGAGCATCGTACCTCAGGTCGCGATCATCCGCGCCACGACCGCCGACGAACGCGGCAACCTCTCCTACGAGCATGAGGGAGGCCTGCTCGGCCCGCTCGATCAAGCGCTGGCGGTTCGCAACAATGGCGGCATTGTCATTGCACAAGTGAAGCGCGTGGTCGCCGCCGGCAGCCTTAAGACGCAAGCCGTCTTCGTGCCCGGCATTTTGGTCGACGCAATCGTTGTCGCGCCCGAGCAGATGCAGACGACGCAGACGGCCTATGATCCGGCGATCTCGGGCGAGGTGTCGCGGCCCCTGTCGAGCTTCGAGACGCCGGCCTTCGACGTCGCCAAGGTCATCGCGCGGCGCGTGGCGCAGGAACTGCGCCACGGCGATGCGGTCAATATCGGCTTCGGCATCTCAGCAAACGTCCCGCGCATCCTGATCGAGGAGGGGCAGCACGGCGCGGTGACTTGGGTGATCGAGCAGGGCGCCGTCGGCGGCGTGCCGTTGCTCGAGTTCCAGTTTGGCTGCGCTTCCAATGCGGAGGCGATCGTGCCGTCGCCCTACCAGTTCACCT
The DNA here is from genome assembly GCF_056396005.1 of Allobosea sp. 05T439. NCBI lineage: Bacteria > Pseudomonadati > Pseudomonadota > Alphaproteobacteria > Hyphomicrobiales > Alloboseaceae > Allobosea > Allobosea sp. 05T439. Next base: position 57,838 of record NZ_JBFTKP010000024.1, on the reverse strand, counting down.
ACTTCCAGGGGGCGGGCTTCGACATGTCGCTGCTCTCCTTCCTGCAGATCGACCGGCAGGGCTGTGTCAACGTCTCCAAGCTCGGGGTCAGGCCGCATGTCACGGCCGGCGCAGGCGGCTTCATCGACATTACCGCCCGGGCCAAGCGCATCGTCTTCTCCGGCTATTTTAGCGCCGCGGCCAAGCTCGCGATCGCCGATGGCAAGCTGGTTATCGAGAAGGAGGGGAGGGTGAAGAAGCTCGTCGAGGCCGTCGAACACATCTCCTTCTCAGGGCCGCGCGCAGTCGCACAGGGGCAGGAGGTGACCTACATCACGGAACGCTGTGTGATGAGGCTGACGCCGGAGGGGATCGTCATCACGGAGATCGCGCCCGGCGTGGATCTGGAGCGTGACATCCTCGCCCAGGGCGAGTTTCCGCTTCTGGTGCCGCGGCCGCCAAAGCTGATGGATGCGGCCTTGTTCGACGAGGCGTTGATCGGCCTTGAAGTTCCAATGAGGGCAGCATGAGCGACTCCGTCCGCCTCGACATCGCCTCCGGCATCGCGACGATCACGCTCGCCAGGCCAGAAAAGCTCAATGCGCTCGACGACGTCATGGTTGGGCTGCTCGGCAGCTTMGCCGATAGGATCGATGCCAATCGAACGGTGCGCGCGGTGATCCTTACGGGTGAAGGCAAGGCCTTCTGCGCCGGCGGCGACATTGTCGCCTGGGGCGAGCTTTCGGCACTGGAGATGGGGCAGGGCTGGGTGCGTTCTGGCCACCGTGTCTTCGACAAGCTCGCGCGGATGAAACCGCCGGTTATCGCCGCCATGAACGGCCACGCGCTCGGCGGCGGGCTGGAGCTCGCCGTTACCGCTGATATCCGAATCTGTGAAGCTCAGGCCAAGATTGGCCTGCCCGAGAGCGGCCTCGGTATGATTCCGGGCTGGTCAGGCACCCAACGCCTGGTCAAGCGCCTGGGCGGGCGTGTCGCGCGTCGCCTTGCCCTGACGGGCGAGGTCGTCACCGCCGAGACAGCGCTTGCTCTCGGCATCGTCGATCAGGTCGTGGAGAAGGGTGGGGCGCTCGCGGCCGCGACAGCGATGGCCGAGCGCGTCGCCGCCCGTGGTCCGGTCGCGAACATCATCGTCAAGCAGTTGATCAACGCCGCGGAAGACGAGGACCGGGCAGCGATCATGGAGACGCTGGCGAGCTCGCTCGTCTCCTATACTGATGACGTCAGGGAAGGTGTCGCCGCCTTCCAGGAAAAGCGCACACCGCTCTACCGAGGGGAATAAGATGACCCGCCCCGTCGCACTAATTACCGGCGCAAGGCGCGGCATCGGCTGCGCGATCGGTGTCGCGCTCGCCAGGGTAGGCCATGACATCGCCTTCACCGACGTTGTCGAGGACGAGGCGGTCGCCGTGGCGCTGAAGCTCTTCGAGGAGGCCGGCGCCGCGGCGCGGTTCTTCAAGCATGACGTCGCCGCAGTCGAAAGCCATGCTGCCCTAAACGCGGATGTGAAGCGGGCTTTCGGCCGGCTCGATCTCTTTGTCTCGAATGCCGGGATCGGCGCGCCGGTTCGCGGTGACATGCTGGAGATTACGCCGGAAAGCTTCGACGTCGTCATGGATGTCAACCTGCGCGGCGCCGCCTTCCTGAGCCAGGAAGTCGCCAAGGCGATGCTCGCGGAAAAGGCAGAGCGGCCGGTGATCGTCTTCATCACGTCGGCCAGCACGGAGCTGGTTTCGATCGACCGGGCGCAATATTGCGTCTCGAAGCTCGGTCTCTCGATGTGGGCGAAGGCGCTCGCGGTCAGGCTCGCGCCCGAAGGCATCCCGGTCTTCGAGGTCCGACCGGGCGTGATCCGCACCGACATGACCGCGAAGGTCGCGGCCAAATACGATGCCCGTATCGCGGACGGCATGATACCAGCCGGGCGCTGGGGCGAGGGCGAGGACGTGGCGCGTTGCGTGGTCGGTCTGGCGAGCGGCAATTTCGCCTACGCGACGGGCACAGTGATCAATGCTGATGGTGGATTGATGATCCCGCGTCTGTAATTGGCGCAATGGTTGTAAGACAAAGAGCCGATATCGAACCGGCCGGTGAGGGCATAGGAGGAGACGGATGGCTGGACGCTTGGTCACCCGCCGCATCGGGTGTTTTGCATGAGCTATGAATTCGATTTCGCCGACGTCTTCGCGGCGTGGCCAGAGTTACTGCAGGGACTGATCAACACGCTCGTGCTCTCGGCACTTGCAATGGCGATCGGCATGGTCGTTTCGGTCGCGGGGGCGCTCGGCAAGACTTCGGGTCCGCGATGGCTACGCTGGCTCATCGACGAATATATCGAGCTGATCCGGAATACGCCGTTCCTGATTCAGATCTTCATGATCTATTTCGGTCTGCCTACGCTCGGCATCAAACTCTCATCGAACGAGGCGGCGCTCATCGCGCTCGTCGTCAATGTCGGCGCCTACGGCATCGAGATTATCCGCGCTGGCATCGAGAGCATTCACAAGGGCCAGGTCGAGGCCGGCAAGTCGCTCGGCATGCGGCCGCTGCAAATCTTTCGCTACATCGTCCTCAAGCCGGCGATCCAGGCGGTCTATCCCTCGCTGACCAGCCAGTTCATCCTGCTGATGCTAAATTCGAGCGTCTGCTCCGCGATCGCGGCGAGCGAGCTCACGGCGGTCGCGGGCGATATCCAGTCGCGCACCTTCCGCAGCTTCGAGGTCTATTTCGTTGTGACCTGCATCTATTTCGGCCTGTCGCTGTTCTTCTGGAGCGCCTTCGCCGGAATCGAGCGCACCCTCCTGCGCAAGCCAACCCGGTAGGTTTCAGACGATGCGCACACTCGGACCTAACGAGATCCTCTACATCATCGCCGCGGTGCGCTGGACGCTGCTGCTCTCGGTCGTTGCCTTTGTCGGCGGCGCGATTGGCGGCGCCCTTGTCGCGCTCGCTCGAACTAGTGAGTTCAAATGGCTCAGGCTGGTCGCGAACGGCTATATCAAGGTCTTCCAGGGCACGCCGCTGTTGATGCAGCTCTTCCTCGCGTTCTTCGTGCCCGGTCTGTTTGGCTGGTCAGTCGATCCCTGGACCGCAGCCGCGATCGGCTTGTCGCTGCATGCCAGCGCCTTCCTGGGCGAGATTTGGCGCGGCGCTATTGAGGTCGTGCCGCGCGGGCAATGGGAGGCGGCGACCTCGCTCGGTCTGCGCTACTGGCCGAAGATGGCGCTGGTCGTCGTGCCACAAGCGGTCAGAATCTCCATTCCGCCAACGATTGGCTTCCTCGTTCAGCTGATTAAGGGCACTTCGCTCGCCTCGATCATCGGCTTCGTCGAACTGACGCGGGCGGCGCAGGTGATTAACAACGCCACCTTCCGGCCCTTTACCATCTTCGCGCTCGTCGCGTTGATCTACTACCTGATCTGCCGGCCGCTATCGGCCTACAGCAAGCGAATGGAGCAAAAGCTCCTGGTCGCCGCGCGCTAAGCGCGGCGACGCAAGGCCTACCAAGTCCACCCGAGGAGAAACGTCCCATGTCACTGTTCAAGTCCATCCTGCGCCGCAGCCTCGGCGCGCTGCTTCTCGCCGGCGTCGCCGCCGCAACTCTCGGCGCCGCCCCGGCGAGCGCAGCCACGCCCGAGGAGATCAAGGCGCGCGGCAAGCTGCTGGTTGGCGTACTGACCGACTATCCGCCTTTCGGCGGCACCGACGCCCAGCAGCAGCCGGCCGGATACGACGCCGACGTCGCCAAGCTGATGGCCAAGGCGCTTGGCGTGCAGCTCGAACTCGTCCCGGTCACCGGGCCAAACCGCATACCCTATCTGCTGACCAACAAAATTGACGTGCTGATTGCCACGTTCGGCATCACCGCCGAGCGCTCAAAGCAGGTGCTATTCTCCAATCCCTACAGCACACTCACCATTTACGTGCTGGGTCCCAAGAGCCTGAACATCAAGACCCCGGAGGACCTGAAGCCGGTGACGATCAGTGTCGCGCGCGCCTCGACGCAGGACACGGCCATCAGCGCGATCGCGCCGCAGGGCACGCCACTCAAGCGCTTCGACGACGATGCCACGGCGCTGCAGGCCCTGATCTCGGGTCAGGTCCAGGCCATGGGCGCGAGTAACACCATCCTCGCGCAACTCAACAAGGACTATCCACAGCTCAACATGGAGCCGAAGCTGACCCTGCGCGAGCAGGCCAATGGCATGGCCTTTCGCAAGGCCKACACTGCGCTCGCCGAGTTCGCCAACAAATTCATCGCCGATATCGAGAAGAACGGCGAACTCAGCGCCATCAACCAGCGCTGGTTCGGCATTCCGTTGAACAAGCTTCCGCCGATGCCGACATTCTGAGAACCTGCCCAAACGCGTGACATGGCGCGTCCGGTCTCGGGTCGGGCGCGCCAAATTCTCTGGTCAAAACGAGATGAAGCTCATGACGATGCCCGCAACAGAGAAGACCGGCGCGTCCCGCACCGCGGGCGACGTTATGATCGAGATGCGCAAGGTCGACAAATTCTATGGCGACTTCCAGGTTCTGCGGAACATCGACCTGACGGTCAACCGCGGCGAGCGCATCGTCATTTGTGGACCCTCGGGCTCTGGCAAGTCGACCCTGATCCGCTGTCTCAACCAGCTCGAGGAACACCAGAGCGGCGAGATTATCATTGATGGCACGAGCGTACACGCGCATCTGCGCGGCATCGAGAACATCCGCCGCGAGATCGGCATGGTGTTCCAGAGCTTCAACCTGTTCGGGCATCTGACGGTGTTGGAAAATTGCACGCTAGCGCCAATGAAGGTGCGCGGGATCAGGAGGCCGGAGGCCGAGGCGAACGCTCGCATCATCTTGGAGCGCGTCCATATCCCCGAGCAGGCCGCGAAATACCCGATCCAGCTCTCGGGTGGCCAGCAACAACGCGTTGCAATCGCGCGGTCGTTATGCATGAACCCGAGGATCATGTTGTTCGACGAGCCTACTTCGGCGCTCGATCCGGAGATGGTCAGCGAGGTCCTCGACGTCATGGTAGAACTCGCCGAAAGCGGCATGACCATGATCTGCGTCACTCATGAGATGGGTTTCGCCCGCAAGGTTGCTGACCGGATAATCTTCATGGATGCAGGCGAGATCGTCGAGGTCGCGCCGCCTGCAGAATTTTTCTCAACACCTCGAAATGAACGCACGCGACAATTTCTCGGCCAGATTCTTCATTCTAATCAGCACTGACTTCCGCTGAGGGCGATCTCTCGCCTGGCAGCTTCACCTCGGGAGAGGCTCGGTGCTTGAGGGGGAGGCAACTAATGGGGAACGTGCTGGAGCCCCAATTGCTAGATTGGGCTGGCCCGCGCTTTAAGTGGGCGATGATTATCCGTCGACAGCGCGCTTGCACTTGTAGTCTCTTGGCGTTCCAGTTCGACTACCCGTCAGCTCCGGCCACAACACGGTGCTCACATGTCCCGGACCGTCCCGCCGGGGCAGCGGCGCATCGTCCCGGAGTTGCTCATCGCTCAGCGAGCGCAGGATCTTCTTGGTTCGAGCGCGCCGTGCATATCGGTGTGCCAAGCTAGACTGGAACACCGCCTTGCTGGTCAATGGCTCGACCAGTTCGCCCGTGAAACCGTTCATTTGAGGCAAGGTGGAGAGCCTTTCCGACATCGCTCGCCTCCCAAGAATTTTTGGCGGGGGAGCGAGGCTAGGTGAACTACTGATGCCGCGGCGTGATCGGAACCGATGATACGGGCACCAATTGTTTGGGTGACAATCGGTCGAAGGTTCAGTGTCCATCCTGGATCGCTATCGGGGACCATGATCCGTCCGCTCTGAGATCCCCGAGTCGAGGGTTCGCGCGTTTGAGACGAAGATCGTCAACTCATCTTACGAATATCTGGCGGCTTTGGCCGAAGGAACAGCCGCCTATCGTTGCCTAGGACGTCCACCAGCGCGAGCCGACAACTGGCACTAATTATGTCAAATACGGCTCCTCCGTCTAAACGCGTGCTCGGTGCTGCGGTGCCGCTGATCGTAAAGCCGGCGTTGAAGCGGGCTCTTGTCCCCCCGCGTGTGCGAAGACAGCCACGACAAACAGGGCCGTAAGCCCGATAAGGGCATAAAGCATGGCATGACGCTCGTTTCCCCAGACCCAAAGCAACATAAGCCGCGGAGCAATGATCTCGCGAATCAAACCCACTGCCAAGCGGAAATGACCGCATCGATAGAGCCGCGATGGAAAATAAACTGAAGTTTGGAGCCGGCAAGTATACTTATACGGCTTCGATCACAAGGCGCCAATCGGGGACTGATAAGGCCTCGTGAAGCACTGCTCTGAGCACCGTGTTACGATAACAGCGGCATCGGAAGCTGAAGCCCTTCGATCAAGGCATTGCGGAACACTTCAATCGGCCGCGCGAGCCTGCCTGCCGGGGGGCGGTGCAGCAACCAAGCGCGCACTTGCGGCTTGAAGTTTGGGCAGTCGATGACCTCAACTCCCTCGCGCCAGCGGCCGTCGGCGAAGGCGGCCGGGGTGACTATGCCGATGCCGTGGCCGCGCGCCACCAGCGACATTCTGAGATCGACACTGAGAGCCTCCACCCCAACTTGGAAAGGCAGCCGCGCCGCCTCGAAGCTCTGGCGGATATAGGCACGAAAGCCACAGCCATTTTCGTTCATCACCCAGGGAAATTGCGACAGCGTGGCAAGGTCGGCTTCCCGCGGTACACCAAGGTCGGATGACGCAACCAGCAGCACTGTTTGCGCGCCGAGATCGTCGCAGATCAGTTCCTGCGGCGGCGCCAAACCCTCCGCGAGACACACCGCCACTGCGTCGAGCTCGCTGCGCGCCACCTGCTCGACCAGCCTTGGCGACCAGCCGGAGGTGATGCGTAAAGTCAGTTGCGGGAACGCGGCGCGCAGGCCATCGAGCGGCATCGCCAGCGCGGCATCGGAGAGATAGGGCATAATGCCCAGCCGGAACTCGCCCCTGACCTCGCCCTCTGGCGACACGCCGGCCTTCAAATCCTCAAGCGAACGTAGCACGCGCCGGCCATGTTCATAGGCTTCACGGCCGGAGGCTGTCGGCTTCAGCGGCTTCGACTGGCGGTCGAGCAACGCCGTTGCCAGCGCGTCCTCAAGGTTCTGGATGCGGCGGGTTACACCCGGCTGGGTAAGATTAAGTCTCGCTGACGCACCGACGATCGAACCGGTTTCCACCACGGCGATAAAGGCTTCGAGGTCATGAATGTTCATAATAGACCMGCATAATCATTATCGAATTTATTGAATTGTAGCATGGTGACGGTTTCGCATAAAAGCAAAAAACGATATGCGGAATGTTGAGGATCGACCATGCGAGGAACGAAAGACGGACAAATGACGCATTTGCCGGCCGCCACAATTACCGGCCCGCAGACTGTGCTATTTGCCACCGCTGTCGGCATCATCGTCACCAATCTGTTCGCGCCGCAGACATTAGTTGGCCTAATCGGGTCATCGTTCGGCGCCGATGCCGCAGGCTTCGGCCTCGTMGCCATGGCCACCCTGCTTGGCTATGCCGCCGGCCTATTCTTCCTCGTGCCGCTCGCCGATCTCGCCGAGAATCGCGCCCTAATCCTGCGTATGTTGATCGCGGCAGCAATGGCCGCTGGTATTGCCACACTCGCACCTACGGCAAGCGCGCTGCTGATAGTGCTGTTCGTCCTGGGCGCCGCCTGTTCCGCGATTCAGATCCTTGTGCCGATCGCCGCATCCATGGCCCCACCTGGACAGGATGGTCGCGTTATCGGCGACGTCATGAGCGGGTTGATGGTCGGCATCCTGCTGGCGCGTCCGCTGGCCAGCCTGGTCGCCGATGCTTGGGGCTGGCGAGCCTTCTATGGCCTCAGCGCGGCTTCTCTGATTCTGCTCGCCTGCGTCCTCGCTTTCAGCTTGCCGCGACGGCTCCCGGTAGCGAGAACATCCTATGGCGCGCTGATCGCCTCGCTGCTCGGCCTTTTGCGCGACGAACCGATGCTTCGACGGCGCGCCCTGACAGCGGCGCTGGTAATGGCGGCGTTCAGCTTGTTCTGGACGGCGGTGGCATTGCGCCTTGCACAGTCGCCCTTCGACCTCGGCCAGCGCGGCATTGCGCTGTTTGCGTTGGCGGGCGCCGGAGGTGCTGCAGTCACGCCGCTGTTCGGCCGCGCTGGAGATCGTGGTTTGACGCGCTCCGCCACTCTCGCCTGCCACCTCGTGCTGATCGGCGCGATGGCGCTGTCGGCGTGGGCAGGCTCCGCCGCAGCCGCGACCGCAACCGGATGGGTTCCGTTGGGGCTAATGGTCGTCAGCGCCGTGCTGCTCGACATCGGCGTAATCGGCGACCAAACGCTCGGCCGCCGCGCCATCAACCTACTACAGCCCAAGGCGCGCGGACGCTTAAATGGGCTGTTCGTGGGCATTTTCTTCATCGGTGGCGCCACCGGATCGTTGCTGGCCGGCATCGCTTGGGCCTGGAATGGCTGGCCAGCTGTCTGCTCCGCCGGCGCTGCATTCGGCCTCGCAGCTCTGCTGGTCGACTGGATCGGCGGCCCGGAGTAAGGACTGGTCCGCTGGCCCTGCTGTCGGCCCTGGCTGCGCCGAATTGCCTGGTCACCGCACACTATGCTGGCTCGCCCCCTGATGATCCGTTATCATCCACGAGCATGCCACTCCCTGGGGGCAGGCCTTCGCCAGAGTCCTTTCCCGGACCACGCTGCTTTCGGCGCCCAAGGCAGTTTTCTGAATAGCGCGCTCGGCTGGCGCAGCGCATTCCGGCGCAGCGTGGAGACCACCAGGCAATCCCTTCAGAGAGCGACATGCCTCAGACTCGAAGCCGCGCAGAGCAGGAGGTTATCATGCTCGTTCGTGACGCTATGACCGCACATGCAGAATGGATCTCTCCGGACATCTCGCTGACCGAGGTCGCGCGCAAGATGCGCGACGCGAAAATCGGGTGCCTTCCGGTGGGAGAAAATGATCGCCTTATCGGAATGATCACGGACAGAGACCTTCCTGCCGTGGCTGCGCCGAAGGGGCCGATCCCAACACTACAAAGGCGAGAAAGGTCATGACGGCGGGCATCACCTGGTGCTTCGAGGACGATGACGTCAGGGATGCGACGCGCCGCATGGCGGAGGAGCAAATCCATCATGTTCCGGTGATGAACAGAGAGAAACGGATGATCGGTATCCTCTCCCTGTCGGATTTGGCGCTGAGAGCGCCGATGGACCTGTTCGCTGAGGTATCGCAGCTTGTTGCACGCGACGCATCGCGTCACGCCTCGGCGCCTTGGCCCACTAGCTTCCATGGGGCCTGATCGCGACGACAGTCAGGGTGAGCAGCGCGAGATCGCGCAAGCGGGCTTTCTCGCGCGAAGGCGAATTGGCGCCTGCGCTCATCCTGATGATGGGGGGCGGCATCCGACTCTGCCGATCGTCGACACAGCCCGGAACGGCCTGTCGGCGCGCTCACGATGCTGCTTCTGTTAATGCTCGTGACGCCCGATATGTGCGAGGAGTTGTTTACTGCGCCGATAAACAGCATGCGCGGAAGCGGCACTTGAGGCTGACTTCACTGCACGGGACGGCGACCACAAGTTGGATGACGACGAGGAAGACGACGACGACTATTGTCGTTGACTAGCGTCGCGCCTTGAACCGCCAATCGCCATGGGTCGCTGGGCGATGGCATGACCAGTGGGGCAATTCCGAAGGAATCCGGCATTGTCATCTACCTCTCGACTTGAGGACATCCGACCATGGCCCATTGGAACGGGAATATGCCGGAGACTCCGAAGAAGGTGGCCTGGTACGAGACCAGCGTCGATGGCGTCAGCCTTTGGCACACCGACCCGAATGATCAGCCGGACAAGGCTTGGTTTGTAATCAGGCCGAGCCGGTTTTCCGCGGGGAGCTTTATCGGCACCGATCAGGAAAACCGTCGGGCGGTCTGCGCCGAGGACAGCGTCGAGGAGGCCAAGGCCGCCGCGCTGCTCTGGCTTGAGCGGCTATTGAACAAAGACGACATCCCGGACGAGGACGAGGAAGACCCGGCCGAGCGCTACGCCCACCGTCACGAACACGGGCACGACGCCGACGACTGAGCGCCCGTGCCATCTACAGAACCCGTGCTTGCACTGGTAGGCGAGCGGCTGGCGCAGTCTAGGTCAATCACCATGCAGCATCGCGGCGTCGCTGGTCGCGGCCCACTGCACCTACGCCGCCCCGGGGGCCTGCCGTCCGCGTTATCTGCGCACTATAGGTCGAGATCCTGGCGATCCGCAGCATAGCGGCTATGGTTTTCCTATGCTTCGACCGCTTGCTCAGCTGCTTCCGCGGCGAGACCTTGCTTACGCAAATCACGGGCGCCGGTAGCTGGCATCATTCGCACGATGATCGCATAGGTTGCTCGCTGCCCGGATGCAGGACGTTCAGTTCCGTCGGCAGAAATCAGCAAATATTTGGCGCGATATCGCATTCTATATCAGATTGTATCCGCTAATTCGGGCAAGTTGACCGAATGACTTGTTGAGTATAGCCCGAAACGTTTTTGCTGCATCACCTCTGGTAATCGGCGCTAGATACGCACTGAKGAATGAGCCAATGCCTGATAATGTGTCCAAGCAGAATCTTGATAACCAGATTGCGGTCGTCCGAAGAAATATAGCCGATCTGATGGAACGAGCCACCGCAACCACTGGATCTGCTGCGGAAGAAGCAATCGCGAACAGGATCAACCATCAACAAGAGCTGCTGAACCAGCTGCTGAAACAGCGCGAGGCGATGGAATAAGGCGTTCCTTGCGCTGGGGCGAATAGGCCGCCGAAGCCGAAAAATGCCGTCTGACCGAAGTCTTCAGGAGAAATCGGCGCTTGCACGGAGGCGGACGAAGAGTTCGTCGGCGCGGGAGAACATTGCCTTTGGCAGGCCCGAGGCATCGGGCCCAGAGATCGAACAAGCGGCTCGCGAAGCGGTCGCCGACGAATTCATCGCCAGACTCGAGTAGGGGCTCGAGGCACAGCTAGGCGAGCGCGGCGTTATGCTGTCCGGCGGCCAGCCGTTCGGGCCAGGAATAAAGCCTTTCAGGCTCAGTTACGTCGGATGATGGCTTGGTTCGTATGACGACGAGTTGCCGGCCGATCGCGTAAATCGCGCTGCCCGAAAGCCACCGCAATCCATGGTGATCGTGAAGTCTGATTCGCAAGTTGGTCTGGGTTTCAGATCGCGAGTTCGTGCAGGAGGGGCAGCTTTRCAAGGTGAGAAAGGTTTCGAGATCACGAATGACGAGGATCGCAGCCTTGCAGTAAAGCGGGCCGCGGCGCTGCTTCGCTATGAGCCGGGCGGCGACGGAGAGCGAGAGCTCCTTGTCCTTACGGACGCAATCGCAGAGTATGACATGAGGGATTTTGAGAAGGCCCCGCGCTCGCGTCCTAGCGATGACCCCGCCTTTTCTCCTGGCTGACCTCAACCCAACTCGACCATCTCTACCCAATCCGGGCTGTTCCCCACCATGGCTCGGTCGGTAACACTGAGCCCGCCGCTCTCGTCGATCACATAAACTGTAGCGTGGTTGGTCGACTGTCCTAATGCCACCAGGTAGCGCCCGGTGGGGTCGATGCCGAAGCCGCGCGGCTGCGTCTCGGTAGGGATGTGCTGCAACAATCGCAATTTGCCATCTACCTCGACCGCGAAGCTCGCCAATATCGAGCTGTTCCGCTCAGAGGCATAGAGAAAGCGGCCGTCCGGCGTAATCTGGATATCAGCGCCCCAGGGCTTTGCTCTGAAGCCGACAGGCAGCATGTTGACGACCTGCTTGGTGTTGAGTGCGCCGTGTTCCGGATCGTAGTCGAAGACCGTGACCGAAGCATCGAGCTCGCCAAGTAGGTACACGGTCTTGCCGGCGGGACCGAAGATGAAATGGCGCGGCCCGGTGCCTTTCGGTAGGGCGGTCGTCCGTGGTTGCGCCAGCGTCCCGGCAACCTGGTCGAAATCGAAGCTGTAGACCACGTCGCCGCCCAGACTTGTCGCCAAAACATGCCGGTCGGATCGGTCGCCCATGATGCCATGGGCGTTCGGCGCAGTTGGAATACGCTGCGCTACCGGCTGCGCGACGCCGTCGGTCGCGATCGGACTTACCGTGACGACATTTCCGTCATAGGAAGCGCCGAACAGGAAGCGTCCGCTGAGATCGGTGCGAATATAGGCGACGCTCTCCGCCATCGCGGCAAAGCCAAGTTCAGACAGCGCACCGGTGGCCCGGTCGATTCGGAAGGTTGCGACGCCGCGTGGCGCCCCACGCATGGCGGCGTAGAGGAACTCTCGACCCGGCGACAGTGCTAACGGCAGCGAGCGGCCGGGTTCCGTCACGCCTGGGAAGGGCATGCGCTGGATCGGGCTCAGCGTACCGCTTTTGCCAGAGAGCCGCAGCACACTGATAGCACCGGCCAATCCATTGCCAATATAAACGGCGAGATCGGCCTGTTCTCTGGCATGATGAGGCGACATGCACGGCTCCTATTGCTTCCCGGAGGCCCGACCAAATCAGGACTTACTTGATGATTATGGGGCTGCTCTAACCCTCAGGGCATCCCAGCCCGAGGCAGATCCGACCTTGATCAACTTAGAGCAGGGGACGTCTAGCTGCGAGGCCTCGCAGGAGCGGCCAGCGCCTGCGCCACGGCCGCGAATGGCGCCGTGCTCGGCAAAGACCATCCTCTTATAGGCATGGACATCGCCGAGCCCGACTAGATGCCGGCGGGGGACGGCGTATTCGCCGAGATAGCTGCCGGAATCCGACATTGCCATTAGGCATAAGCCGTCGAGCCATCCGGGCGGCACGGGACCTTCCGCTCCCAATGAACGTAGTCCTCCTTGGCCAGGACATTCATGTCCATCTCGACCCCCCAGCCCGGGCGATCGGGCCGCAATTGCAGATAGCCATCCCTTGGCAGATAGGGGTCCTTGACGTACCAGGCCCCCTGCGAGCGATCGGGCTGGGCAATGGCGTCGCCGCTGCCGTCGCCAAAGGCATAGTTGGGGCCGTGCGGCAGCCGGTATTCCAGAATCCGGAAATTGKGCTGCGCAGCCGAGAAATGCAGGTTCACGGCGGTGGCCAGCGGCCCCATCGGGTTGTGGGGCGCGATGGTCACGTAGTGTGCCTCGGCAATCGCGGCGATCTTGCGCATCTCCAGCAGACCGCCAACGACGCAAATATCGGGTTGGATGATGTCGCAGCCCTTGACCGAGAGCAGCCGCAGGAACTCGAAACGGCTGTACAAAGACTCGCCCGTCGCCAGCGTGCAGGCGAGGCCGCGCTTCAGCTCGCCCCAGGCTTCGAAGTTTTCGGGCCGGAGCGGTTCCTCAAAGAAGAGCGGATCGTAGGGGGCAAGCGCGTTACCGAGCTGCATCGCCTGCCCGACTTCGAAGATCTTGGCATGAGCGTCAAAGGCGATCTCATAGTCCGAACGCACGGTCTCGCGCAGATTGCGAAAATACTCGGCGCTGGTTCGCACGACCTCGCCCCAGCGATGCGCGTGCATGTCGATCCGATAGGGACTGAGCTTGAACGCCGTCAGCCCCCACTGCTCGTTCAGCGCGTTGAGTTCGTCGCGCGCAATGGCCGGGTCTGGGGCGGTGTAGACACCGGCATAGACACGCACCTTGTCGCGCACATTGCCGCCAAGCAGCATGTAGACCGGCACGCCAAGAGCCTTGGCCGAGATGTCCCAAAGGCAATGGTCGATGGCCGATATCGCCGCCAGCCCGAGTGCGCCTGGCGGAAAGCGGCTCTGCTGGAGCAGGTAGAGGATCAGGTACTCGATCCGTCGCGGGTCTTGCCCGCGGATAAACTCGAACAGGTAGTCGAGCAGAGGCAATAGCGCCCGGTCAGGCCCGTGATTGTAGCACTCGCCCCAGCCGGTCAATCCGTCATCGGTGTCGATGGCGACAACTACACGGGGACGATCCTTGTCGCGCGACATATAAGCCCGCAAGCGCTCGATCTTCATAGGCTCAGTCCTTGAAATAGACGCCGCGCTTCCAGCGCGACTGCACGTAGACATGCTCGCGGAAAGTTCCCTCGGCATAGGAGCCGGCCCCCTCCGTCACGGGGATCGAGACATTCATCTCGCTGGGCCATTGCGCGACGAAATCCTCGTCGATCTCGACACCGAGACCGGGGCGGTCGGGGACGTCGAGATAGCCGTCGCGCGAGACTGGGTGCGGGATCACCGTCTTGGCGCGGCCGTCCCAGTCATCCTCGATGCGCTCGAGGATGAGGCCATTCGGGCAGCTTGCGAGGAGATGCAGGGCAGCATATTCCGCGACCGGCCCGAGCGAGCCGGAATGTGGCGCAAGCATGATGTGATGCGCCTCTGCCATTGCCGCGATCTTCTTCATCTGGGTTATCCCGCCGGCTCGGCCGGTGTCCGGCTGGACCACGTCGATCAGGTCGCGCTCGATCAGCTCGCGTTCACCGAAGATGGTCGCCATCCGCTCACCGGCCGCCAGCGTCACCGAGGAATGGTTGCGTATGCGGGCGTAGCCGTCGAGATTATCGGGCGCGATCGGGTCCTCGACCCACATCATCTTGTAGGGCTCAAGCGCCCGGCACACCTGCGTCGCATCGGCCGGTGTCAGCCATGGTGGGCCATGCAGGTCGATGGCGATGTCCATCTCCGCGCCGACCGCCTCACGCAGCGCCGCGACCTTCCTGACGGGATCGGAGACGCCGCCGCATTTCAACGCGGTAACGCCGCGCTGCTTCAGCGACAACGCCGCCTCCGGAGTGTTGGCATGGCCGTAGATACGGATCCTGTCGCGTAGTTTGCCGCCGAGTAGGTTCCAGACCGGCGTATCCAGCGCCTTGCCCTTGATGTCCCACAACGCCATGTCGATACCGGTCATGGCGCCTGCGCCGACCACGCCGGTCATGCCGTGGCCCATGATCGCGATCTGCATCTTCTGCCAGAGCCGCTCGATATGGGTCGGATCCTCGCCGACGAGCAGCGCTTTCAGGTCCTCGACCGCCGTCCTGATGACGCGCGGCCAGCCGGAGCATTCGCCGATGCCGGTGATGCCTTCGTCGGTGACGACCTTGACGAAGAGCCAGTTGCGGCTGCCGGTGAGGTTCTTCGAGAATTGCTGGGATCCGAACGAGCCGTCCGCGGCCCAGTTCTTCAGGCTGGGGGCGCCCGCATGCATCAGGAAGGTCTTGATGTCGACGATCTTCATGGGGCTGATCCGTAGGCTCGTTAACCGGAGTAGCGGTGGCGGCGGTGGATGCTGCGCGCCCGAGGGTCGGGTCGCGGAATGGCGGAGAGCAAGGCCTGGGTATAGGCGTGCGTGGGCGTATTGCAGACTTGCTCGGCCCCACCGGTCTCGACCACCTTGCCGCGGTACATCACAGCCACCCGGTCGCACATGTAGCGGATGACGCCGATGTCGTGGCTGATGAAGACGTAGGATAAGCCGAGCTTGTCCTGCAGGTTCATCATCAGGTCGAGCATTTGCGAGCGCAGCGAGACGTCCAGCGCCGAGGTCGCCTCATCGGCGACGATGACGCGTGGGTTAAGGGAGATGGCACGCGCGATGCCGATGCGCTGGCGCTGGCCGCCGGAGAAGGCATGCGGATAGCGCTCCCGCCAGGAGGGCTCCAGGCCGACCTGGCGCAACAGTTCAGCAACCCGGTCGTCGAGCTCTTTGCCGGAGGCGATCTTGTTGACGAGCAGGGGCTCGCCGATGATCTGGGCCACCGTCATGCGCGGGTTGAGCGAACCCACCGGATCCTGGAAAATCATGCGGATCTCGCGCCGGCAGGCCCTCAGCGTCTCCTTGTCAGCCTTGAGCAGGTCGACGACCTCGCCATCGGCGCGTCGATAGTCGATCGCTCCGGCGTTGGGTTCGTAGACCCGCAGCAGGCAGCGCCCCATCGTGGTTTTGCCCGAACCGGACTCGCCGACAATGCCGAGCGTCTCCCCCGGTCTGACCTCCAGCGAGACGTCGTCGACGGCCCTGAGCGGAGCCTTGGGCGAGCCAAAATGCATTTCCAGATTGCGGACCTGCAGGACGGGCGGAGCCTCTTGCGCGATCGGCGCGCGCCTCAGCCTGATCTCGGCCTTCTGCTCGAGCTTTAGCACGGAGCTGATCAGCATGCGGGTGTAGTCGTCCTGCGGCGCGTGGAATATGGCGTCGACCGGGCCGCTCTCCATCACCTTGCCGTGGTGCATCACCAGCACCTCATCGGCAACCTCGGCGACCACGCCCATATCGTGCGTAATGAACATCACGGCCATGCCGTGCTGCCGCTGCAGCCTCCTGATCAGATCAAGGATCTCGGCCTGCGTTGTGACGTCCAGCGCGGTCGTCGGCTCGTCGGCGATGAGCAGGGAGGGATTGCAGGCGAGCGCCATCGCGATCATTACGCGCTGGCGCATGCCGCCTGAAAACTCGAACGTATAGCGGTCGACGGCGGCTTCGGGTTTGGGAATCTCGACCTGCGCCAGGAGCTCGACGCAGCGCGCGCGAGCCTCCTTCTTGCCCATGTTCAGGTGGAGCTGCAGCACCTCCATGATCTGGTCGCCTACGGTATGGACCGGCGACAGCGACGACATCGGCTCCTGGAAGATCATCGCGATCTCGCGGCCGCGGACCGCGCGGATCTCACGCCCGCGCGGGTTGAGCTTCGCGAGATCGACGGAGGTTCCATCGGGCCGGCGCAAGACCATCGCGCCCGAGACGATACGCCCAGGTGCATCGACGATTTGCAGGATCGAGCGCGCGGTCACGCTCTTGCCCGAGCCGCTCTCGCCGACGATGCAGAGCGTCCTGCCACGCTGGAGCGTGAACGAGACTCCGTCGACAGCTTTGACGACGCCGTTGCGCACCGGGAAGTGCGTCACGAGATCCCTGACTTCGAGGATCGTCGGCGCCGGCGCGGCGGGGCGCAGCTCCTGGCCGATGGCGAGATCGATGACGCTCATTTGTTGTACGGATCGGCGGCATCGCGCAATCCGTCTCCAAGGAAGTTGAGGGCGATCACGGCGATCACCACGGCGACGCCGGGCGCGAACAGCCAGGGCGCGGTCGCGATCGAGCGGATGTTCTGTGCCTCGCGCAGCAATACGCCCCAGGAGATGGTCGGCGGCTGCAGCCCCAGGCCGAGAAAGCTGAGCGCGGTCTCTGCGAGGATCATGGCCGGGATCGCCAGCGAGATCGACGCGATGATGTGGCTGGCGAAGCTCGGCAGCATGTGGCGGAAGATGACCCGTCCTTCAGAGGCACCGTCGAGCCGCGCCGCGGTGACGAATTCTTCGGTACGCAGGCTCAGGAAGCGGCCCCGCACGACCCTGGCGAGCTGGGCCCAGCCGGTCAGCGACAGGATCAGCGTGATCATGAAATAGTTGAGGGTMGCGGGCCAATCCTGCGGCAGGGCTGCCGACAGCGCGAGCCAGATCGGGATGCTAGGTAGCGACAGCACGAACTCGATGACGCGCTGTACCGCAAAGTCGATGCGACCGCCGTAATATCCGGAGATGCCGCCGAGCAGGATGCCGATAGTCAGCGAAAGCAGGACGCCGACCAGGCCGACCGACAGGGAAATCTGGGCGCCCTGGATGATACGGCTGTAAACGCAGCGGCCGAGCCGATCCGTCCCGAGCAGAAAGATCGGCTGGGCCTTGTTTTCCGAGGCGATCAGGTGGGTCGTAGTGCTGAACAGCCCGAACAGCCTGTACTCGAAACCTTGGCCGAAGAACGTAAGATAGGTTTTGCGGGCCTTGTCTTCGCTATAGACCGCTGAGAGCGTCTGCGGATCGCGCTTAAACACCGAAGGATGGATAAAGGGCCGGAAAGACCAGCTCCCATCCGCCCCCCTGTCGATGAAATGGATAGCCTGCGGTGGATGGAATGCCGCCCGTGCGTTCTGCTGCGACGGATCATTGATGGCGAAGAAACCCGGGGCAATGGCGATGATGTAAAGAAACACCGTGACGATCAGCCCCGCCATGGCAAGATGGTGGCGCTTGAACGCCCACCAGACGAGCTGCCATTGCGAGGCAACGGCCAGCCGGGTGCTGTCGACGGATGAAAGGGCGGTGTCGGTCATTACCTATTCCAGCCTGATGCGGGGGTCGACGAGGGCGAGCAGGATATCGCTGATGAGAGAGCCGATGAGCGTGAGCGTGCAGATCAGCAGCACGAACGCGCCGGCCAGATACATGTCCTGGCTCATCAGCGACTGGAGCAGGAGAGGCCCCGCCGTCGGCAGGCTCAGCACGATGGCGACGATGATCGAACCGGAGACGAGGTTCGGCAACAGCCAGGAAATCGTCGAGATGAACGGATTGAGGGCCAGGCGAACCGGGTACTTCACCAGCAGATGGAATTCCGAGAGGCCCTTGGCGCGCGCCGTCGTGACATAGGGCTTGTGCAGCTCGTCCAGCATGTTGGCGCGCATGACGCGGATCAGGCTGGCGGTGCCGGAGACAGCGAGAATGATGACGGGAATCCAGAGATGGTGCAGCAGGTCGATGACCTTGCCGATGCTCCAGGGGGCCGTGAGATACTGCTCGGAGAAGAGCCCGCCGACCTCCTGCCCGAATTCGACGGCTGCGACATACATCAGCACGAGCGCGAGCAGGAAGCTCGGAATGGCGAGGCCGAGGAAGCTGAAGAAGGTGACGATATAGTCGCCGATCGAATACTTCTTGACGGCCGAGAACACGCCGATCGGCAGTGCGATGCCCCAGGTCGCGAGTAGCGTCGAGAAAGTCAGCACCAGGGTCAGCGCCATCCGCTCCCAGATCAGGTCACTGACCGGCTGTTGCCATTCGAAGCTGAGGCCAAAATCACCTCTGAGCACGATGCCGCTGATCCATTTGAAATATTGGACGATCATCGGCTGATCGAGCCCGAAGCGGATTCTCAGATCGGCCGCCGTGTTCTGATCGACCACTTCGTTCGAGGCTGCGAGCGTCGCGATATAGGTCGTGACGAAGTCGCCCGGAGGAAGCTGGATCAGCACGAAGGACAGAAAACTGACGACGATCAGCGAGGGCACCATCCAGAGGAGGCGCTTGGCGATGAAGCGGAGCATGGCACTGCCTGTTGGGTGAGACGGCCCGGCCACGCTCGCGGCGCGGCCGGGCTGTCGTCGCTCACGTCGCGAAGAAGAACTGCTGAGGCAGGGCCGGGMCGGGATTGGGCCAGGTCCAGGCGTTGGGATATTTCGCCGGCACGTTCTGTAGGTTATTCTTGCAGATGCCGAAGGCGTTCACCGCGAGGCAGATGCCGATGGTCTCAAAGGCGTCGGCGGTGATGTCGAAGACCTGCTTCATCAGCGCGGTGCGCTTCTCCAGGTCGGCCGTGGCGCGCGCCTGGTCGAACAGCTTCATGCGCTGCTTCTGGCCCTCCGGCGGTTCCTGGCCGTCCTTGCCGCCCGAGACGTACCATTGCGCCCACGGAATCGCGTAGCGCGAGCCCTGAGTGTGCTGGGCGAAGTAGTCACGCGGGTCGAGCATCGGGTCGAGTCCGCCGGGGCCCGGCCAGACGGCGGCATCATGGTCGTTGTTGTCGCCGCGCGTGTAGTAAAGGGCGCGCTCGATCGTGTTGACCTTGATGTCGACGCCGATTTCGGCCCAGTGGCGCTTCACCAGTTCGAGCGCATCGACCTCATCGGGATACAGCGTTGGAATCACGTCGATGGCGAAGAAGACCCTCTGCCCGTCCGGTCGCAGCCTGATGCCGTTGGCATCCTTCTTGGCGTAGCCGAGCTTGTCGAGAATGGCGTTGGCCTGGGCTGGGTCGTGGCTGGTGAACTGCTCGGACAAGCCGGCGTGATACCAGGGATGGCCGGGGCGGGGCCCAGTCTGATGCGGCTGCGACTGGCCGAGATAGACGAGGTCGATGATCTCCTTGCGCTCCATGCCCAACGAGAGCGCCTTGCGGAACTCCTTGTTGGCGAACATCTCGCGCATCTTGGCGTCCTTGTGCGTCATGTTCAGATAGATCTGAACCTGCTGCGACGAGGAGCTGATCAACTCGATCAGGCGGTAGCCGCCCTTCTGCATGTTCTGCGACAGGGTCGGCTTGTTCTGGAGCGTGTCGAGATGGCGCTCCTGGATGTCGAGGCGCCCGGAAATCGCATCCAGCATCAGCGACTCGACGTCCTGCGAGATGCTGAAGCTGAGCCTGTCGATATAGGGCAGCTGGTTACCGGCAGTGTCGACCTGCCAGAAATAGGGATTGCGTTCCATCACGACGCGCGTGGCGCCGCCGGTATAGGGCTCCTTGATGACCCAGGGGTCGAGCGTCGGCTTGTCGGCATTGCCCCAGCGCGATGGAATCTCGATATCGCCGCACTTGTTGCGGAACAGCGTTCCCCAGTCGGACAGGTTCGCCGCCTTGACCAACTCCGCCACGCCGGAATTGTATTTCGGGTGGAACTGGCTGCAGTAATGCTTGGCGAACAGCGTCGGGTGTTGTCCTAGCGGGGTCGCCATCATCTCGAGAAACAGCGCGTAGGGGCTGGCGAAGGTGAACTTGACCGTCGTCTCGTCGACCTTGGTCGCCGTGCCCGGCTTGTTGTCGATGACGATCGGCGAGGGGGCGGACTTATAGAGTTCGGTGTTCTTGGCGCAGTCCTCGATCGAGAAGACGATGTCATCTGCGGTGAAGGGCTTGCCGTCAGACCATTTCATGCCCTTGCGCAGGTAGAAGGTGAACTCGGTCGAGTCCGCGTTGACCTCCCATTTGTCGGCGACGTTCGGCAGGACCTCGGTGAAAGCAAGGTTCCAGCGCACCAAGCCCTGGTTGCCGACCATGCGCAGAATTCCGTTATGGTCGGAGGAGCCGCGCAGGCCGCGCCGGAGCGAGCCGCCGTAGCGGCCGACCTTGTCGACCTTGATTACCAGCGGGTTGGCAGAGACGCGCTCGGCCAGCGGCGGCAGCTTGCCCTCCGAGGCCAGCTTTGCGAGGGCTGGCGCCTCCTTGGCGGTTTGGGCGAAGGCGGCGTGGGGCAGCGTCGAGAGCGCGGTGGCGCCGGCAAGCCCTTTCAGCATATCGCGGCGGTCCAGTCCGCGGCGCCGGTGTGGTCCTCTTTGCGTATCCCTGCTCATGCCATCCTCCCGGATTGAGATGTTGCCGGCCTGTTGGCCGTGTAGCTGAGGGTCGAGGCGTGGTGGCGCGGCCACCTGTTCACGTCATGCCAGTCCGATCCGCACTTTCGCCGAGATGGTTGCGCCGGGGTCGAGCACGCGCATCCCAGTTCCAGAATGTCCCGCTGCCGCGAGATTGAAGGCATCAGCGACATGGTTGACCGGCTCCAGGCAGAGATAGCTGCCGCCGGCCGGGACATGGAAGACGAGGTGGTMGAGAGGAGCGCTGGCCTGGATGAGGATCCGTGTGCCGTCCCGGCGATGTATTGAGGCGCCCCCGTCCCAGCCAGAATAATAGGCCGTGGTTGCCTCGCCGCCATGAGGCGAATCGTAGTGCCGGTCGCGGCCAGTGAGCGAGTGGAGCTGCTGGCCGCAGCCATCGGCGTCCTGATCCCAAAGGGCTTCGCAGTTGAACGTGATGCGGTCGCCCTGGGACACGGCGAAATAGGGGTGAATGCCCAAGCCGACCGGCATCGGCGAGACCGCATGGCTCTCGACGTAGATCTCGTGGGTCAGGCCCGAGGGATCGAGCGCCATGCGCTGGACGGCCTCGAACGCCCAGGGCCATCCCGCCAGATCATCTTGAGGCTCGAAGCGATAGTGCAGTTCGATCTCCGCGCTCGCGTGCCGCATCACGGTCCAGGGCCGCGTCTGGCTGAAGCCGTGCAGTGCGTGCGGAGCCGCGGCCGGGTGCGGCACGAGCGCGACCCGGGTTTCGCCGAAGCGGAAGGCGGCATCGCGGACGCGATTGGAAAAGGGCACGAGCGGGTAGCTGCCCGCCTTCGGCCAATATGCGCGATCGAATCCGGCAGCGGGCATTGGCACCAGAACGTCGCTGCGCAGGCCGTTGGGTCCCTCGCGCCAGAGGGACGCTATGCGCCCACCGTCCAACGGCCGCACCGCCGCTCTCATCGGTCCCGCCGCGAGAGGGTAGACAGACGGCGAGGTCTCCGCAGAACGGAACTGTGCCGCCGTTGCGTCCGCCATTGTCACGTTTCGTCCCCAATACCTGTCGGGATGTCCCCGATCTTAAAGGGAAGGCTAGGATTGGTGCGACGCACTGTCAACGAGCATTCTTACTATGTATAAAAGTATCGACCATTTCGCAGCTGCAGCATGGAAGTTTCTTACATCGTGATACTGAGCCATTGCAGGCGCTTGTACGTCTGCGTAAGCTGAGGCCCGCCGCATCAGCCCGGTTCGACAGGCCCGCCCCCGTTTCATGCGCAATCATGCCACCAGCCTCGAGCAGGATATCGTGCCGGACGAAGAGGGGCGGCGCGGCGAATCTCTCATCGAGGTGCGAGGCACCAGGCTCGTCGGCAAGGCGCTGAACCTGCTCGACCTGATCGCCTCTGCGCCTGGCGAGCACCGCGCGCAGACCCTGGCCGATGAGTTGGGCCTTCCGCGCAGCACTGTCTATCGCATCATCAATACGCTGCAGCAGCGTGGGCTGGTGCGCGTCGACGCCAGCGGGMAGGGATATTTCCCGGGCTTCAAGTTTCTCGAATACGCTCAGGCTGTCTGGCCGATCCCGGATCTGCCGATGCTCGCCATGACGGAACTCCGCTGGCTTCACGAGCTCAGCGGTGAAACCGTCTATTTCGCCGCGCCCGGCGGCGCAGACATGATCATCATCCAGAAGATCCTAAGCCTTTATCCGATCAGCACGGGCGCGCCATTGGGGAGCCTGCGGCCGCTTTACTGCTCGGGAATGGGCAAGGCGCACCTGGCGGCGCTGGCGCCGGACGAGCGGGAGGCCCTGATTGGCCGCATGAGCTTCGAGCGCGTCACGGATCGGACGATCACGGACCCGGCCCAGCTTCGCTCGCAGCTCGATGTGTTCCAACTGCGCGGCTATGCCATCGACGACGAAGAGTTCATGGAGGGTATTCGCTGCGTCAGCGCCTCCGTGCCCGGCGAGAGCGGCGTGCCGCTCGGTGCATTCACCGTGTCGGGCCCCTGTTATCGGATGACGCTGGAGCGGGTTAATCAGCTCGGACCTGAGGTCGCGGCCGCGGCCAGGCGCCTTGGCGAGGTCGTGAAGCGGCACGGAGGTATGCGCCCACGAGCCCGGCCCGATATTGCGCAGGTGCCACTGGCCTACAATGGGCGCTCATTCCTGGGAAAGTCGCCGAGTTGGGACGGGGCGACGAACTCGCTGCTTTGGTTGGACGCACTGGCGCCCGCCATCATGCGCTCTCGCGTCGAGGAACCTGCGGCGCCACCCCGGTCCGAGGTGATGGCCCAATTCACCTCGCCGGTGCTGGCCCTGAGCTCGATCGGCGAGGGGCGTTGGTTCGTGGCGACGGAAAAGGGCGCGATGACCGTCGACCGGGCCGCGCGCCTGACCGATCTGAGCCCGGCGCTTTCGCTGGAATTGCTTCCCCGCATCACCTGCGCTTGCCACGGGCCGGACGGACAAATCTGGCTCGGGGTTGGGGAAACGCCGAGTCCGCAAAGCCGCCCCGGGCTCTATCGCCTGATTGACGGGACCCCCGTACTTGAAGTGGAACTGCCGGCCACACCCACAGACATGCTGATCGACGCGCCTGGGCGCCATCTCTACGTCGCGCTCAGGGAGGCCGGCGATATCATCCGCTTCCCGATCAGGACGGGCAACAGACTCGGGAGCCTGGGGCTGGTCGCACGCGTCGATGCCCTGCACGGGCGCCCCATGGCCCTGACCCTGGAAGAGCCGGATTACCTGTGGGTCGCGCTGTGGGACGGCTGGAGCCTGGCACGCCTGCAGCGCGACGGTTCCGACATGCGGCTTTTATCCTTGCCTGTGCCGCGTCCGACCGGGCTGACCTTCGGTGGGAGGCGCGGGGACTTGCTTTACGTTACAAGCGGCCGGATCGGATTGACACCGCAGCAGATTGCCGAGGCTCCGGCATCCGGGAGCGTCTTTGCCCTCGACGGGCGGCTTCGAGCCGCCTTGCTGCGCTGAGCCGGAGAAGCATCGGAGCACCCACCTCGTTTCAAAAAAAGAGCCGGGAGAAGACGCATGGAACTGCAAGAGCCGACCGTCGTTCGTAACCTGCTGATCACGGGCGGCGCCGGCAATATTGGGCGAAAACTGCGCCAGGAACTCGGCAGCCGCTTCGCCCGCATCCGCATCCTAGACACTGTCGCCCCGGCGAGCCTCGCGACCAACGAGGAGGCCGTGCAGGTCGATATCGCCGACATCGGCGCCGTCGAGCGGGCGATGATGGGCATGGACGGGGTGATCCACATGGCGGGCGTCGTGCGCGAAGCGCCGTTCGAGTCCATTCTGCAGACAAATGTCGTCGGCACCTGGAACGTCTATGAAGCGGCACGACGTCAAGGCGTAGGCCGCGTCATATTTGGCTCGAGCAACCACGCCGTCGGCTTCTATCCCAGGCATCAGCGCATCGACGAGACGGTCCTGCCGCGACCAGACGGACGCTACGGGCTCAGCAAGTGCTGGGGGGAGGCAGTGGGCGCGCTCTATGCCGACAAGTACGGTATCCGCAGCATGCATGTGCGGATCGGCAATGCCGCCGACATTCCCGCCAGCGCCCGTACGCTCAAGATCTGGATCAGTGGGCGCGATCTTGCCCAGCTCTGCCTGATCGGGCTGGAGCATCCCGACATCCACAACACTATTGTCTACGGTGTCTCCGACAATGCCGGCGGATGGTACGACAATGCGGTCGCATATGGGCTGGGCTACCGGCCCAAGGACCGTGCCGACGACTATGCCGAGGAGGCCATGGCTGGGGAAGCCGAGCTGACCCATGAGCCGCCTGCGCTGTATTTTCAAGGTGGCGGCTTCTGCTCGCTTGAATATGCCGGTGCACCGGTTCCTCCACCCGCAGCGGGTGTCTGAGACGCCGCGCCCGTTTGACCGCGATAATTCCAACTCCCCCCGTGCAGCCGAGGCCCCCGATGCGCATCACCGATGTCCGTGTCACTCMGATCGCCTTCCGCGACCCGCCGCTCCTCAACGTCAACGGCGTGCACGAACCCTGGGCCCTGCGCAGCATCATCGAGGTCGAAACCGCGGAGGGCCATGTCGGGCTCGGGGAGAGCTATGGCGATCTGGAGACGCTGGCCAATCTCGACAAGGCGAAGGCGGGGCTAATCGGTCTCGACCCGTTCGACCTGAATGGCTTGACGCAGGTCGTCTATGCTGCGGTGGGCGATAATCCCGACCCCGGCCAAACCTTTGCACCCGCAGGCGACAAGGCCCGCGCCTCGGCGCTCTCCGCCTTCGAGGTCGCCTTCCTCGATCTGCAGGGCCAACTCACCGGCCGGCCGCTCTACGACCTGCTCGGCGGCAAGCTGCGTGACCGCGTGCCCTACAGCGCCTATCTGTTCTACAAGTTCGAACGGCACAAGGATGATCCCGGCTATCCTGCCGATGATTGGGGCGAGGCGCTCAGCCATGAACAAATGGTCGAGCAGGCGCGCCGGATCGTGGCGGAATTCGGCTTCGGCTCAATCAAGCTCAAGGCCGGCGTGTTCGAACCCGATTTCGAGATCGAGACGCTCCGGCACCTGCGCAAGGCGTTTCCGGACCACCCGCTGCGGATCGACCCCAATGGCGGCTGGTCGGTCGAGACGACGCGGCGGGTGATGCCGCAGTTGGTCGGGCTGCTCGAATATCTCGAAGACCCGACAAGGACGCTCACCGAGATGGGGCAGGTCGCGACGTTCGCGCCGATGCCGCTCGCCACCAACATGGTCACGATCGCCTTCGGGCATATTCCCGAAACGATACGCCTGAATGCCGTTCAGGTCGTTCTGTCCGACCACCATTATTGGGGTGGCCTGCGCGCCACCCAGCATCTGGCCCATCTCGGCCGTGTCTTCGGCTTCGGGATCTCGATGCACTCGAATTCTCATATGGGCATCAGCCTGGCAGCGATGACTCATGTCGGCGCTACGATCCCCAACCTCGCCTATGCTTGCGACACACACTACCCGTGGCAGGTCGAGGAGGTGATTGAGGGCGGCAAGCTCCAGATCGAGAACGGCTCGCTTGCGCCGCCGGATGGACCCGGGCTCGGCGTGCGGCTGGACCGTACGGCGTTGAAGCGCCTACACCAGCAGTATCTCGATTGCGGCATTCGAGTGCGCGACGACACCAAGGAGATGCGCAAATACCAGCTGGACTTCAATTCGGCGCGCCMGCGTTTTTGAAGTGGCTCTCGGGTTCCCACGGGCGCTGAAGCCCGCAAGAGGCTTTGAATTACTGCGAGGCTTGGAGTGATCAGAGGAGTTGGAGCGAGCCTGCGGCTGTTTTACCGCGCTCGGTCTTCAAATCGAACGCTACCTTCTGCCCTTCTGTCGGCCGCGATATGTACAAACACGTCCTTGCCGCCATCCGAAGGCTGAATGAACCCGAAACCCTTCTCAGTATTGAACCATTTCACGTTTCCGGTCGCCATAGTCGCATCCCCCGAAGATTGCATCTTTTGAGCCGCGGGATGCGCGTATMCGAAGACCCGCCGGGAAGGAATTGCCCGAAAAACAAGGTTGTCGAGGCCAAACATGAAGCATGACGGCTGGCGATTACCGTCGATCCAACAACTCAACTGTGAGTTGCTGTCGAATGACGATGTAACGCCAATATAAATCTCCGCCAATCGCGTATCGATAACACGCTGCCTCGCCGCGACCTTTCGCAAAGGCAATTGACATKCCGGAGCCCGAGAAAGTGTTGAGGCCGAGCTTGTCGTGCTGCGTGGCGTCGCGCACGGCATCGGCGATCTTCTGCGCCCCGCGATACGAACGGTGTAGGCAGCGCCGCAACCAACCGCTGGCCTGCCACTGACTCAGATTCAGTTTCGCCAATCTGCAACCGATCACTGGCAGAGAACTCGGCAAGGTGGTTGGCATGGAGATGAGCCGCGACACCGATGCGAGCGCTGAAGCGCGCCCGGCGTCAGCTCAGCCGGGCCGAGCTGCCCGTGCGACCGAGACAAGCTATCCGCGAAGACAGCAGAGAATCGGCCTTAGGAAACCATTTGGAGGGATGGCTCGGCATTGTTCAACATGTAGCCGCGTCCCCAAACCGTCTCGATGTAGTTCGCTCCGCCCGATGCATCTGCGATTTTCCGTCTCACCTTGCAGATGAAGACGTCCACGATCTTGAGCTCGGGCTCGTCCATCCCACCGTAAAGGTGATTGAGGATCATTTCCTTTGACAGGGTGAACCCACGGCGGCTCGCCAAGAACGCAACGATCTCATATTCCTTGCCAGTCAAACGAACGGGCTTCCCGGCGACGTCAACCGTTTTTGAATCCAGATCAATGCAGAGGTCTCCGACCCGGACCGTGCGGTTTTCGGTCCCGTTGCAGCGACGCTCCAAAGTCCGCAGGCGTGCAAGAAATTCGTCTCGGTGGAATGGCTTTGTCAGGTAGTCATCCGCCCCTGCAATCAGCGAACGGACCTTCTGTTGAACCTCATTGATACCCGAGAGGATCATCAGAGGAGTGTTGATGGATGATGCTCGGAGTTTCGTGAGCACCTGAATTCCTGGCATGTCTGGTAAACCGAGATCCAGAATTATCAGGTCAAACGGCGCCGCCTGAGCGAGGGCGAAGCCATCGGCTCCATAGGCTGTCTTGGTGACTTCGATGTTCTCCAGCTTGAGAAACATCTCGATGCTCTGCACGATCGATGCGTCGTCCTCAATTAATAAAACGCGCATGGTAAACTCCGATTCGCAGCGGATAATTTGGCGAGGATGGCCGAAGTATGGTTAATAATTCAAGATTTTTTCGAGGGTGGTTTCAAAATCCGTGGCGTATTCGCGAAAATCTGCAGGTATTCGCGGAGGGATTGGATCAGTTGGCGCGCTGAGGGCGCGCTTTGAAATCGGCGATTAGCTCCGCCAGCTCCGTCAAGCGACGCAGTTCCAGGCCGTTATCTGAAGCCTCGGCGCGGATTGCAAAGATCGCTTCGCCAGTAGCCCGAACCAACGGAGCGAATTCGGGCATCATAAAACTTATTAGCATCGTCTTGAGCGTCTCTTCTGTGTCGCCGTAGCGACTGAGATACAGCTGAACACCCTCAGTGGTCTCTTCTATTGAGGCGCCGAGCAGTTGCCCATAGGCATCCGCAGCTGCCCAAATAGCAGCGTGGAATGCCAATTTGTTCTCGACCATGCGGTCAGCGCCGCCACCAAGTTTGGCGCTAATCGAAGCTGCCGTGGTGATCATGTCGAGGAAGTCTTCCAGGCGAGTAGCGACCATGCCTGGCTTCGAAGTTCGCAGCTTTCGGGAGAACATGTTGAACACAGGTACTTCTGTCGCAGACGGCTACGAAACGCATAGATTCTGCAGCTTCGCTAACACACCGCCGCGAATTGCCGCTTGTTCTTTGTAGTCATTGATTTGTTATTGCGAGCCAATTGCTACAAAAAGGCGATAATGGCACACCAAAACCCGCTGAGCGAAGCAGTAATTCAGAGGTCAAACTCAAGGTTAAAGCAACCTGAGAGGTGTCGGCTAAATCCGCTCCCAACGCTTAGATAACCGTCAGAAAAAGTGATTGATGCTGACGCTTTGCAAAAGGTGAGGGGTGCTTTACGCTTTGTTGGGTTGTCACAATAAAGCGATAGGAACAAAAATGGCGAATGGAACGGTCAAGTGGTACAACGAAACCAAAGGTTATGGATTCCTCGCTCCAGACACAGGTGGTAAAGACGTCTTCGTCCATGCGACTGCCTTGGAGCGCGCTGGTCTTCGGGGTTTAGCTGAAGGTCAGAAGATCACCTATGATTTGGAGGCCGACCGTCGCAGTGGCAAAGAGTCTGCGGCTAACCTTAAAGTTTGAAAATTAAAAGCCGCCCGATGTTTTCCGCCGAGCGGCTTTTGATTGATGGCACATTCCGATTTCGACTGCTGTCAGGCAGCCCGTGAGCGCTTCCGCCTTTGCTGACCAAGCCCCATCTTCTTGGCAAGTTGCGATCGAGCCTTGGCGTACCTGCGAAGCATCTGGACCGGCGACAGGGATAACCGCAGACAACGGTAATCCCTGCAAGCCCAATTCGGGCAATGAAAGTATCGAGCGACATCTAAAGCAATGAAGCCGCCCAAGAAGCCTTTCATCGTTGAATTTAAACAAACACGCCGCGTCCAAAGAAAGCCGCACCCATCTATTTGGGGTACCCTAGATCTGAAGGTCTCCGCGAACGAACAAGAGCCCGGATCGCAGCAGATCGATCCGCAGCGATTACCCAAGCCGGCCACCCCGGACTCGCTTGAACCTGCGAAGGCTCAGCGGATCCTGCCCGCGCTCGCAAAAGCTCCCGCCCCGGAACTGATGGAAATGCCGTCGATCGAGAGATCGACACCGAAGCGTGACGATCCAGAAGATTTCGTTCAGGCACCTGCGGCATCGAACGCGCTCACCGCGGACCCGGGGGGAGTATCGTCCGAAGTTCCAAAGGTGCGCCGGCGCTACGGGAATAGCGGGGCTCTGCCTGCGGGGGAGCGTTGGAAGCGGCGGCTACCGCCTATATTGCGACAGACTAAGTCTGTCACTTGAATGGATCTTGGTCAGCGTCACGAGCAACTCCGGGGCATCCCAGGCAGTTCACAGCCAACGTCGCCGTTTTCTTACAGGCAAATTCCAACTCAACGATCTTATCGTGGGCGTCCGCCACCGCCGCCGAGCGGCCAAGGAGACGCGAAGTGGCAGGCCACCAGATGCCCTTCGCCGACCGGTCGCGCCTCTGGCACCTCCGTCCTGCAGCGGGGTTCGGCAATCGGGCAGCGCGGATGGAAGCGACATCCCTTGGGGATCGCGGCGGGACTCGGTGGATCGCCCGGCAGCAGGATCCGGTCCCGGACTTTTGCCGGGTGCGAAATCGGCACGGCCGAGAGGAGGGCGTGGCTATAGGGGTGCTGGGGGGCCGAGAAGAAGGTGCTCTTCGGCGCGATCTCGACGATCTGCCCTAGATACATCACGGCTACGCGGCTCGCCATGTGCTTTACGCTCGCCATGTCATGCGAGATGAAGAGATAGGCGGTGCCTTGCTCGTCCTGGAGATCCTGCAGCAGGTTGATGACCTGCGAACGCACGGAGACGTCGAGAGCGGAGACCGGTTCATCGGCGACGATGAGCTTCGGCCGCATCGCGAAGGCGCGGATGATGCCCAGGCGCTGGCGTTGCCCGCCGGAAAACTGGCGGGGCCATTGGCCGATATGGCGGGCACTGAGGCCGACGGCTTCAAGCAATCGCACCGCAGCGCTGGTTCGCTCGCCCCGCTGCGAAACGAGGCCATGCACTGCCAGCGGCTCCGTCACGATCGATCCCGCCCGCATGCGCGGGTCCAGGGACGAGAACGGATCCTGGAAGATGAATTGCAAATCGCGGCGGATGGCCTTCATGCGGGGCTGCGACAAGCCGGCGATGTCCTGCCCCTCGAACAGGATGCGCCCGCCGGTAGGATCGGTCAGGCGTAGGACAAGCCGCGCCAGCGTGGATTTTCCGCAGCCGGATTCGCCCACAAGGGCCAGCGTCTCGCCGGGATGGAGATCAAGGGACACCCCGTCGACGGCCCGAATGCCGCCAGGAGCCCGGCCGAAGGTCTTCTGCAAGTCCTCGAGCCGCAGGAGAGGTTCGCTCATGGTGCCGCGCCCGCGCTCATCGCTGCCGCTTGTGGCGTCTCCTGCGGCTGGTTCTGCCGCGCCCAGCACGCGGCGAGGTGACCATCCTCGATTTGCTCCAGCGGCGGCACCAATCTGGCACAGGGGGCGAAACATTCGGGACAGCGCGGGTGAAAGGCGCAACCCAACGGCATCTCGGTCAGATGTGGCACAGCTCCGCCAACCGTAGGCAGCCGCCGCATGGACTGCGTCTCCAGCGAAGGCGTCGCGGCCAGCAGACCGATGGAGTAGGGGTGGCTGGGGGCATCGAACAGGCGAAGGGCCGTCGCCTCCTCGACGACCCGGCCGCCATACATGACGGCGACCCGGTCGGTCAGTTCGGCCACCACGCCGAAATCATGGGTGATGATGACCACGGCAAGATTCAGTTCCTGGCGCAGCCGTCGCAGCAGGTCGAGCACTTGCGCCTGGATGGTGACGTCCAGCGCGGTCGTCGGCTCGTCGGCGATCAGGACCTGCGGATCGCAGGAGAGTGCCATCGCGATCATGACGCGCTGGCGCATGCCACCGGACAATTCGTGCGGATAGGCGGCGGCGCGCTTGTCGGGCGCAGGAATGCCGACGAGGCTCAGAAGCTCGATGCTGCGGGCGCGTGCAACTGCGCGGGAGAGACCGAGATGCCGCCGCAGCGGCCCGCCGATCTGCTCGCCCACGGTCATGATCGGGTTGAGCGCCGTCATCGGCTCCTGGAAGATCATGCCGATGCGGCGACCGCGGATCGCATCGAGTGACTGGCGCGGCAGGGTCAGGAGATCCTGCCCATCGAACATGACGCGGCCGGCCGTGACGGTGGCGGCTTCCGGCAGCAGGCCAAGCGCAGCCAGCGCGGTCAGGCTTTTGCCGGAGCCGGATTCACCGACGAGGCCGAGGCACTCGCCAGCGTGCAGATCGAGATCGACGCCGCGGAGCGCCTGAACCGGGCCGTTTTTCGCGCCGAAGGAGACCTGGAGGTCGCGGATGGAGAGCAGCGGCGTCATCGCCCGGTCACCCGGTCGGGATCGAGGCGGTCGCGCAAGCGGTCTCCGAGGATGTTGAAGGCCAGGACCGTCAGCGTGATCGCGAGCCCCGCAAATATGGCCGGTAGTGGCGAGCCGAAGATGTCGGCAACACCCTCGCGCACCATGTTCCCCCATGACGGGGCCGGAGCCTGGGCACCGAGCCCGATAAAGCTGAGCGATGCCTCGAGGCGGATCGCCGAGCCGATCCAGATCGTCAGCATGACGATGAGGGGGCCAGCGATGTTGGGCAGGACATGCATTCCAATGGTGCCGAACTTGCCGCGCCCCATGGCGATCGATGCGTCGACATAGGCCTCCCGCTTGACCGACAGAGCCGAGGCCCGCGAGAGGCGGATGAATGACGGTACGAGTGCTGCCGCGATGGCGATCGACAGGTTCTGCACGCCGGGGCCGAGCAAGGCGACGATCAGCACGCCGAGCAGAAGCGGATCGAACGACATCATCATGTCGGTGAGGCGGGTGACGATCGCCTCGGCCCAGCCGCCGAAGAAGGCCGACGCCGTGCCCAGGCTGATGCCGACAAGGGCGGCCAGCATCGGCGCGGCCACCCCGATCGTAATCGACAGGCGCGCTCCCTCGATCAGGCGAGAGAAGATATCGCGGCCATATTCGTCGGCACCCAGCCAATGCACGGCGGAGAGACCCTGATCGGCCGCGGCGAAGTCCTGCAGCAGCGGGTCATGCGTCTGGAGCCAGGGGGCGAACACGACGACGACCAGGAGCAGGAGCAGGATGGCGGCGGCGATGGCCAGGAAGACGCGATCGAGCATGTCAGGCTCCCTTCACGCGGGGGTCGATGACCACGTAGAGCAGGTCGGTTGCAAGGTTCACCAGCACGACGAGGACCGAGAGAAGCACGAGGCCTCCCTGGATCAGGCTGTAGTCGCGGGCGGTCACCGCGCCGACGAGCAGTTGCCCGACGCCCGGCCGGTTGAAGACGAGTTCGATCGCAATGGTGCCGCCGAGCGTGGCGACGATCATGAGTGAGAGCTGCGTCGTGATCGGGATCAGCGCGTTGCGCACGATGTGCTTCCAGACCACGACCCGCTCCGGCGTGCCGAGCGCGCGAGCCGTGCGGACATAGTCGCGGCCCGAGACGTCGAGGACGGCCGTGCGGGTGAGGCGCATCAGGCCGCAGCCCTTCAGCAGTCCGAGCGTCATCGCGGGAAGGACGAGGTAGCGCAGGTCGAAGGGCGTGTCGCCACCGCCGAGCAGCGGAAACCAGCCGAGCTTCAGCCCGAACACGATGAGCAGGATGAGGCCGAGATAGAAATCCGGAAGGGCCGAGCCGAACAGCGAGACGAGCCGGCTCGAATGATCGACGCCGCCACTCGGGCGCATCGCCGAGGCGACGCCCACGGGCACGCCGATCAGGATGCCGACCACGGTCGAGGCGAGCGTCAGCATGATCGTATAGGGCAGGTGCCGCAGCATCGTCGCGGTGACGTCGACCCCGTTGACGAGCGAGCGGCCGAGATCGAGATGCAGGAGCCCCCAGAGGAAGCGGCCATATTGGACGAGGAGCGGCTGGTCGAGCCCGAGTGTCCTGCGGACATTCTCGATCGTCTGGGCATTGGCGCGGTCGCCGAGCATGGCGATGACGGGATCGCCCGGCAGGAGCCGCATGGCGAAGAAGACGAAGGAGAAGACCAGGAAGGCGGTCAGAATTGCATCGGCCAGTMGCTTGAGAACGAACCGCGCCATCGTCTCGCAAACCTTTCAGGGCATGGCCGGCGGCATGAAGCCACCGGCGCCTGGCGCTCGATCATCTGACCGAATGTCGTATCCGCCCAGTGATCCAACCTCTTGTGTTTGCATCGGCTGTCCCGAAAACCGCTCTCCAGGTTTCAGGCCGATGCCCTAGCGGGCTACGCGCCGCGCCGTGGCGTATTCGTATTGGCCAAAGCCGCTGAGCGGCTTGTAGCCGAGGTCGACATGGCCCTGGATCGCGCTGACCAGGGGTTGGGTCTGCAGCGGCAGCACCGGCATGTCGCGCAGGATCTGGAGTTGGGCCTCCTTGAGCAGCGCCAGCTGCCGGTCGACATCGGTCGACCCGACGGCCTCGTCGACGAGCTTGTCGACGCTGCCGCCGATCTCGCCGTAATGCGAGAAATTGCGCAACGATGCCGGCTTGCCGACCGCCGCGGCCGAATGCAGGAACTCGTTGATCACGGCGGGCGCCGTCGGCGCGATCGCCGTCGACAGCATGTCGATCGTGCCTTCGTCCTTTCGGATGGCGGCGTGATAGCTCGCATGGTCCATGATCTTGAGCTTCACGTCGATGCCGACCTTGCGCAGCATGTCCTGCACCATCAGCATGTTCTGCTTGTAGTCGGAGCGCTCGCTCGACAAGGCCTCGATGCTGAAGCCGTTGGGGTGGCCGGCCTCCGCCAGCAGGGCCTTGGCCTTGATCGGATCGTAATCGTAGCGAAGCTCGGCGGGGATATCGGCTGTCTTCAGGGCGCCGTAGAACTCTTCCGGGACGATCGTGGGCAGCGGGCCGTGGACCACGCCGAACACAGATTTCCAGACCTTGCGATCGACTGCATAGGCGATGGCCTGGCGCACGCGCACGTCGTCGAGCGGCTTGATCTTCATGTTGAAGTGGAGGAATTGCAGGCTCCCGGGCTGCATGATGCTGATCTGGGCATCGCTCCGGGCCTTCTGGATCTGATCAACCCAACGCGGTTCGCGCGGGCCGCTGGTCTGGTCGATCTCCTTGCCGATGAAAGCGATTGTCGCGGCATTGTCGGCCGGGATGTAGCGGAAGCGCAGGGTCGCGGTCGGCGGTGCGCCGCGGAAATAATCCTTGTTCGACTTGAGGACGATCGATTCCTGCGGCCGGTACTCGGCGAATTCGAACGGCCCGCTGCCGATCGGCGCGCGGCCGAATTCGGCTCCAAGCTTTTCGACGGCTTTGCGCGGCACGATGTAGCGGCCGAAACCGGGCGTCAGGGCCGAGGCGTGAAAGAACGCGTTCGGTGCCTTGAGGACGAAACGGACCGTCAGCGGATCGACGACCTCGATTGTGTCAATGTCCTTGAAGCTGGCGCCGTGCACGCCGCCGAGCTTGGGGTCGAGTTGGCGTTCATAGGAGAACTTCACGTCATCGGCAGAGACCTCGCCATAGCCCTGGTGCCATTTCACGCCGGGCTTGAGATAGAAGGTCCAGACCTTCTTGTCGGGCGACACCTCCCATCGTTCCGCGAGCTCCGGCTGAAGCGCCGCCAGCTCGATGTCCATGGTGCCGCGCTTGGTATTGACCAGCGAGTTGAAGACCTGGAGCACGATCGTCTCGTCGTCGCCCGTCTTGGTCAGGGCTGGATCGATCGAACCGAGGTCGCGGGCCTGGAGCCGCAGCGTCAGCGTGTCGGTCGCGCCCTGCGCGAAGGCTGCGCCGTTGTGCGACACGGCACTGAGGCCGGCCATGCTCAGGGCGCTCGCGACGACTGAGCGTCGTGTGATGCGTGTCATGATTTCCTCCTGTGGGAATGGCGGGCTCTTTCGGCCGCGCTCATTCGAAGACGCTGTGGCTGACCTTGTGCTTCCCGATGAAATCCCAGTCATAGGTGACGCCGAGGCCTGGACCGTCGGGCACGACGAAGCAGCCGTCTGAGGCGACCGCGTCGAGCTTGTCGGAATATCCGTCGGTATAGAACGTGCCGACAGCCTGGCCGCGCGACGGCCCGACCATGGCCAATTCATAGAAGTTCGTGTTTCGGATGGCGGCCATGGCGTGGCGATGTGCCGGACCATTGCCGTGGAGCTCGACATCGAGGCCCAGCGCCTCGGCGAAATGGGCGATCTTCATCGTGCCGGTGATGCCGATATCGAGATCGGGATCGGCCCGCACGAAGTCGGTGCCGTCGGCGAGAGTGAGTGTCGCCATGGCTTCCAGCCCACGCACGTGCTCGCCAAGCAGGATCGGCGTCTTGATCAGTTCGCGCAGGCGACGATGGGCGTGGGCAGCAAGCCCGCCGTCACTATAGGGATCCTCGTACCAGAAGAAGCCGGCCTCATCGCAGGCACGGCCACAGGCGAGGGCGTCGGCGAAGGTCTTCAGGTGACAGGCTGAATCGTGCATCAGCTTCATGCGCCCGCCGACACGCCGACCGAGAAGCCGGATCGCGGCGGCATCACGCCGCCAACCGCCATCGGTCCAGCCGTGCATCTTGAAGGCGCGATACCCCAGGCCGTGGCATTCCTCGGCGAATTCGGCGAAGGCCTCGGGCGTGGCCAGACCACCGCCATCGCCACCAAACCAGGTCGATGCGTAAGCCGGCAGGCGCTTGCCGCGATGGCCGCCGAGCAGATCGCTGACCGAATGGCCGGTGCGCTTGCCGGCGAGGTCCCAGAGGGCGTTGTCGATCTGGCAGCCGCCGATCCGGTCTTCCTTCCGCAACCAGCGGCGAATGTCTTCGTAGATCGTCTCACGGGCATAGCAGTCCCGCCCGATGATCCATTTGGCGATGAAATGGGTCTGCGGGGCGGTGTCCGTACGCCCGCCGACATATTCGCCGCGCGCGCCGTCCTGGGTTTCGATGCGGACCGCGATGCGTTTGCGTGTCGTTCGCACGCCTGGCATGTCGATGCCGCTCGGGCTGACATCGAAGGCGACGTTCTCCATGTCCTGCGCGAACAGAATGACGTCGATCCGGCGGATCCGCGTGGCCGCCGAGCCGAGGACGTCGCGGGCGGCGCTTGCCGTGTCTTCTACGCTCAGCATGGCGCCCTCACTCGATCACGACATGCGATTTGGCATTGCGGGTGATGTAGTCCCAGTCGTAGCTCACCCCCAGACCGGGCCCTCCGGGCACCGGAAAGCATCCATCAGCACCGACGCTGTCGAGATCGTCGGAATAGCCGCAGGTGTAGACCGGCGCATTGAAATTGCCTCGGGACGGCCCGACCATCGACAGTTCGTAGAAATTGGTGTTGCGGATCGCCGCCATGCAGTGCCGGTGGGCGGGTCCTGGCGCATGCAACTCGACATCGAGGCCGAGCGCCTCGGCAAAATGCGCGATCTTCATCGTTCCGGTGATACCGATGTCGAAATCGGGGTCGGCGCGCACGAAATCGGTGCCGTCGGCGATTGTCAGCGTCGCCATGGATTCCAACCCCCGCACATGCTCTCCGAGCAGGAGAGGCGTCTTCAGCATCTCGCGCAGCCGCCGGTGGGCGTGGGCGGCAAGACCACCGTCGCTATAGGGATCCTCGTACCAGAAGAAATTGGCGTCATCGCAGGCCCGGCCGACTTCGAGCGCGTCGGCAAAGCTGCGCAGATGGCAGGCAGCGTCATGCATCAGCGCCATCCTGTCGCCGATGCGCTGGCCAAGCAGACGCACGGCCGCGGCATCGCGCGTCGGGCTGCCGTCGGTCCAGCCATGCATTTTGAATCCGCGGTAGCCGAGCTCGTAACATTCCTCGGMGAAGTCGGCGAAGGCTTCGGGGGTCGTGAGGCCGCCACCCTCGCCGCCGAACCAGGTCGAGGCGTAGGCGGGGAGGCGGGTCTTGCCGCCGCCGAGCATTTGGCTGACCGACAGGCCCAGTCGATGGCCGGCCAGATCCCACATCGCGATGTCGATCACGCCAGCGCCCATGCGGTCTTCCTTGCGGAGCTGGCGGCGGACACGCTCATAGGCCCGTTCGCGGGCGAAGACGTCGAGGCCGAGCACAGCGCGGGCGCAGGCCGCGGCCTGGGCCAGCGAGTTCGCCTGGCCGCCGACATAGGCGCCCCGCGCGCCGTCCCGCGTTTCCATTCGCACTGCGAGGCGAGTGCGCGCGGACTTCGCGCCGGTCACGTCGATGCCGCCGGGTCCGACTCCGACCATCGGATAACTGAATATCCAAATTTCGACACGGACGATTTCGCTCGCGCGAGGACCTGGTTCGGCTCCGTCTTGCGTCTTGTCCAGTAGCCGCACGTCCATGGTGCTCGCTTCCAATCCCTTGGCACGGCCGGTTGTGACCCAGGGTCCGGGTCGCGAGGCCCAGGCTGGCTGGACATCTTCGGCTTCGTCGGATTATATAATATCTATAACTTCGCAGAAGGCGGCGAATGTCAAGACGTCCGAATGAGGCTGATTGCGTCGCACGGGTTGCATCAACCCGCATTGCGTTTCACGAACGGGCGGCGATCGGGCGGGCGGTGGAATCGACGATGAGAGCGCCGAGATGACGGACGCACCGGCCCCCGCCAGCCGAATCGTGCCCTTCATGCAGGCGACGACGTATCAGCGGCTGCGCGAGGCCATCCGCGCCGACATCGTTGCCGGGACCTTTGCGCCGTCTGAACATTTGAAAATGGCGGCGCTGGTGCAGCGCTACGGGACGAGCCCCGCGCCGATCCGCGAGGCGCTTGGGCAGCTCGAAGGCGAGGGCTGGATCGAGATTCTACCGAACCGGGGCGCGCGGGTTCGTTCGATCGAACGGGCCTTCATCCGCGAATTATTCGAGATCCGCCTTGCTCTTGAACCGCCTCTGGCCGGCTACAGCGCGGCGGTTGCAACCGTTAGCGACATCAACGCACTCTGGGCTATCCATAAGGATTATGCCGCCGCGATCGGCCAGGGCAATTCGGCGGCGATCTCTTCGACCAACGGCGCTTTCCACACCAGCATCCTGTCGATCCGCCCGAACCGATCCGCGCTGGTTCTGCTCGATCAGCACAATGCATTCGTTGGAGCGACGCGACGCCGCTTCGGCTTCCCCGACCACCGCCTTGCCGCAATGGTGCCCGAGCACGAGGCGATCATCGAGGCCTGCGCGCGCAACGATGCGACTGCCGTGCGTCGGCTGATGCGTGCGCATATTCAACGCTCGATCGACGAGTTGATCCCGCGGCTGCCGGGCAACGACCCGGATCATCTCGAGAGTTGAACAGTTCTGACAGGTGCGAGCGGTGGCTTTTACTATCAACCGACCGTGCTGAGTGGGGTTCCGGTGGATGCAGCCATTTGAAACGACGGTTCTTCGGTCGCACTGCGCCGATCTCTACGTTCCCAGCCAAGTAGGAGGCGACCCGCCTGGCCAACGACACCGAGAACGGGCCGATTTTAATGTCTGAACACGCGACCTCTCCAACGGGTTGCGGGGCGCGGGCAAACTGGAAAGCGTCATGGGCGGCACCGATCGACGGCCTAGGGTGGATCTATCGGCTCCGTTCGACGCTACCAAGCTGAGTGGGTTCGCGCGACGCCATCCTCGTATTCAGTGAGACTAAATAGGTCGCAGTGAGCTGATGAGCGCCCTGCGATAATCAGGTGGGTCTAACGTACCAAGGGGGGGCATAATGAAGATTGCCAAGGTAGAGACGTTCCAGGTTGATTGGGGTGCGTCTGCAAAGGGGGCGCGAAGCGCGTTCGTCCGGATCGAGACTGAGGATGGTCAATACGGCCTGGGTGAAGCCTCGCCCATGCAAGGCGGCCTGGCTTCGCTAGTCATCATCGCCAACGACATGGCGCCGGCCCTGATCGGGAAGGATGCTCTCGATCATGCCGTCCTGCTGGACACTTTGTTCCACAAGTGCATCAAACTTGGGCCGGAAGGGGCCACAACGGCCGCGCTCGCAGCGCTCGACATCGCGCTCTGGGATCTCAAAGGAAAGCTGCTCGGCCAGCCTGTCTACAAGCTACTCGGCGGGGCCTGGCGCACGGCTCTACCCTGCTATGCCTCCGTTGGGGGCAATGCCTGGCGCACGGTTGATCAGGTTGTCGAAGTCGTCATGCGGCGGGTGGAGAAGGAGCGGCCCGCGGCGGTGAAGATCCGCTGGGACGGCGACCGGACCAGGCAGGACGTCGATATTCCCGGCGACATTGCCAAGGCCAAGGCTGTCCGCAAGGCGCTGGGCGATCAGTTCGTGCTCGGGTTCGACGCTAATAACGGCTATTCGGTCGGCGGCGCGATGCGGGTCGGCCGGGCGCTCGAAGACCTTGGCTACACGTGGTTCGAAGAGCCCGTGCAGCACTACCATGTCGCTGCCATGGGCGAGGTCGCCCAGCGCCTCGACATCACCGTTTCCGCCGGCGAGCAGACCTATACGCTTCAGGGGCTCAAGGAACTGATCAATGCCGGCGTGCGCATGGTGCAGCCTGACATCGTCAAGATGGGAGGCATCACCGGGCTGATGCAATGCGCCGCCGTCGCCTATGCTCACGGCGTCGAGCTCGTCCCGCACCAGACCCAGCCTTCCGTCGGCCACCTCGCCAATATTCATGTGCTGTCGACCATCATGCATCTCAGCAAACCGGTCGAATTGGCGGATAACTGGGAGCGGGCCGGATCGCTCTTCAAGAAGAACCCGTCCGAGCCCATCGATGGCCGCTTCGAATTGCCGACGGCCCCGGGGCTCGGAATGGAATTCGACGAGGCCGAGATGAAAAAGCGGAGCATTTCCATCAGCGCCTGACGTCAGAACAAGACAAAAAGGGAGGAAAAAATAATGAAACTAACCAGAAGAACGTTTCTCGGTCACGCCTCGACGATTGCAGCGGCTGCGGCGCTGGGGGCTCCCATCGCTCATGCAAAGGACGAGGCGATCTCGATCGCCCTGGCGGCGCGTTCGCCCACGAGCATCAATCCGCAGCAGCCCGGGATGACCGGGGGCGACAACTGGGCGATTCACCAGGTGTTCGATACCCTCGTGAAATCAGACGAAGGGACGTTTGCAATCCGGCCCGAGGACTTCCGCCCCAGTCTCGCCGAGAGCTGGGAAAGCTCGGAGGATGCCAAGACGTGGACATACAAGCTGCGCCGAGGGGTGAAGTTCCACAAGGGCTACGGTGAAATGACGGCTGACGATGTCGTCTTCACCTTCGCCCGGCATCTTGATCCGAAGATCGTGACCAACCAGAAGCCGCTCTACTCCAATGTCGAGGCGGTCAAGGCGCTCGATCCCCACACCGTCCAGTTTACCCTCAAACGGCCCGATCCGCTGTTCAACGGCAGCGTCGTGACCACCCTCGCGGCCTCGATCCTCTGCCGGAAGGCCTTCGAGGAGAAGGGCAAGGACTTCGCCATGAGTCCGGTCGGGACGGGCCCATACCAGGTGGAAAGCCTCAGCCCCAGCGACGGGATCCAACTGGCTGCCTTCCCAGATCACTTCGCTGGACCGGCGGTTACCAAGACGATCCATGTCCGCTTCATTGCCGACACGACGGCGCGAACCCTCGCCTTCGCCTCAGGCCAGGTCGACATGATCGAAGGCGTCCGCTMTCCCGGCTGGCTCCCATCGATGCGCCAGCGCTCGGCCAGCACGATCTTCGACGCCACGGCGCCCGGCAGCTTCAACCTGCTCCACCTGAACCTGACGCGGCCGCCGCTGAACGATATCCGCGTGCGGCAGGCGATCCGCTACGCCATCAACAGCGACCAGATCGCAACGGCATTTGCCGGTCTTGCGGTCCCGATGGTCGGGGTCATCGCTCCGCAATTCGCCGGAGCGGTCAAGAAAGCGGATTTGCCGCCCGAGCTGCAATACAACTACGATCCCAAGAAAGCCAA
Source organism: Allobosea sp. 05T439 (assembly GCF_056396005.1). Classification (NCBI taxonomy): domain Bacteria; kingdom Pseudomonadati; phylum Pseudomonadota; class Alphaproteobacteria; order Hyphomicrobiales; family Alloboseaceae; genus Allobosea; species Allobosea sp. 05T439. Next base: position 16,513 of record NZ_JBFTKP010000024.1, on the reverse strand, counting down.
GGCGCTGCTGGCAGAGGCGGGGCACCCGAACGGCGTGACCATTCCCTGCTTCACCAGCCAGCGTGAGGATTATGCGGCGATCATGCTGATGCTCCAGGAGCAGCTGCGCGCCGTCGGCATCAACCTCGATCTCAAGATCATCGACCATGCGACCATGCATTCCGAGAACCGCAAGGACCGGAATTCGATCGCCCTGTACTCGTCCAGCTACCCGCCGGTGCCGACGCAGCCCTTCCTGCAGCTGCTGTCGGCCGAAGCGGACGTCAAGGCCGATGGCACCGGAGCGGAAAACTACAGCCACTACGGCGTCGCCATTCCCGGCATCGACGCACTCATCGAAAAGGCTCAGGACGAGCCCGATTTCAACAAGCGTATCGCGCTCATCCAGGACATCGAGAAGCAGGTTCTGCGTGATCTGCCGCTCCTTGGGATTGTCACGCTCTCCTATGTCATAGCGCGCAATCCGCGTGTGAACATCGGATTCCCGGTCAAGTCTGGCTACGCCTATTGGCGTTTGAACAAGGCCACGCGCGTCTAAAGGGGCAGACCATGCTGCGTGTCATCGGAGCGAGACTGCTCGATGCCGTGCCGACGGTCCTGCTGGTGCTGACGCTCGTGTTCATCGCGCTGCGCCTGCTCCCTGGGGACCCGGCACTCGTCGCCCTCGGCGACTATGCGACCGCGGAACAGCTTGCGCTGTTTCGCGAGCAAATGGGGCTGAATGCGCCCCTCTGGCAGCAGTACCTCACCTTCATCTGGGACATGCTGACGCTCGATTTCGGGCAGTCCCTGATCGATCGAACGCCGGTCCTCCGGCTGCTGGCCGATAATCTGCCCTACACGATCGAGCTGACGCTTGTCGCGACGGGGATGGGGCTGCTCGTCGGGATTCCGCTCGGGGTGGTCGCGGCCGTCAACCGCAACAAGCTCCCCGACGCCGGCGTTCGCGTGTTCTCCCTCATCGGCTACGCGATCCCCGACTTCTATCTCGGGGCGCTCCTGCTGATCGTGTTTGCCCTGACCCTCGGCTGGTTCCCGATCAATGGCGGGGGCACCGGATTTTTCGACCGCATGTACCACGTGTTTCTGCCGGCGGTGACACTCGCCATGGTCAAGACGGCCTTCCTCGGCCGGTTGACACGGACCTCACTGCTCGAGGTCCTTGGCAAGGACTATATCCGCACGGCACGGGCGAAAGGCGCACGAGAGAACCGCGTCATCTATCGGCACGGGCTGCGCAACGCCTTGCTGCCGATCACGACCGGGCTGGGGCTCAGTCTTCTGGCGACGCTGTCTGGGTCGGTCGCGATCGAGCTGGTCTTCAACCGGCCAGGCATCGGGGAAGTCCTGATCAGCGCAATCGCCAAGCGGGACTATCCAGTCATCCAGGCGGGCGTCGTGGTGTTCGCCTTCTTTGTTGTTCTGATCAACCTGCTGGTCGACCTCGCCTACATCGTGGTCGATCCCAGAATTCGGGTGAAGTGATGACGCTTGCCACGGAACAGACCCATGTTCTCGCGCCGGAAGAGCCACGCTTCGGATTGCTGCGCAGCATCATCCTGGGCCAGCCCTCCACGATCCTGGCGACGATCATCATCGCGGTCTTCCTTGCCATCGCCGTTCTGGCGCCCGCGATTGCACCTTATGACCCGCTGGCGCAGAGCTATCTCGCGATCAACTCATACCCGTCGGCGGAACACTGGCTCGGCACGGATCAGTTCGGACGAGACGTGCTGTCGCGCCTGATCTTCGGATCACGCAATTCGCTGATCTTCGGTCTGATCTCTCCGACGCTGGCTGCGCTCGTTGGTACCGCACTTGGCGTCGCCGCCGGGTATTTCGGCGGGATGATCGATCGTCTGGTGACCCGGATCATCGACCTCCTGCTGGCATTCCCGGAGCTGCTGCTCGCTATCATGATCGCAGCCGTGCTCGGCGGCGGCTTCTGGAACGTCGTGGCGGTGATAACCATCGCGTTCGTGCCGGGCTTTGCCCGCGTGGCGCGGGCCTCGACGCTCGCGGTCAAGCAGGAACCCTATGTTGAAGCGGCCATCGCCGCGGGGGTCACCACGCCCATGATCATCGTCCGGCATGTGCTCCCGAATATCTCGGCGCCCATCGTGGTGCTGATGACGCTGTGGGTCGCATCGGCCATTCGGCTCGAGGCCTCCCTCAGCTTCCTCGGGATCGGCACCCAGCCGCCCAATCCGAGCTGGGGCAACATCATCCGCGACGGCTTGGGGAACATCTTTGGCTCCCCCTGGCCGATCATCGGAGCGGGCTTCGCCATCACGATGGTCGTCCTGGCCTTCAACCTGATCGGCGATGCGGCCCGCGACGTGCTCGATCCGGAGACCGCTCAATGACGCCACCTCTTCTGAAAGTAGAGAATCTGGCGGTCGAGTTCGGTCCCAAGACCAATCCCATCCGTGCCGTCAATGGCGTGAGTTTCGAGATCGAGGCCGGCGGCGCCGTTGGCATCGTCGGCGAGTCCGGGTCGGGGAAGTCGATCACGTCGCTGTCGATCCTGCGGCTGATCCCCGAGCCGCCGGGCCGGATTGTGCAGGGCCGGGTCGAGCTGAACGGGGTCAATCTTCTCGATCTGCCCCGAGCGAAAATGCCCGATATCCGCGGGCGCGAAATCGCGATGATCTTTCAGGAGCCGATGAGTTCGCTCAACCCCCTGATGACCATTGGCGATCAAATCGGCGAAGCCATCATGCTCCATTCCGCGCTCGATCGCGAAGCGCGGCGGCGCCGGGTGATCGAGGTGCTGAACCTTGTGGGGATTCCCGATGCCGCGGGCCGGGTCGACGCCTATCCTCACCAGTTCTCGGGCGGGATGCGCCAACGCGTGATGATCGCGATGGCGCTCGCATGTAGCCCCAAGCTGTTGATCGCCGACGAGCCGACAACCGCGCTCGACGTCACGATCCAGGCCCAGGTGCTCGAACTGATGAAGCGTGTTCGGTCCGCGACGAACACGGCAATCCTCCTGATCTCGCACGATCTGGGCGTCATTGCCGATGTCTGCGAACGGGTGATCGTCATGTATGCCGGTCGTGTCGTGGAAGACGGTGACGTGCGATCGATTTTCCGCAGGCCAAGTCATCCCTATACGCGCGGTCTGCTGGAATCGATCCCCCACCTCAGGGATCAGCGCCGACGCCTGTTCCAGATTCCCGGCTCGGTGCCATTGCCCGGCACCGTCAAGCAGGGCTGCCCGTTCTATTCCCGATGTTCGCTGCGGGTTGACGAATGCGCCAGGGAAATGCCGCCGATGTTCCGCTTCGGCGAGAGCCATACAGCGGCCTGCTGGGTCACAGCAAAGGCGGAGGCCGTCCAATGATCGAGCCGCTTATCCGGACCGAGAATCTCAGCAAGACCTTTGGCGAGGCCGGCGGCCTTTTCCGCAGATCGAAGGGCAGCAGCGTCCGTGCCGTGGACGGCGTGTMCTTTTCGATCAATCGCGGCGAGACCGTCGCGGTCGTCGGGGAGTCCGGCTGCGGCAAGTCCACCATGGGACGGCTGCTGCTGCGCTTGATCGATGCGACGGAAGGCAGCGTCTTCTTCGAGGGAACGGACATCAACACGCTCTCGCGAAGCGAGATGCGGCAGATGCGCCAAAGAGCACAAATGGTGTTTCAGGATCCCTACGGGTCCCTGAGCCCGCGCAGGAGCATTGCCGACATCGTCGCCGAACCGCTCGAGGCTTTCGGCCTTGTTCGCAACCGACGGGAGAAACGGGAGCGGGTCGCGGAACTTCTGAACCAGGTCGGACTATCGCCCAGCTTCATGGACCGGAAGCCGCGCCAGTTCTCGGGCGGCCAACGTCAGCGGATCGGCATTGCCCGGGCCATTTCGGTTGATCCGAGTTTCGTCGTGGCGGATGAGCCGGTCTCCGCCTTGGACGTCTCCGTGCAGGCACAGATCGTCAATCTTCTGCAGGACCTGCAGGAGCAGAAGCGCTTCACATATCTCTTCATTGCCCATGACCTTGCCGTGGTCCGGCACATCGCTGACCGGGTCATGGTGATGTATCTAGGACGCGTCGTTGAGATCGGGCACAAGGAGCAGATCTATTCGGCCCCGCAACACCCCTACACCCAGGCCCTCCTGTCGGCGGCCCCTGAGCCGGACCCGGATTTCAAGGCCAGGCGCATCATTCTCGAGGGCGACGTCCCCAGCCCGACACGCGTTCCTACGGGGTGCAGTTTTCACACCCGCTGCCCGCTGGTGCAGGACATTTGCAAGGCAGAACGCCCAGCATTGCGCGAAGTGATGCCCGGGCAAAGCGCAGCTTGCCACTTTGCGAGTCCGAATCCCATACCGGCCTGAACAGCGCACGGCTGCTCGATCGCGTTTCCACGGCGACTTCGGAGCGACAATCCATGCCGCTCTCCCAAGACAATCCTGAAGCCTCGCCGTCCCTTATTACGGAGGGCATTTCTCCGTCAGCCGGACGATTTCCGGCTCGAGCTCGTGGGCGGGCGCCATCGCTCCGAGTCAGTCAGCTGCGGAAGGTTCTCGTCGCATTTGCGGCCGGCGCTGGCCGGCTAATCGACGGTGGAAGGTGATCTGCTTCCGGCTGAGCGGCGTGCGACGAGATGGCGCCGACAATTGTGGCGAGGTGCGATCCGGGCGATGGCCGGGCGGCCTGGCCGATAGTCAGCACGATCCCTGAGCAAGTTGCCGTATGCGGCGGCAACCAAGCACTTCATTCGGGGCGCTTGGCGAATTCCTCGCCGGCAATCCGCACCGCCTGTTGCACGACGGGATAGCCGCTGTAGGGCACGAGGTTGAGGAGGGTTTCGAGCACCTCCTTTCGGCTCGCGCCGGCATTGAGTGCCGCGTTGATGTGGACACGCAGCGGGGCTTCCGTAGTCGTGGTCGCGACCGCCGCCAAGGCCGCGCAGGCCGTCAGCTCGCGGATTATAGGATCGATGCCTGGTCGTGAGAAAACGTCGCCGTACGAGTGCTCGACGATCATCCGACCGATATCCGGTGCAATGTCGTCGAAGCTGCGGATGACCGTTTCACCGGATGCTCCGGAGGTCTGTGCAAGTGTCGCGAGCCCGCGCTTCCGACGCAACTCCCGGCTCTCGGACAGTTGTGCCGCCGCGGATGGCGCCGTGATCGCTGTAGCGCCGCGGTCTGCCGAGAAGGCCCGTTGGGCGAGACCGAAGGCGTTGAGTGCGGCGGGAAATCCGGCATAGACGCTAAGCTGCATTAGCGCCTCGGCAATCTCTGCAGGCGACAGGCCCTGCTTGAGGGCGACTTTGAGATGGAAATCGAGAGCGTCGTCGCGGTTGCCGGTCGCCGCCAGCATCGAAATGATGGCGAGGTGCTTGGCCTTCGGTTCCAACCCCTCGCGCGCCAGCGACTCGCCGAAGGCGAATTCAATCGTCCAGCGTGCAAGGTCCGGCGAGATCGCTTCAAGAGGCCGCAGATGGCCTTCGCCGTTGACCGCTAGGAGGGCTTCCAGTCCGCGCCGGTATCGCTGCGTTCCGTCGTCGCTTGCCGGTGGCGGGGCCTCGAAGGTGATGCCTCGCTCCTGGAAGATCTCGCGCGCCAGGGCGATCGAAACGACGGCGGAGGGGAAGCCGAGAACCCCCACGGATACGAACAGCAACTCGACCAAATCCTGCGGTCTCCCGCCGGCGTTGAGGAAGCCTGTCATATGAAACTTGAGCTGCGGTTTGACGCTGCCCAGCGCCATCAAACAAGAGACGGTGCAAATCTGCCGTAGCGGCAAACTCAGTCCCGGGCGGGAGAGAATATCGCCATAAGAATATTCGACCGTAAAACGCGCCAAGTCCGGCGACGCCTCTGCAAGGCGTTTGATCGGCAAGTCAAAACCCTCGCCGCCGATCCGCTGGAGAACCTTCATGCCGCGTTCGAAACGCTCGCCGTTTGCGTCTTGAGCCATGGTCTGCTGGGCTCCCATCAAGCCGCTTCATGAAGAGGGTTTCGGGGGGCATGACTTCGGCCATGCGGCGCGATAGAGCCGCCGCCCCGTGCCCCTATCAGAGATTCATCGCTGAACGATTGCGATAAATCCAATTCATTAATAATATCATCGTCATGAATGCGGTTCATCTTGCCAATATCGATCTGAATCTGCTGGTGGTGTTCGATGCCGTGTTTGCAGAAGGTCATGCCACGCGCGCAGCCGAACGGATCGGGCTGACCCAGCCGGCCGTGAGCCACGCGCTCAACCGGCTGCGTGCTTTGTTCGGCGATCCACTCTTCGTCCGCTCGCCGCGTGGCATGGTGCCGACTTCGCTGGCCCAAGACATCGCGCCGAACGTGCGATCTATCCTCGAGCAGGTGCAAGGCGTACTGCGTGGCGGGCGTGCTTTCGACCCGACCGCGAGCACACGGCAGTTCGTCCTCGGTCTCTCGGACTATGCCGCCTTCGTGCTTCTGCCTCGCCTGACCGCACGCCTCGACCAAGAGGCGCCGGGCCTGTCTCTCGTCGCCCGCAATACGAGCCGGAGCGTCGGCCTGCCGATGCTGGAGGATGGAACGGTCGAACTGATCGCGGGCAACTTTCCGGAGCCGCCGACACACATGCGGGAGGAACTGCTCTACGAAGAAGACTTCATCTGCGCCGGCCGCGGCGACCACCCCAATCTCGGCGAACCGCTCGATCTCGACCGATATTTGGCCCTTCGCCACATTCAGGTCTCGATGAGGGGCAATCCGAGCGGCTATGTCGACGCCGTGCTGGCGGAAAGAGGGCTCAAGCGAAATGTGGCCGTAACCGTCKGACACTTCCTGATGGCCCCAATGCTGGTGGACGCCTCCGATCTCGTGGCGACGGAACCACGCCGCCTCTTTACGCCGCTTGCCGGCCGCCTACCCCTCAGGCTCTTCCCGCCGCCGATCGACATTCCCCAGTTCCGGGTGGTGCAGACATGGCACTCAAGGCACGATGCTGATCCGGGCCATCAGTGGCTGCGGCGCATTCTCCGGGAAGTCGGTCAACAGGCATAAGTCACTAATCTACGGGCGACCCCCTGAACGGTCCCGCTCACTCGGCGCTTCATCGTCGGCCCATACTACTAGGTAGTTCGATGGCGTCKGACATTTTCGCGGCAGACGGCCAAAGGCGTCGCACGTTAAATTCGATTCCTGAGCGCGAAGCCGAGCTGAACCGGGCCAATCACTCTGCGGCAATTTGGAGGGCTAGCGTAGACATGGTGCCCATCATCGTGGAGCGTAGCCCGCCAGCCCCGCCGATTCCCACTCGAGCGGTTCGGCCCCGAGTTGATCTTCATTGAAAACGTGCCTGGCATAGCGGTCGGCAAGAGCGACGAGAGCGCTCCGCTCGATCGCCTTATCGAATGGCTCGGCCGCAACGGCTACCTGCCCGATATCTTGGCACACTTCGTTGAGTGTGGTCTCCTGTCCCTTGTGGAAGTATGCTCTTGGGGAGGCGTGGGCGAGTTCTCATTCACGAGGCATATCAGGTTTCCATGTCAGGCCATGCGATCCACATCAAGATCGACGGAAGAACCTACTCGGGGAACTTCAAAGTTGACCGAAAGATGCTGATCGTCACAACAACCTACGGCAGCAAATCCGCCGAAACGAACCCGCGGGTGGCACATGAGACGCTTGCTCACCAACTCCTTCAGGAACTTGTCCAGCAGGAAAAGTCGCGCAAGGGCTCGACGCTCTGACGAAAGGCGTGCGCTCGGCATTGTCACGGGAATGATGTGATCTGAGCCTGCCACGGTAGGGTAGGAGCATACAGCACCGATTTCGTCATCGCGGGCACGAATGGCGATGATGTCATCACCGGCACGCCGGGCGACGACCGGATCTTCGCGGCCGGCGGCAATGACCAAGTCACTGCGCTTGCTGGCGATGACGAGGTCCATGGCGGCGCCGGCGACGATATCCTCGATGGCGGTCCGGGCGGCTTCGACAATCTGTTTGGCGACGCGGGCAATGACCGACTGACGCTGGCGACGAGCGACGGCGGCGGCACGGCGTTTGGCGGCGAGGGCGACGATGTCATGTTCGGCAGCGACACCTCCTTCAACAACTTCGACAACACGCTGCGGGCGAGGCCGGCAACGACGAGCTGCATGCCGGCGCGGTCGGCACATCCATGAACGGGGAAGGCGGCTCGGATTGGCTGATCAGCGGTGCGGCCGACGACCAGATGGAGGCCGGACGCGACGAGTTCGGTTTCGAGCTGGACAATGCGCAGGATCTGTTCGTCTACAGCGGAACCGGGCGCTGGAGCGAGGAAGGCAGCTTCTTCGGCGACACGGTGTCCGGCTTCCAGGATGGTTCGGACCTGTTCGACCTGCGCGGCAGCGGCCTGCAATTCTCCGACCTGTCGATCGTCAACGAGGAATTCGAAACGACGATCACCTCGGTGCGCGGGAATATCTCGGTCTTCGTGAATGCCGGGCAGGAGGTTTTCCTCGACCAAGATGATTTCCTGTTCGACCCGGCGCCCGCGCCGTTCTCGACCGATCCGCTGTTTATCTAACGGGCTCGGAGGCTAACGATTTCACCCGGAACAGGAGCCCAAGCGGTCCATCCTGTTCCGGACTTGGGCCACCCTCCGCCGAACTTTGCCCCAGACACCGGATGAGAGCCTCGATTGGGTCGGACATCACTACCGAGCCAGAAATGGGCGCTGGTAGGATGGCAGCCTTCCTCGCCCTGTCGACGAGATTGCGCAGCTTACCATGAGAAGCGTCGCCGCGGCCATCGAGCTGATGCTTTAGCGCCAGCTCGAACGCACCAAACGCCTGCGCTTCGCGTCATAGTCGAAAAAGGCGTAGATGATGGTGTTTCGCGCGCGATCGAAACCCGCCACCACATCAGCCGGTGCGGTCCATTTGAGGCCGAAGGCAGCCAATACGTCATGATGGTCCGCGAGGGTCATCCGGCGGGTTACACCGTTCTGGACAACACAGAGATCGGCAAAGCGCGGGTCAGGCTGCAAAATACTCTCGACTGTCTTGAAGGCCATGTGACTGATCCGGTTCAGAGGGACGACATGCCGTCTAGATCATGAGACTGAGCTGGTCCGGGTCCTCGTGCTGTTCGCCTTCAAAGGACGACAACGTGACGCCTATCAACCGGATGCCTTTTTGGGTCGGGAATAGTGGATCGAGGAGGCCGCACGCGATGCTCTCCACCTCCGATGCTGATCCCGGCGGCAGGCCGACTGTGCGGCTGCGCGTGATCTGCTGAAAACCGGCGTACTTCACCTTCAAGGTCACGGTTCGCCCGTGCAGCCCCTTCGCTACGCAATGGCGCCAGACCTTTGCGACCAACGGTGTGACCTCGGAGTGCGCCGCCTCGAGGTCGAAGATATCGACCGCGAAGGTATCCTCGGCGCCGACCGATTTCCGCTGCCGGTCGGGCTGGACCGGGCGCTCATCGATCCCGCGCGAGATCCTGTAATACCAGGCGCCGGACTTCCMGAAATGCTCCTGCAGGAAGGCGAGTGGCTTCGCCCTGAGGTCGGCGCCTGTCAAAATGTCGAGCCGCTCCATCTTGGCTGCGGTGGCCGGTCCGACCCCGTGCAATTTCTTGACCGCGAGCGCCTCGACGAATGGCGGTCCCATGCGTGGCGTGATGATGGCCTGGCCGTTGGGCTTGTTCAGATGGCAGTGCTGGGAGTTGCCGAACGATGCCTTCCGCCCGTCACCGAATTTTTCGGAGGCATCAAAAAGCCTGTTCAATTCAGTTGCTTAGGTGGCCTCGGGTGGTCTTGCCTACCCATGCCGAATATTGGCTGTGGGGGGTACGGCGAGATAGAGGATGCGGCCGCGCAGCCAACGCGGCTGAGTTCGGACAGGATCCGTGACCGCCCCTCGCTTCACGAAGTGGCGCTGGCGTTTGTCGGCTAGGCGTGGTCGGGCGGGCCGCTGCTCAGGTTCCGTTTGGCCCGCCACCTCTGGCTTCCCATGTCAGAATGGCGAGAGCCAAATTCTCGAGTTCGACCTCAGCCATCGGATGACGAGCAGCAGCATGGAGGTCGCAAGCTCGGGCACAGGCGCGAATATAGTCCGCCTCCGAACTCAACATTACGGAGCGGCGACTTGGGTAGGCTGGGGCCCGGTTTCGCCTGCGGTCTGGTCGTTCTTGACGCATGCCAGGCTCCCCTGCGTTGTGCCTCCGCGGGTCTGCGCGATGGAATGCGCAGTGAGAATCGCCAAAGAAAGCCGACGACGAAAACCTGTGATGGAGCCGCTCCGAGGAGCAATCCCACCATTTCGGATCCGCTAAAAGCGGAGAACATAATGCTGCTCGCTGTTCACATCTTGGAATAGCGGCAAACGTCTCGGATCGCGCCCCCTCCTTAGTATAGGTCGCAGTAGTCTCACCGAACGGTATCGGCCAAGACGGAGCGGCACGGCTGGCCATAGGCATGGGCTCGGCGGAGCGCGCTTAATCGCTGGCGTCCGACAACCGGTGCTTCAAAACGGCATTAGGTAGCAAAAACCACCAGACCTGATCCAGTCGGTTTGGTAGCTTCCGGCTCCCATTGACGGAGCAGGAGCAGGTGAGAGTTGACGAGGAACTGAAGCGGAAGCGCGCCGAGCTGCTTGACGAGGTCGAGGAATTGAAAGCCAAGATTCAGGCGATCGATGGACAGGTCTCGGCGATCGACCAGGTGATCGCGATCTACGATCCGGCCTATGCCCCGCAGGGATCAGCGGCAACGAAGCCGCAGCGGCCAAGGGCACCCAAACAGCTCCCTCCCGAATTCGCACGGATCAACAAGAACGAGGCCATCCTCGAGGTGCTCCGCGAGGCGGAGCACCCGCTTTCGACGGCGGACTGCACCTTCCGGATCGTAGAGCGCAACGGTGCCGATGCGGACGATCCGTCTATGCCGCGTTTCCTGACGCAGGTCTCCGCCACTTTGATCGCCCTGACCAAGCGCGGCCGCGTACGCCAAGCGGGCACCATCGACAGCCGAAAGCACCTATGGGAGATCGCAGCTTAGGCTGCGGCGCTTCCATCCCAGATCAGCTCGGGCGGTTTGTTGCCCTGCCAATAGCCGCACAGGTACCGCGACGTCGGTCGCCTCAGCGCCTGCCCCAGCAGGGAACGCGTCAGCCCGCCATTGCTCATCCGCCTCGTGTCTTCGCGCCAGGCGATGTCGGCCGCGTACCAGTCGAGATATCGCGTCGAGAAGCGATGGTGGATGCCGACATAGGCCCGCTGGATCCGACTGAAGAAGCTCTCGACGACGTTGGTGTTCGTGCCATCTTCGGAGGAATACGCCTCGGAGTGGTTCACCCGACCCATGCGGTTCAGGCCGACGACATCGTTGTAGCTCCCGTGCTCGTCGGCGAAGACCTTCGCGTTCCGGGAGACGTGGTCGCGAACCGCAGCCCAAGCGGCATCGCCGTCCTCTTCTCGGATCACTCGGGTGAAGGTCCGGCCGGACATGCCCCGCTGCCGGATCGCCAGGATGCAGAGGCGGTCCGGGCTGCGGTTCTTCTTCAGGCGCCGATCGACGCGATCCTCGGCCTTGTTCTTGGGCCGCACGTGGCCGCCGGCGTACTTGCCGTCAATCTMGACCTCGCCGTCGAGCACCATCTCCTCGCGGCGCGACGCCACGGTCTCCCGGAGCTTCATCAGGAGCACCCAGGCCGTCTTGTATTGGACGCCGAGCTCTCTGGAGAGCTGGAGGGCGGCCTTTCCCTTGACGGAGTTGGCGACGAACCAGATCGCGAAGAGCATCTTCTTGAACGGCAGCTTGCGCCAGGCGAACGCTGTCCCGGACGTCACCGTGAAGACGGAGCCGCATTCCTTGGCGGAGCACTTGAAGCGGCTCCGGATCATCTCGTAGCAGCGCAGGTTCCCGCAATGCGGGCAGTAGGCCTCGCCGTCCGTCTCAGGCCAACGGGCCTGCCGGAACCACTTGTAGGCCGTCCTCTCCTGGATGCGGGAGAGTTCGGTGATCGTCAGGTCGCGGACCTTGGGCGAAAGCAAGAAGTGCTGGCCGGGCCTCTCCATGGCTCAGCGCTCCCCTCGAGACGAGGGAGAGCGGTATTTCCCAGCCCCCGGCGAAGGCACGGAAGCTGAAACCCATGGTGATGAACGGCATGGTCATGCTCGGAGTCCGGTCCGGTATGGGGATTGTCATGATCGGGCAGCGGGAACCGTCGACGATCCAGGTGGGCGTCGCGGTTCAAGTCAGCGCTGTCATATGAGCCGATGCATGATCCGAGCTCATGCCAGGGGAATGGCGTGGAGTCGATCGGGATGCACGGCGTTGGTTAACGGCGACGCGACCGATAGTCGGCGCAGGCTCTCGCACTATTGTCCGAACGAACGTCAGCTTCCGGACCGAGATCGAAGGAGCAAAATCGACTCTGAGCTGGCATTATGAAATTCTGCTTCCGGGCAGTTCGATAACGTCGGCAGTCGAGTAGCGGGAATTGACCTATCCGGCTGTCGGAGCGCCCCCGATCATGAGTTATCCGTGGAGACCTGCCGCTCTCAGTTAAACCTTGAGCCTTGAAGCACTTGGCAAAGAGCCTTGCGTCGATCTTGGTGACGTCCGCGGCAACGTGCCGGGTCACGGCCATCGCGCTGAGGCTCAGGCGCTCGGCAATCTCGACACGCGAGATGTCGCGACGCTACTCCAACAGGGCGCGAACTTGCCCTGTTGGCCTTGCCCAAGGCGATCCGGTGCGGGTTCATGGGCACAGCACCACGCCGTTCTGAATCCAGCAGATCTCGGACGAGCCGCCGCTGCCGCCGAGCATCAGCACCGGGACAGCCAGCGAGCGCAGTCGGCGGTGTGGCCGGGAGACGGTCGCGGTGCGGTGATACACCCGGTATTCCCGGTGCCCCCGGGAGGCGTGCCGGCGCGACCGGCGGCGAGCCCAATCAGCTTCGACAGTATCGAGGCTGCTCATCTTCAGGTAATCGCCAGCAACGCTCTCGGCTTTGGGCGCGGCCTGCGCCTGTGCCGCAGTAGCGGCCAGAGCCAAGCAGATCGCGAACGGGGCAATCTTCGTGGGGTAATTCATCACAGTTCCTCGTGGCAGAGCGGGCTTCGCCGGATCGATACGCGATTGACCGTGCTGCCTCTTGTTGCTTTCGGCCAATATTTTGCTCGCCGCCTACATTGGTCCGGGGTGTTGGGCCCGGCCCGATTTCACCGCCCCGTTACCCGAGCAGACTTCGGCCGCCTCGCAACCGCGCGCCCGCTCCGCATCTACCCTTCGATCTCGGTCCGGAAGCAGACGCTCGATGAGGCGATAGCGCCTTGGCCAGGAGGCCCGCTTTCGGGCAGCTTAGCGACTTCCGCTTTCGACCCACCCTCGACCTTCGGAACGTCTGCTGATGGGTAAGGTCCCGGCGCGTCTGGGAACCGATGAGGACAGTGCTGGCAGGTTGTCGAACGACGCCTTCCACGCGTACCATTTTTGGCAATGCCGAGAGGCTAGAAACCCCTACAATTCAGTTGCTTAGTGAGCCTTTGGTGGTCTTTGCTACCTAATGCCGCTTCAAAATGCGTTATGCAGTTTTGGCCCCGGGCCAGCGGATCACTTTTCCTGCCATCATCAGGCGATCGCGACCGCCATTCTTAGCCGCGTATAGTGCTCGATCGGCTGCTTCCACCAATGAAGCATGGTTGGTCGTGGTCGCGGCATTGGGCCAGATCGTAGCGCCGCCAATACTTGCCGTTGTGCGCCATGCGGCGACACTACCGTCTTCAATCTGGATTTCGTGGAGCGCCTCTAGAACCCTGGTCCCGACCTGCTCGCACCCGTCGGAATCCGTATTCGGGAGAAGAAGAGCGAACTCTTCTCCGCCATAACGGGCGGCAAGATCGGCCGACCTCAGAGCCTGGTTAGCCAGTACGCTAGCGATCGTCCGCAGGCAGCTATCTCCCGCTTGATGTCCGAACTGGTCGTTGAACATCTTGAAGTGGTCGATATCGATCATCAGCAGGGAAATAGGAGTGCCTTCCCTGCGCGCTCTCGCCCATTCCTGCTCTAGACGTTCGTCGAAGCAGCGACGGTTGCCAAGGCCTGTGAGCCCGTCGGAGGCGGCCAGAACGGCGAGCTTCGCCTCAAGGTCTTTGTGTTGCGTCATATCGCGGGAGAGAGCAACGAAACCATTGATAAGACCAGTGTCCGAATTCCTGGTTGGGCGCATTGTCGTCTCGACCCAGATCTCGGACTTCTCGCGATGGCGAATGCGATAGAGCATTCGCGCTTCGTCCATCTCACCTCGCTTCAGCGCTTCAATCGTTTGCTCGACTCGTGGTCGGTCCTCGTGATTGACGCCCGCCAAAGCCGAGGTTCCGACAAGTTGCGCGGGGGCCCAACCCAAAACGCGCGCTGAGGCTGGAGACGCATAAAGAATGCGTTCGTCGAAATCGATACGGGTCACCAGGTCGCTGGACTCTTCAGCCAGGAGCCGAAAGTCAGCCTCCTTTGCCGCGATTGCAGCGGCAAGACGCTGACGTGCGACGAGCTGCCGGACGAGATGGATACCGACAAGAGCAATGAACAGGGCGAGCCCAACGACGAAGGCTACACGTGTGATCACACCCTGGCGCCAGCGCGCAAGCACGTCGTGCTCCGCTTGTGTCGCGAGCAAGACGAACGGGAAGCGATCACTCACTTTGTAGAAGCTCAACCGCTGCAATCCGTCCAAGGGTGAGCGGAAGTAGTATGTTCCCGATGAAGCGCGAGGGATCTGTTCGCGAATAAGACGGGTCGTCGACAGATCCCTGCCTACAAAACTGCCGTCACCGACGCTTCGGGCAAGCAGAATTCCGTCCTTGTTGAGCAACGTGACGGTGCCGCGTGGCCCAATATCAAATCTCCTATAAAATTCTGCGAAATAGGCGACGTCGATTGTCGCAGCAACCACGCCGGCAAACCTGCCATCCCTGTGATTGAAGCGGCGCGATATCGTGATGATCCATTGACCGCCCGATCGGCTTTGCACAGGGGGGCCTAAGAAAGTTTGGCGGTCGTCGATATCGCGATGATGTTGAAAATAGGCGCGGTCACTATTGTTCAGCCCGGCGAGGTTTACGCTTTCCGTCGTCGCGACCCACTCGCCGATCTCGTCATAAACAAAGAGGCCGCGGATACGGCCTAGCGTGGTTCGACGATCGTTTAGGAAGCTCTGAAGGCCCGCTAGGGCCTCGGACTCAATGCCAGTTGATTCCAGGCGATTGGCAAGTCCAAGGAGCGTCGCGTCGGCGAGCTCCACCGAATCTTCGGCGTGCTGCGTAAGCGAGCGGGCGAGATTGGCCATGTCTATCTCGGCATTCTCCAGCACCGCTTCGCGCGCTGACCATTCTCGCCAGCCGCTAAGGATGAGAATCGCAAGACAGGCAATTGTCACGAACACGCCGGCCCAGAACGGGAGGCGAGAACGGTTCGCAATTTGCGTGTCGACGCCGGCCCTCATTGTGACGGGCCTCCTCTTAGTTGGCACCCGCTCGCTCGCGATGAAGCATCGGCGACGCGCTCGGCTGTAGTCTAAGTGTACATCATCGACATAATGAACCCCAGCTCACGCTTTCAACGATCGCCATCGCACTTGTTTCAACCCCAGCAGCCGCAGAACGATCAAGGCAAGGCCAACACGTGCAATGAGTTACCGCCGCTCAGGACCGGTCGCACTGACGCCTTCGAGCCCGAAGCGGCGAGGACACGGAACGTTCGCTCGGCCGCCAGCCAACGCGATTGGCGAGGGCTGAAAGCCCCGGGAACGCATTATGTCATTAAGACCATGAGGCGTGGCGGAGCCTCATCCAATCCATAATTCACGAATTATCTCTGCATCGGCGTGCCGACCTTGCCGATCAACTGATTGGGTGTCGCGAAGGCGTGCTCCGTCTGGCGCAGCGCATAGCCGGGCATCGGACTGAGGATCACGTCTTACCCACCGCGTGCTCCTGCAGTCGGATGCAGCAGCGCGACACGCTGCCCCTTCGTGACCGCGTCACCCAGCGCGACGAGATGTTMGACGAGGCCCGCTCGCGACGCCTCCGGCCCGGCCGTGAATGCACGCCGGGGCTCCAACATAGCTGGAACCGCCACAAAGCGGCCGGCAGTGAAGCGCTTGATTGCCTAAGTTGATAGTAAGTGTAATAGCCCTGCGGCCTCTTATTGAGTAGGGCTCGCGTTTCGGCTCCGGGTTGTGGGCCTTTCCATCACTCCAATAGTCCCCCGGTCAAATCATGACGAGCCAGCAACGCGTTCTCATCACGGGTTCAGCAGCCGGAATAGGGCGCGCGATCGCCGATCGCTGCCGGCAAGACGGGTACGAGGTGGTCGGGATCGATCGGGATGAATCCGACATTCGTGCGGATTTGTCTGATCCACAGGCGACTGCCCTAGATGCCGTAATGGGCCGGCGCTTCGAATAGCCATTTTGGGTGGCTGTCCCTCAGAATGATGGTGTTGAAAACGAGGTCCGAGCGATCGGCCTCAAGCATCATGAGAGGAACAGCCGTGGAGCATTATGCTGGAACTGGAAT
>NZ_JBFTKP010000023.1:0-96586 GCF_056396005.1 Allobosea sp. 05T439 | reverse complement strand
GACAATGCGCTGCCGAGCACCGGGATACTGCGCTTGATCTCGTTCTCGAGCCGGCCATAGCCGAAGGCAGCGGCAAGATTGACCGGCCCGAGCCGGGTCGTGCCGTAGAGGCCGGCCTGGAAGACATCGGCCTCGGCCTTGCCGAGACCACCGGCGAGTGAGGAGCGGGCGTTGCCGCCGGAGACCGCAAAGCCCGCGACCGTGCCGGGCATGATCCGAAAATCGGCGCCCACGGCGAGATGGGCATCGTCGAGATCGCGCTTGGCCGAGCCGATGCGCGCGCTGCCGTCGGTGCGACCGACCGAGCCGAAGGCCGCGCCCCAGACCGTATAGGCCGGGCTGCCGAGCCGCGCTGCCGGGGCCGGCAGATCGGCACCCTTGCGGACGAGGCCGGAGAAGGAGGCTTCGCCGGGAGCGGGTCCGGCGCTGCCACGGCCCGCCGCGAAGGGATCGAGCATCGCACGCAGGAACTGGTCGGCGGCCGAGACCGCCATGGCCGGTGCGGCCGTATGGGCCTCGCCCGAAAGCTGGTTCATCGCCCCGGGAATCGCTGCGGCCGGCAGGTTGTAGATGCCGAACAGCGCCGACGGATCGGCCCCGCCCGCCACGGCCCGGTCGAGGCCGGCGGCGACCGAAAAGGCGTTCAAGGGCGATGCGACGAAGCCGGTCAGCGGCTTTGGCGCAAGGGTGAGCATCACGTCGTTTGCGGTATAGGCCAGGCTGGTGGCGATGCCGGCTCCGAAGGTGGCGGTCGAATCGAGCGTGCCGAAACGCGTCCCGCCGAGCCCGCTCTGCGCCGAGAGCAGCGTATACGGCGTCGTGAAGGAATAGGGCCCGCCCAGCCAGACCAGCCTGAGCGTGCCTGCGAGGTTGGCCTTGCCCGTGACATTGACCCGGTCCGAGGCCGTACCCTGGATCTCGGCCTCATAGACCGAGCCCGCGCCCATGGTCAGGGTGCCGTTGACCGTCAACGTTCCCGGCGAATTGCCCGGCGCCAGCGTGCCGTTCACCACCGTCGAGGGCAACTGACCGGACCCGCCGAGCCGCGCACCGGCCGCAACGGTCACGCTCCCGGTCGAGGTGATGGCGCCGTTCCCGACGAGTGTTCCGCCGTTGATCGCCAAGCCGTCGCGAAATGTCGAATTGCCGGACAGCGTCCAGGTCCCGCCATCGACCTTGGCATTCCTGAAGTTCCTGAAGGCACCGTCGAAGCTCCCGCTTCCCGCTCCCGTCAGCGTAAGCATCTCGCCCCCGGCGCCGGCATCGATGTCGCCTCGAACGAGCGCTCCGGTTTGCATCGTCAGCGTGCTGGGGCCGCTGCCGAGCAGGACCGTGCCATTGATCGTGCTGCCTGCATTGAGCCGGAGATCGAACGCGCCGGTGCCGCCCTTGATCGCCGCGGCGGTGCCCGAAACGGTCGCGTTGGAAACGGTGACCGCGGCGTTGCCCGCCCCGACGATGGTCACTCCGATGCCGGCTGCATTGGCCAGCCCGCCAGTGACGCTGCCGCCACGGATCTCGATGGTACTCGGGGCTGCGGTATTGGTGTAGACGCCATGCCGGCCGCCTTCGACGGCGCCTGCACTCTGCCGGTAGGTTGCGGCGCCCGTCGACTCGAGGCGCACCGCATCAAGGACATGGGCCTTGATGGTGCCGGAATTCGTGAGCGTGGCGCTGGGCCCCGACAAGGCCCGGAAGCCGATATCGCGTCCTTCGATGCGTCCTGAATTCGTGGCGTTGACCGTGCCGTTCTGAAGCAACGCACCAAAAACCTGGGGGGAGTACGTTGAATCGGCGGTGGCGACGAGGCTGCCGGCATTGGTGAAGGTCATGTTGTTGCGGGACCAGAAGCCGACCTGGATATTCTTGAAGCTCAGCGAGCCGCTATTGTTCAATGTGCCGCCGGCATTCATGATGACGCCGAAGCTGTCGAGTGTTTCACTTGAGACAGTGCCGGCGTTGATAAAGGTTCCCGAGATTGCGGAGGTGGCGAAAACCACGCCGCCTCGAATGATCGCGTTATTCTGGACCGAGCCGCCATTCTCGATATGCACGCCGATGCTCGTGCCGCCGATCTGGCCGTTATTGACGACGTGCCCTGCTGCTCCGGCAGTGACGATGCCCTTGTTCGACCCGATCACCGATCCGGAAGCGTTGACCGCGACGTTGCCGCCATTGCGCAGCCAGATGCCGAAGATGTCCGAGTTCGGAGTCAGGACCCGGACCGAGCCGTCGACATTGACGGTCCATGCCCCGTTCGCAAAGCCTGCTGCCCAAGGCTGGATGGCATGATTGCCGCCAAATTGGGTCGTGACCGACGCGTCGGGCAGGATGTTGATCGTCCCCGTGAGGATGCCCGGGGTTGCAGGATTGATCGGCGTGATGATGACCCCGGAATAGTCGAAGCTCTGGGCATGGCCCGGAAGCGTCAGGCAGGTCGCCAGGGCTGTCGTCGTGACCAATGTGGCGACCAGCTTCCCCCCGCGAAACGGGCGCAGCTTCGCAATCGGCCATGGCCCTTGGCTCGTCATCATCGCGATCCCATAGCCGGAGGCATTCGGTCCCAGCGGGGCGCGGCCGAATCCAGAGCCAAATCAGCCTAAGGATAACGTAACGTAAAGGCCACGGGGAAACCGATGGATAGGGCGATCTGTCCCCAGATGGTGCCGTAAGGTCACATGACGCTCCTCTGGATACCACCGAGAGAGGCCGTTCGGACCCAAGAGGGCAAACTGTTCACACCGCCGGAGGCAAGTCGGACAGCGTTGCCCGCGCGAGGCGCGCGCCGACCGTCAGCCCCCCGTCACGCTCATATGGCGCCCGACGGCAGGGCGGGCATGCCTGCGATCGATGACGAAGTCATGGCCCTTCGGCTTGCGCGAGATCGCCTCGTCCATGGCACGGTAGAGCAGGGCATCGTCGCCGGAGGCGCGCACGGCGGCGCGCAGATCGGCGGCGTCCTCCTGGCCAAGGCACATGTAGAGAGTGCCGGTGCAGGTCAGGCGCACCCGGTTGCAGCTCTCGCAGAAATTATGGGTCATCGGCGTGATGAAGCCGAGCAGTCCGCCGGTCTCGCGAACCCGGACATAGCGCGCCGGTCCGCCGGTGCGATAGGGATCGTCGTCGAGCGTATAGCGGTCCATCAGCCTCGCGCGGACGATCGAGAGCGGCAGGAACTGGTCGATGCGTCCGGGCTCGATCTCGCCGAGCGGCATCACCTCGATCAAGGTGACGTCCATGCCCAGGCCATGGGCCCATTGCATCAGGCCCTCGATCTCATCCTCGTTGACGCCCTTCAGGGCCACCGCATTGATCTTGACCCTGAGCCCGGCCTCGCGCGCTGCCTCGATGCCGCGCTGCACTTTGCCCAGATCGCCCCAGCGCGTGATCGTGCGGAATTTGTCCGGATCGAGCGTGTCGAGCGAGACATTGATGCGCCGCACGCCGCAGGCTGCGAGCTCGCTCGCATAGCGCTCGAGCTGCGAACCGTTGGTCGTCAGCGTCAACTCGTCCAGCGCGCCGCTGGCCAAATGCCGCGAGAGCGAGCGGAACAGGCTCATGATGTCGCGCCGGACCAGCGGCTCGCCGCCGGTGATGCGCAATTTGCGGCTGCCGCGCGCCACAAAGGCGGTCGCAACCCGGTCGACCTCTTCCAGCGTCAGCAGATCGCGCTTGGGCAGAAAGGTCATGTCCTCGGACATGCAGTAGACGCAGCGGAAATCGCAGCGATCCGTCACGGAGATGCGCAGATAGCTGATCTCCCGGCCGAACGGATCGATCAGCGGCGGGCGCATCACGGGCTTGTGGGAGTCGATCAGCACTCTGGTTTCGTCTCTACAGCGTTTCCACCATCCGCTGCTCGCACGTGCGTGGTGGCAGCCGCATAGCTATATCATGTTCAGACATTGGCACTGGCGTGCGCGGCGTCAATAGCTGCGATCGTCACATCCCCTTGGTGAAAAACGAAGATGTCAGCCTGGCCCACCGAAATCCGCCTCTCCAAGGATCGGCGCACCCTCCACATTGCCTTCGAGGACGGGGCGAGCTTCGCGCTGGCCGCCGAGCTGCTGCGGGTGGAAAGCCCGTCCGCCGACGTCCAGGGCCATGACCCGAGCCAGAAGAAGACGGTGCCGGGCAAGGCCGAGGTCGAGATCATCGGCGTCGACCCCGTCGGCCACTACGCCGTCAAGCTCTCCTTCGACGACATGCACGATACCGGCATCTTTGCCTGGGACTATCTGCGCGAGCTCGGCGAGCATGCGCAGGAGAAGACGCAGGCCTATCTCGACGCTCTCGCCGCCAAGGGGCTGTCGCGGGAGCCTGTCAGGCGGAGGTGACCGGCTTCCGAACCGGCGCGGTCAGGACCGCCCGGCTCGAACAACAAAAAGGCCGGCACGAGGCCGGCCTTCCTTATCCAGGGAAACGGTCGCTCAGCGGGCGACGACGACCCGGGTGCCGACCTTGGTACGCTCGTAGAGGTCGATCACATCGTCGTTCAGCATGCGGATGCAGCCCGACGACACGGCCTGGCCGATCGTCTCCGGCTCGTTCGAGCCATGGATGCGATACAGGGTCGAGCCGAGATACATGGCGCGGGCGCCCATCGGGTTCTCGGGGCCACCAGGCATGAAGCGCGGCAGGTCGGGGCGCCGCTTCAGCATCTGCGACGGCGGGGTCCAGGTCGGCCACTCCGCCTTGCGCGTGATGGCCTGCGAGCCGGACCAGTCGAAGCCGGGGCGGCCGACGCCGACGCCATAGCGCACGGCCTTGCCCTCGGGCAGCACGAAATAGAGCCGGCGCTCGGTCGTGTTGATCACAATGGTGCCGGGCCGCTGCCGGGTGTCATAGGACACGATCTCGCGGGGAATGGCGGTAGCCTGCGCCTTGGCGGCCTCAGGGTTCTGCATCAATGGCTGGCGCGTCAGCGGATCGATCTCATAGGCATTGGCAGTCGACGCGGCAGCCATCAGGCCCAAGCCTGCGAACATGGCCATTCGGAAAGAGCGGTTCATCTGGACCTCAGGGCGTGGATTCGCGCGGACATGAAGTTGACCGGAAAAAGTCAACATCTCCTCAATCTCCTGTCAGACTCACGTTTGGCGTGCAATCATTGTGGCATCACATCGACGCGAGGCACGGGCTTTCGACCGCCGCGTTGCGCACCTRCAACATAAACTTGGCCGCTCAGCTCTTGAGCACGACRCAGGCCCCGTTCTGCGCCTGGATGCGACGGCACAGCGCGGTTGCCTCGGTTCGTGTGGCGGCCGGGAGCCGCACCCGATAGAAGGCCCGCGTCCCGCGACTGCGCAGCCGCGTGCCGATGATCATCGGTTGCAGCTCGGCAATGATCGTCCGGTGCTTCTCGCTCGCCCGCTGGAACGACGCCAGCGCCCGTGCCTTCGAGAAGTTTCCGGCCAATTGCACGCCCCATGGCGCGAAGGGCGCCTCCCGCAGCTCGAGCGGTTTGCTGCCGGCGCGGATCGCCACGACCGTCGTTGCGCAGAACGAGGTTTCGTCTTGCGTTGCGCGCCGGGCAGGGCGGTCGCGCCCGTCGCCGTTCACGGCCGCGCGCGCATCCTCGGCCCAGGTCTCGGCGGCGACGCCAGTGATCGAGAGCACATAATTCTCAGTCTCGAATGGCAGGCCGCCGCGACCGGCCAGCCAGGATGCGACCCGGTTCGGGCCGCCGTTATAGGCGGCGGCGGCGAGTCCCCAATTGCCGAAGCGCTGGCGCAGCTCCGCCAGGAAATGGGCAGCCTTCGGCACGGCCTGCTCCGGGTCGAACGGGTCGAGCAGACCGCGCTCGCGCGCCGTGCCCGGCATGAACTGCGCCACGCCCTGGGCTCCCGCCGGGCTGGTGACGCCCGGGCGAAAGCTCGATTCCTGAAAGATCAGCCGGGTGAGGAACGCGGCCGGAACCCCCTGGCCCCGCGCCGCTTCGTCGATCAGCCGGCAGAGGGCCTGCTCGATTCCGGAGGAAGCTGGCTCCTCCGGCGCTGCCAAGGCCGGACACGCGAGCAGCGCGCCTGCGAGGCATGCCGTCGACGCCAGATGCCGGTGACGCCGCCGCGGACAGGCCGTTGCCGCCCCGCCGAGCCGCCGCAACAGGCGCGGCAGGATGTCGGCCGCGGCCTCAAAGGCGTCTGCGATCACAGTTTGAGGGGTTGGGCGGATCGGCATGGCTCTGTATCGCATGGGCGCACTGATTGCTCGACACATCCCGCCCGTCTCGGTCACAATCCGTCTCGGGTCCGGAACCTGTGTTTGACCGGACAAGTCTGCGGAAGGGCCTAACGATGTTCAACTGGATCATTCAGGCATTGCTGGCTTTGGCCGGGATCGTCGCCGCTTGGTTCGTTGCTCCCAGCGCTCCCAATTTCGACTTTGTTCAGATGGTGGTCGCGCTTCTCCTGCTGACGGTCTTCGTGGCGCTCGCGGCCTTCTGGCCGACATTGGCCATCTGGCGCCGGAACCGTCGGCCCCGCGACCGGGCATGATCAGGTGTTCGAGGGGCGCGTCTGCTGCCGCGCCGGGGCGAGGCTGAAACCAATCGGGTGTTCGCGCGTAGTTGCTTCATCTGCAACCGCCATAGGGAATTCCTGTGTCCGAGCCGCGCAAGGGGCCAGTGGATGGTGCCGCAAAGGCGCGCGAGGGCGGTCGTCTGATGCAGGTTTCCGCTGAGGAGCAAGCGCTCTTTACCGGTCGCTCTCCTTCGAGAACCAGGGAAATGTCATCCGCTATGCCGACGCGGTGCGGGATATCGGGACCATGTTCAAGCGCGCCCCTGCAGGGGATTCCCCCTGACCGCGAAGCCGGCGCAATGGACACGATCCGGCATCGTGGACACACTCCGACAGTCTGAGCAAACCAGTCCAGCGAAGGAGTTCGCTCAATGCCGATCGGGTCGCCTCTGCCTGTCCTTGCCGCAGTTTTCCTTGCCATCGCCTCGGGCGCCGCCCCCGCCGCAGCCCAGCAGCGGACGCTCGGTGCGCCGACAGGCTCGGTCCGCATCCAGCAGGTCCAGGTTGCCTTCATCGGCTCCGGCGAGGTCGGCGGCGGAACGCTGAAGTTCGGCGGCCGTTCCTACGGCATCACGGTCGGCGGTGTGGGCTTCGGCGGCTTCGGCGCCTCACGGATGACGGCGTCCGGGACGGTCTACGGCCTTCACCGCTTGCAGGATTTCACGGGGGCTTATGTCCAGTTGCGCGAGGGTTGGGCGCTGGGAGCGTAGGGCAAGGGCAGCGTCTGGCTCCGCAACAGCAATGGCGTCACGATGAAGCTGAACACACGCCGCCAGGGTCTGCAGCTTGCGCTGGGGGCAGACGGCATCCTCATCGGTTTCAAGTGATCCGGGGCCGAAGGCCCGCGCTCTGACACAATCGGACCTGACGAGATCGCGAGCCAGGGCTTGCTCGCGATCTCGCCGAGATTTCTACTGAATGGCGCCGCGCTTGGGGCCGAAACCGTCGAAATAACAGCGGCAAGGGGCGCCTCTTGGCGATGGCGGCGCTTCGCAGGAGCCGCGGGAGGTGACGCACATGTCGCCATAGCGCGGCTGGCGATAGGGGCGCTCATAGCCGTAGCGCGGCGGCGGTGGCCGGTCGTAGTCCCAGCCCCGATCATAGCCGTAGCGCGGCGGCGGGCGGTCATAGGGGTCATAATACTGTGCGTGCGCCGCTGCCGCCGGGATCAGCGCCGAGACCACTGCCGACGTGAGGATCAGTTTTCTGAGCAGCATCGATGGGTCCTCCGATTCGAGGCGTGAATAGCTCGCTGCGGATGAACGGAACGTGACCCGCTCTGTTCCCTCCAGGGCCAAAGGCGCGCTTTCCCCATGGGCAACGGATATGCGCGGCGTGAGCGGCAGGTGACGCGCGTGCTCTGCGGCCTGGCGGTCCGCGCCAGCGAAGTCAGCTGTCGGGATTCGCCGCAATGTCGCATTGTGTGGCGTTGCCGCCTGATGGAGGCGGGGAGGGCCTCCTACAGCACTGCGGCTGGGTCGGTGCTGAGATTTCCCCGGCTGCGTGCGGGCTTGGCGGAACTGCGCCTTGACGGCGCATGTGTCCGCGACTAGGAGAAGCGCCGGTCCGGGCGGCTAGCTCAGCGGTAGAGCACTCCCTTCACACGGGAGKGGTCACAGGTTCGATCCCTGTGCCGCCCACCATTTTTCCTCTTCATATCGCTGTCGAGATCTGTGCAAAGCGCGCTTTGCGTGCATCAGCATGGCTATCCAGTTGTGACGCAGATATCGCGCTGCTTGCCTCAACGACGGGCCGCGTCACCCGACCTGATCGGTMAGCAGCGGAGCCGATCAAAGCCCCGCCGATCGCTATTTCGCCGATGCGCAAAGCGCGGGCGCCGGCTCCAGTATCTGCCGCACGGCGCCGTGCAACTCGTCGAAATGCTGGATCACGAGATCGGGCTCCAGCTCCTCGATCGGGACATCGGTATAGCCGAAGGGAACGCAGATCGAGGGGATACCGGCGGCACGCGCGGTGGTGATATCCGTGCGTGAATCGCCGATCATCACCGCGCGCCTAGGGTCACCGCCGGCGGCTTCGATCGTCAGCGTCAGGTGGCGGGGGTCGGGCTTGTGGAAGGCGAAGCTGTCGCGCCCGGCCACAGCCGCAAAATGCCCGCTGATGCCAAAATGCTCGAGGATCAGGCGCGTGTGCAGGATCGGCTTGTTGGTGCAGACGGCGAGCGCATAACCGTCCTCCGCCAAGGCCTGCATGGCAGCAACGACGCCCTCGTAGAGATAGCTGTTCGAGGCGACGTCCTCGGCGTAGATTCCCAGGAAGTCCTGGAACAGCCGCTCCAGCGTCTCTTCGTCGAGCGGCCGTCCGGAGACGCGAAAACCACGTTCGATCAGGGCGCGGGCGCCGGCGCCGACGAGTTMACGCGCGCGTTCCAACGGCAGGGGCGAGAGCTTTTCCTGCTCGAGAATGACGTTGAGCGTGCGCATGATATCGGGMGCGGTCTCGGCGAGGGTGCCGTCGAGATCGAAGACGACGATGGGGAGCAAGCTCATGGGCGGGGTTCCGGTGCGCAGGTGCTTTGGGCCTCTAAAGGCGGTCTGGTCCGGTTTGGCAAGCGAGCCGCGCCGGATCGTCATCTTGGCAGGCAGCAACAATGCTATCTTTGCCTTGATTCGCGTGAAGGATGGCAGTGGTGTCTGAATATCTTGAAAACGCCGGCTTCCGCCGGTCGGTGCTCAGGGCGCTGCTGGCGCTCGGCACCTGCATCGTGCCGCATGTCTCCGCTCAGGCCGCGCCCTTCGAGTTTGCGCCTGCGCCGCAGACGGATCTCAACCGTGTCTACAGGGTCGATCGCGCCACCGGCGAGGTCGGCGCCTGCCAGTTCCAGCTCAAGGAAGGCGGCGTCGGCGTCACTGTCTGCTTCCCGGCGGGGGAGGGGGCCGGCCCGCAGGCGCCGAGCGACTACCTGCTGATGCCGTCGCGCCACGAGCGTGAAGGTGGCATCTTCCGCGTCAATGTTCGCACCGGCGAGATGAGCATCTGCTACGTCTTCGACGACAAGGTGGTCTGTACACCGCAGACGAAATAGCCCCGTCCTGCGCTTCGAGCACCTGCAGCATGCGGCATTTTGAATCGGCGCGACGCGATCGCTCGTGCTAGAGGCCCGGGCATGTCCGCAATCGCGTCGAGGCCCGCCATGCTGAAGCTGAATGATCCGTCGCTCCTGAAATCGCAGTGCTATGTCGATGGCGCCTGGATCGGCGCGGACGTCGATGCGGTCGACAATCCCGCAACCGGCGAGCTGCTGGCCAAGGTGCCGCGCTTCGGCGCCGATGAGACCACCGCTGCGGTCGAAGCCGCCTCGCGGGCCTTCAAGCCCTGGGCGAAGAAGAGCGCCAAGGAGCGCTCGGTGATCCTGCGCAAATGGTTCGACCTGATCATGGCGAACCAGGAGGACCTGGCGCAGATCATGACCGCCGAGCAGGGCAAGCCGCTGAGCGAAGCGCGCGGCGAGGTCGCCTATGCCGCCTCCTTCGTCGAGTTCTACGCCGAAGAGGCCAAGCGCATCTATGGCGAGACGATTCCCTCGCCCTTCCCGAATTCGCGCATCATCGTCCAGAAGCAGCCGGTCGGCGTCTGCGCTGCGATCACGCCCTGGAATTTTCCGGCCGCGATGATCACCCGCAAATGCGCTCCCGGTCTCGCCGCCGGCTGTACCTTCGTGGTCAAGCCGGCCCCGGATACGCCGCTGACGGCACTGGCTCTGGTCGAACTGGCCGAGCGGGCCGGTTTCCCCAAGGGCGTCATCAATCTCGTCACCGGCGATGCGCAGGCCATCGGCGGCGTGATGACCTCGCACCCGGCCGTGCGCTTCATCGGCTTCACCGGCTCGACGCCGGTCGGCAAGCTCCTGATGCAGCAGGCCGCCTCGACGGTGAAGAAGGTTGGCCTCGAGCTCGGCGGCAATGCGCCCTTCATCGTCTTTGACGATGCCGATCTCGACGCTGCCGTGCAGGGCGCGATCATCGCCAAGTACCGCAACATGGGTCAGACCTGCGTCTGCACCAACCGGCTCTTCGTGCAGGACGGCATCCATGACGATTTCGTCGCGAAATTCGCCGGCGAGGTCGCAAAGATGAAGGTCGGCAACGGTGCCGAAATCGGTGTCGTGCAGGGGCCGCTGATCAATGAGCGCGCGGTCGAGAAGGTCGAGCGTCATGTCGCCGATGCCGTCGCCAATGGGGCGAAGGTCGTGGTCGGCGGCAAGCGCCATGCGCTCGGTCGCACCTTCTTCGAGCCAACCGTGCTTGCCGGCGTCACCACGAAGATGCTGGTGACGCGCGAGGAAACCTTTGGCCCGCTCGCTCCGGTCTATCGCTTCACCAGCGAGGACGAGGTCGTGGGCATGGCCAATGACACGCCCTTCGGGCTCGCCGCCTATTTCTACACCCGGGATCTCGGTCGCGCCTTCCGCGTCGCCGAGGAGCTCGAATACGGCATGGTCGGCATCAACTCCGCCATCCTCGGCACCGAGGTCGCGCCCTTCGGCGGGGTCAAGGAATCCGGCCTCGGCCGCGAGGGCTCCCTCCACGGCATGGATGAGTTCGTCGAGATCAAGTACATGCTCCTCGGCGGGCTGGGCGCGTGACAGGTCAGGACAAGCTGATGAGCCCCGACGACCTCAAGAAGCAGGCGGCAGCGCGCGCGCTCGAACTGGTTCGCCCAGGCATGAGGCTCGGCCTCGGCACGGGCTCGACGGCGAAGCATTTCGTCGACCTGCTCGGCGCTCGCGTTGCGGCGGGGCTGGATGTGCTCTGCGTCGCGACCTCCGAAGCGACGCAGGCCCAGGCCATGGCGCTGGCCATCCCGATGTCGACGCTCGATCAGACGCCGGAGCTCGACCTGACGGTCGATGGCGCAGACGAGGTCGATCCGCAGCTTCGCCTGATCAAGGGTGGCGGAGCAGCCCATCTGCGCGAGAAGATCGTCGCGGTGGCCTCGAAGCGCATGGTCGTCATCGCCGATGACACCAAGCTGGTCGAGACCCTCGGGCGTTTCCCGCTGCCGATCGAGGTCGTGCCTTTCGGGCTTGAGGCGACGCGTCGCGCCGTGGCGTCCGCGATCGCGGCATCGGGGGCGGCAGGCGAGATCAAGCTGCGGCTGCGCCCGGACGGCTCGACGCTGGTCACCGATGGCGGCCATTTCATCCTTGATGCGCATCTCGGGCGCATCGAACAGCCCGAGGCGCTCGCCGCCGCCTTGAACGCCGTTCCGGGCGTGGTCGAGCACGGGCTCTTCCTCGGCATTGCCTCCTGCGCCATCCTCGCCAGCAGCTCGGGCCTGAAGATTCTCGGCACGATCGAATGATTCCATTCCGGCGCAATCCGCGCTAAGGAGACGCGCACCACGCCGCCCGGAACCGGACGGATACGTCACCACGCCGATCGCGGCGATACCGAAACCGCCGGGTGGACCGGCTCGCTTGCCGAAGGGCGGGCGAGGGTCATGCCCGGGCTGTGTGAGTCAGCCTGATAATGAAGGGGCCCAACGCAATGTTCCGTCACCACCTCGCCGGCGTGGCCGTCGGTCTGGCGCTTGTATTCGCCGTGCCTGCGCAGGCCCAGGCTCCGGCTGCGACCCCGGCTCCGGCCTCCACGGTKACGGCTTCGCAGCTCCAGGCTGGCCGCGATGTCGTGATCTCCTCGGGCATCGCACAGTCCTTCGAGTCGATTTACGGCGAGTTCCGCGATCGCGTCCGCCAGATCGTCGGCACCACCCGTCCCGAGATCCAGAAGGATCTGAATGAGGTGATCGATACGCTGAAGCCGGAATCCGATCAGAAGATCGCGGAGATGATCACCGCGGCAGGCGAGATCTTCGCGAAGAAGATGACCGAGTCCGACCTCAAGGAGGTCGCCGCCTTCTTCAAGTCGCCGGTCGGGCAGCGCTACAACGCCTTCCGTCCGCAGGCGATCGACGAGATCTTCGTCGTGCTGCAGCCATGGACCCTGCAGACCAGCAACTTCCTGTTCGATCGGTTCAGCCAGGAAATGCGCAAGCGCGGCCACCAGCTCTGAGCAGCCGACACAAGCCGTCCAAAGAGAAGGCCGCCGGTGATGAACCGGCGGCCTTCTTGGTTTTCGAGACGGGGGGCGGTTCACCGCGCGGCCCGCATCCGGCTCGATCATCCCTTGCACGGGCAGCAACTGAGGCGCCCCGGCGGGACATATGACCAGGGCGGGTCGCTCAGACCATCGGGCTGGATAGTCGCATCCGGTCCGATGTCTGAGCTTCAGTGATTGCATCGGCCCGAAAACTGCAATCCGCTTCCGGGCCGATATCTTAGTCTTCGGAAGCCTTGAACCTGTTCAGCCCGCTCATCACGAAGGGCGCGACGAGCCCGATGAAGGCCAGGCCGAGCAGGATCGCGGAGCCAGGGTTCTCGAGCAGGATCATCGGGTCGCCGAGGCTGATCTGGAGCGCGCGGCGCAACTGCGCCTCCGCCATCGGGCCGAGGATGAGCCCGACCACCATCGGAGCGACCGGATAGTCGTAGCGGCGCATCAGAAAGCCGAGGAAGCCGAAGACGAAGAGCATCGAGAGTTCGACCACCGAGGCCTTGACCGCGAGCGTGCCCATCGCCGCGAAGACCAGGATGCCGGCATAGAGCCAGGGCTGGGGGATCGCCAGAAGCCTGACCCAGAGCCCGATCAGCGGCAGGTTGATGATCACCAGCATCGTGTTGGCGATGAAGAGCGAGGCGATCAGGCCCCAGACGAGATCGGGGCGTTCGGCGAAGAGCAGCGGGCCAGGGTTGAGCCCGTATTGCTGGAAGCCAGCCAGCATGATCGCGGCCGTCGCCGAGGTCGGCAGGCCGAGCGTCAGCAGCGGCACCAGCGTGCCCGCCGCCGAGGCATTGTTGGCGGCTTCCGGGCCGGCGACGCCTTCAATCGCGCCCTTGCCGAACTCGCCGGGATATTTGCAGAGCTTCTTCTCGGTCGAATAGGACAGGAAGGTCGGCACCTCTGCGCCGCCAGCGGGCAGCGCGCCGATCGGGAAGCCGAAGGCGGTCCCGCGCAGCCATGGCGCCCACGAGCGCTTCCAGTCCTCCTTGGTCATCCAGAGCGAGCCCTTGATCGGGACGATCTCCTCCGGGTCCCGGAAGCGCTTGGAAGCGACATAGAGCGCCTCGCCGACCGCAAACAGGCCGACGGCCAGCGTCGTCACCTCGACGCCGTCGAGCAGTTCCGGCACGCCGAAGGTCAGGCGCGCCTGTCCGGTCAGGCGGTCGATGCCGATCAGGCCGAGCGTGACGCCGATGGCGAGGCTGGTGATCCCGCGCAGAGGTGAATCGCCGAAGGTCGCCGATACCGTGACGAAGGCGAGGATCATCAGCGCGAAATAGTCCCACGGCCCGAACTTGACCGCGACCTCCACCAGCCACGGCGCGAGGAAGGCGAGGCCCAGCGTCGCGATGGTGCCGGCGACGAAGGAGCCGATCGCGGAGGTTGCCAGTGCCGGGCCGCCGCGGCCGGCCTTGGCCATCTTGGAACCTTCGAGCGCGGTTGCGAGAGAGGCACTCTCTCCTGGCGCGTTAATCAGGATCGCAGTGGTCGAACCGCCATACATGCCGCCGTAATAGATGCCGGCGAACATGATCAGCGAGCCGGCGGGATCGAGCTTGAAGGTCACCGGCAGGAGCAGTGCCACCGTCAGCGCCGGGCCGATGCCCGGCAGGACGCCGACTGCAGTGCCGAGGAAGACGCCGACCAGCGCGAAGAGCAGTTTCGACGGCTCGATCGCGACGGCGAAGCCGTGCATCAGTGCGTTGAATGTGTCCATTGTCCCGGCTCCTCAGAACAGCTTTTCAAGCGGACCGGACGGCAGCGTCAGCTGCAGCAGCTTGGAGAACATCAGGAAGATGGCAAGCCCGAGCACGAGGCCGATGCCGAAATCGACGGCCAGTGCCTGACGGCCGAAGGAGCGCGCGGTCGCGGAGAAGACGATGGCCGTCGCAATGATGAAGCCGCCGCCGAGCCCGATGCAGGCGATCAGGCCGATCAATCCGCCCGTCAGCCAGAGCACCGCGGTGCTGTCGACCGCCTCGGGCTTGGGCAGGCCCTCCCGGAACGCGACGACGAGATGGCACAGGCCCAGCACGCCAAGGACGGCGCTGACCACGTAGGGCATCGCCGTCGGGCCGACGCCATAAGTCGAGACGATCGTCTGCGATTTCGCGTCATAGGCGACGAGAGCCGCCGCGATCAGCAGCAGAGCTGCGACGACGAGGGCGGGGATGTCGGCGCCCTTGGCCGAGGAGGTGGAGGCCATGTCGTTCCTTACCTGGTTTGATGCGGACCAGAACCGGTGCGCCCAGCTGATGGCAAAGCGGCGACTGCCAGAGATAACTGGCAGGAGAGAATGGGCGGGCGGTGATGGCACCGCCCGCCCATGCCTATGTTCGTCAGTCGCCTGTGGCGTTACTTCACAAGGCCGACGTCGCGGAGGACCTTGCCGACGCGGGCATCTTCGGCCTTCAGGAAGGCTTCGAACTCGGCGCCGCCGAGATAGGCGTCATCCCAGCCGCGAGCCTTGAGGATCTCGGCCCATTCCTTCGACTTGGCCATCTTCTCCATGGCATCGGCCAGCACCTTGCGCTGCTCGGCGGTGATGCCGGGAGGGGCGACGACCGAACGCCAGTTCAGCACCTCGAGATTGACGCCGCCCTCCTTCAGGGTCGGGGCATCGGGGGCGTTGGGGAGGCGGGCGCCGGAGCTCACGCCGACGACGCGCAGCTTGCCAGCCTTGATCTGACCCTCGAACTCGCCATAGCCCGAGATGCCGGCCGTGACGCGCCCGCCGAGCAGCGCGGCCAGGGCCTCGCCACCGCCGGAGAAGGGGATGTAGTTGATCTTGGTGGCATCGCCGCCGACAGCGCCGGCGAAGAGGGCAGCCATGATGTGGTCGACGCCGCCGGCCGAGCCGCCAGCCCAGGTCACCTTGGCCGGGTCGGCCTTGACGCGGTCAGCGAGGTCCTTGGCGGTCTTGATCGGCGAATCCGCGRGAACGACGATGACCTGAGCCTCGGCGGTCAGGCGTGCGATCGGCGTCACCTGGCTGAGATTGACCGGCGACTTGTTCAGGAGGATGGCGCCGACCATGACGAAGCCGTTGACCATCAGCTGCGAGCCGTCGCCCTTGGCGCCGTTCACGAACTGCGCAAGGCCGATGGTGCCGCCCGCGCCGTTGACGTTGTTGACCTGCACGCTCTTGGCGATGCCGGACGCGGTCAGCGCCTGCTGCATCGAGCGGGCGGTTCCGTCCCAGCCACCACCCGGCGCGGCCGGAGCCATGATCTTGAGCTCGAGCTGCGCAAATGCGGCAGTCGTCAGGCCAGCGAGCGCCAGAGCCGTCACGGCTCCGCGCGACAGAATGGATTTGAGCATGTTGTTCCTCCGCTTGCGGATTCCCGCACTGTTTTGGTGTCAGCGCTCCGCGAGTGACACTTTGACGCTCCGCCGGTCAATTGCGCCTGATTGCATAATCTCAAGTCAAGGTCTTTTGCGCATCAACGCACGCGAGCCGGCGGAATTCACGCTAGGCGGGCTTGGTGCGATCGCGTAATCGCATGACCATGAGCTTGAACTTCAACTCGCGGGATGTCGATCGCGCTGTGATCACCGACCCTTCCCCGTCGCGCCAGGCCCTTCGACTCGCAGCGCTGGGCGGCATCCTCATGGTCGCGTTGCCGCTCGTCATGTGGGCGGCAAATCGGTCCGCGCCGCTGATGCTCGGGCTGGCGGCAGCGGCATTCGCTGCCGCTGCCGTTGCCGCTGCGGGCCGCGATGTCGGCCCCCTGTTGTGGCGCATCCTTGCAGGCTTGCGAAGCCCGATCGGCCTCGCACTGACGGCCTTCCTTGCCTGGGCCCTGGTCTCGCTGCTGTGGACGCATCGGCCGGCATCCGGCTTTGCAGCCTGGGCTGAGTTGCTGCTGCCTCTTGGTTTTGCCCTGGTGATCGCGGCGAGTGCCTGGTTCAGGCCGAAGCAGGCACTGATGCGGGCCCTGGCCATTTGCCTGATACTGGCCTCGGGCCTGATCTTCCTGGAGCTGCAGAATGGCCTCGCTCAGCGCATTACGCTGGGCCTGGGCGGCAAACAGATGAGCTTTATATTCAACCGGCCGGTCATCGCCTGCCTCGTGCTCCTGGCTCCGGCTGTGCACTTGCTCTGGAGCGGCGGATCGAAACGCGTCGCCGATCGTCTGCTGGCGGGGGGCGTAGCCGCAGCGGTTGCGGGCATCATTCTCTATTCCGATAGCGGCACTGCGAAACTTGGATTGGGCATTCTCGTCCTTGCCTGGCTGCTGGCCCGCCTGCTTCCACGCCTGACACTGGCTGCGACGGCACTTGGCTTTGCGGCGACGCTGGTGCTGGCGCCGGTGATCGGACAATTGGTCGATCGGCTTCTGCCGCCCGCGCTCTATGAGCAGACGGCCGAATCCCATTCACGTGACCGCGTCGACATCTGGCTCAGCTTCGGGGAGGCGATCGCGGCCCGCCCGTTCATCGGCTCTGGCTTCGGCTCCTCCTCGGCCCTCCAGACGCACCCGGTCGCAGAACAGGTCTCGCCGCCACGTCGCTTGCTCCTGGCGGTTGGACACCCGCATAGCGCGCCGATTCAGCTCTGGACGGAAACCGGCATCGTCGGCGCCGCATTGCTGCTGGTTGCTGGGCTGTTGTTCTTCCGGAGGCTTGGCGCCTTGTCCGCGCGCGAACGCGCCCCGCGGCTTGCACTTTTTGCGGCAGCCTTCGTCATGGCATCGGTGGGACATGGCGCCTGGCAGGGCTGGTGGATCGCGGCCCTGGCTGCCGCCGCCCTTTGGTTCGAGTCGGGCCGAGATGTCGGCCGAGGAGCAGAGCATGGCTGATTTCGATGTCGACCTTTTCGTGATCGGCGCTGGTTCCGGCGGTACGCGCGCGGCGCGGATCTCGGCCGGTCACGGGGCGCGCGTCATGATCGCCGAGGAAGACCGCATCGGCGGCACCTGCGTCATTCGCGGCTGTGTCCCGAAGAAGCTCTTCGTCTATGCCAGCCGCTTTGCAGACGAGTTTGAGGATGCTGCCGGCTTCGGCTGGACGCTCGACAAGCCGAGCTTCGACTGGCCGACCTTGCGGGATGCCGTTGCCAACGAAGTGACCCGGCTCTCCGGCCTTTACCGCAAGGGGCTTGAAGGCGCCAAGGTCGCGATCCGCGAAGAGCGCGCTGTGGTCGAAGGGCCGAACACGGTGCGCCTGCTGAAATCCGGCGAGACCGTCCGGGCCCGGCACATCCTGGTCGCGACGGGAGGCTACCCCGCCTTCGATCCGCCGATCCCTGGCGGCGAACTCGGCATCAGCTCGAACGAGATCTTTCATCTTCCGAGCCTGCCGCGGCGCATGCTGGTGGTGGGCGGCGGTTATATCGCGCTCGAATTTGCCAGCGTGTTCCGCCGCCTCGGCGTCGAGGTGACGGTGCTGCACCGCGGCGACAATGTCCTGCGCGGCTTCGAGGAGGATCTGCGCGTGCGCCTCCGCGATGCGCTGGTCCATGCGGGCATCACGTTGCGGCTGGGCTGCACCATCGATCGCATCGAACAATTGGCCGATGGTACGCGCCGTGCCCATTGCGCCACGGGCGAGCCGATCGATGCGGACGTGGTTCTCGTGGCGACCGGCCGTCGTCCCAATACGGTGGGGCTCGGCCTGGAGACCGCCGGCGTCAAGCTCGGGCCCATCGGTCAGGTCATGGTCGATGCGAATTCGGCCTCGACCGTGCCGTCGATCCACGCGGTCGGCGATGTCACCAATCGCATCAATCTCACGCCCGTCGCCATTCGCGAGGGCCACGCCTTCGCCGACTCGACCTTTGGCGGAAAGCCCTGGGCAATGGACCATCACGTGGTGGCCTCGGCAGTATTCACCACACCGGAGATCGGAACGGTCGGCCTGACCGAGCAGCAGGCGATCGCCGCTGGTTACGAACTGCGCGTCTTCGAGGCCGGTTTCCGGCCGATGAAGGCGACGATCTCGGGCCGCCACGAGCGCATCTACATGAAGCTCGTGGTCGACGCGAAAACGGACCGGATGCTGG
Organism: Allobosea sp. 05T439; assembly: GCF_056396005.1. Lineage (NCBI taxonomy): Bacteria > Pseudomonadati > Pseudomonadota > Alphaproteobacteria > Hyphomicrobiales > Alloboseaceae > Allobosea > Allobosea sp. 05T439. The sequence continues at coordinate 77,978 of NZ_JBFTKP010000023.1, read as the reverse complement.
GTGTCCACATCATCGGCCATGACGCGGGCGAGATCATCCAGGCGGTGGCGATTGCCGTCACCATGGGAGCGACCAAGGCCGATTTCGACCGCACCATCGCGCTGCATCCGAGCGCGGCCGAGGAACTCGTGACGATGCGGACGGCGCGCMACTGAGCAGCAAGGCGGCGCCCCTTGGGGCGCCGCCTTGCATCACTTGGTCAGTCCCTTCCGGACGAGCCAATCCTGGACGACCTGCGCCACCTCGAGATTGTTCTTGTCCATCATCAGCATATGGGAATTGCCCTTGATGCCGATGCTGGGGAGGTTGACGACATCGACTGAGCCGCCCGCCGCCCTGATCTTGTCGCCGAACTCGGTGCCGTTCTTGCGGATCGTCGGCCAGCGCGCATCCTGTTCGATGTAATCGCCATAGATCATCAGGACGGGGATGTTCTTCAAAACATCGGCCTTGGCGGGGTCTCCGAGGCCTGCCGGTTCCACCGCGATCAGGGCCTTGATCTTGTCGGGCCGGGCCTGGGCAACCTTGAAGCCGAACTGGCCGGCCTGGCTGTGGAACACGATCACACAGGGGCAGATCTTGTCGACTTCGGCCAGATAGGCGTCGATGATCATCTGGTCCGTCGACGTCCAGCGCGGCACGATCTGCTTGACGAAATTGTCGTAGCCATCGGGCGGGAACTGGCTGCCGGCCAGGAATGTCCGCTTGGCCGGGTCTTTATCATAGGTATTTGCGCCAGCGCCGATACGGAAGCGCTCGAACGGGTTCGCGGTGGTCACGAAGACCGGCTCGCCGGGGATGACGTCGGGATACATGGCCCAGCCGGCACGGCCGCGCTCGACGGCATCGGAATTATAGACGGCCCAGCCCTTGCGCAGGAAGTATTCGAGCCAGCCTTGCCGTCCATCCGGCGTGCTCTCCCAGTTCACGCCGGTCATGCMACCGCCATGCCAGAACAGCAGCGTCGCTGCACCGCGCTCGTTCTGCGGCAGGAAATACTGCACATACATCTGGCCGGTCTGGTAAGTGCCGTTGGGGTCGACCTTGGCCGGTACCCCGCCAGGGGTGAAGGTGACCTCCTTCACGGGACGGCCCGAGATCTCGACCAACTTGCCGCCGACATGGAACGAGCCCATGCCGCGAAGCGCGAGGGGCTCCTCGGCCCGTGCAGCCCATGCTGCGGCAACCATGAAAGCAGCAACCGCGAACGCGCGAATGACCATGCCTTGTTTCTCCCTGCCGATGTTCTTGTGATTGGCAGGTGACGTTAGGGAGCTGTCGAGGCGAATACAACGATGCCCGGCAGCCGGCGGCTTGCATCGCCGACGGGATGAACTCCTCGGCCGACACGCAGAGGCGAACGAAGCGGCATGCCCTTGCCGTGCTCTTGGGCGCTCTCGTTCACGCGGCCCGGTCCTGGTCGCCGGAACAGCTCCGCCCTGCGACGCCCAGCTCGCGCATACGTAACCGTCAACGGCTTTATGGTCTTTGCTGCGGTGCGGGTGTATAGCGCCGGGATCACACTGCCTTTCCGTGGGGAGGGGTGGGCGTGAGATGTTATCATCAGGAGCAAGTGAGATGTCCGAGCGGTGGACGCCCGAGAGCTGGAGGGCAAAGCCCGTCCAGCAGATGCCGGAATATCCGGACCAGGCAGCCTTGAAGGCGGTTGAGCAGCAGCTCGCCGGCTTTCCGCCGCTCGTTTTTGCAGGCGAGGCGCGCAAGCTCAAACGGGCGTTGAGCAAGGTTGCCGCCGGTGAGGCCTTCCTCCTCCAGGGCGGCGACTGCGCCGAGAGCTTCGCCGAGCATTCGGCCGATAATATCCGCGACTTCTTCCGCCTGTTCCTGCAGATGGCGGTCGTCCTGACCTTTGCCGGCGGCTCGCCGGTGGTGAAGGTCGGCCGCGTCGCTGGCCAGTTCGCCAAGCCGCGCTCGACCCCGACCGAGACGATCGGTGGCGTCGAGCTGCCGAGCTACAAGGGCGATATCATCAACGACAACGAGTTCACGGCAGAATCCCGGATTCCGGATCCGCGCCGTCAGCTCGAGGCCTATCGCCAGTCGGCGGCGACGCTGAACCTGATCCGCGCCTTCGCCACCGGCGGTTATGCCAATCTCGACAATGCGCATCGCTGGATGCTCGGCTTCGTCAAGGACAGTCCGCAGTCGGGCCGCTACCAGGAGGTGGCGGGGCGCATCACCGAGGCGCTCGATTTCATGCGCGCCATCGGCATCGATCCTGAGACGCATCCCGAGATGCGGAGCACGGATTTCTACACCAGCCACGAGGCGTTGCTGCTCGGCTACGAGCAGGCGATGACCCGCGTCGATTCCACCTCCGGCGACTGGTACGACACCTCCGGCCATATGGTCTGGATCGGTGACCGCACCCGCCAGCTCGACCATGCCCATGTCGAGTTCTTCCGTGGCATCCGCAATCCGATCGGCCTGAAATGCGGCCCGTCCCTGACCCCGGACAACCTGATGAGGCTGATCGACACGCTCGATCCGCAGAACCAGGCCGGACGCCTGACGCTGATCGCACGCTTCGGCGCCGACAAGGTCTTCGACCATCTGCCGGCCCTGGTACGCGCCACCAAGCGGGAAGGGCGCAATGTCGTCTGGTCCTGTGATCCGATGCACGGCAACACGGTGAAGGCTGCGAGCGGCTACAAGACGCGGCCCTTCGACCTGATCCTGAGCGAGGTGAAGAACTTCTTCGCCGTGCACCAGGCCGAAGGCACCTATGCCGGCGGCCTGCACCTGGAAATGACCGGCAAGAACGTCACGGAATGCACGGGTGGTGCACGCGGCATGACCGACGCCGACCTGAACGACCGCTACCACACCTTCTGCGACCCGCGCCTCAATGCGGAGCAGGCGCTGGAGATGGCGTTCCTGGTTGCAGAACTGGTCAAGCGCGAGCGCTCGGGCCGGGCCCGGCCCGAGGCCGAGGCAGCGGAATAAGCAGGCGTCACCCTGGCAGAAACAAGAAAGCCGCGGCGTGAGCCGCGGCTTTTCCTATTAGTCCGGGTCTTCAGATCAGAATTTTACGCCCGCGGCGACGCGGGCCGTGTTGACCGTCGTCGTTGTCCCTTCGACGTCCGCGAAGCGGATCAACTGGTATTCGCCGCGCAGGAAGAGGTTGTCGGTCAAGGCCATGTCAACGCCGGCGCCGACCGCGAGGCCGTAGCCATAGACGTTCTTCTTGGTGGCCCCGACTGTGAGCGGGTAGCCAACCGCCATGCCGGAGTTGATGGCGCCGGTGACAGGATTCGCCTGGGTGATGAAGTTTGTCGCTGTGATCGTCGATGCGGTGTCGAAGCGACCKACGGCGCCACCGAATGTCGCGAAGGGCATGATGCGGCCATAGGCCCAACCCATGCGAATGCGCGCCGTCGCGTAGTCGTTCAGAACCGCTCCCTGGCGGGTCGTCATGGACCAGTCATTTACCGTGCCGTTCGAGGTGATCGTCCGGCGCGCAATGAAGTCGTTGATGCCGTAGCTCTGGTCGGAGCGGGTATAGTCGGCCTCGATGCCGAGTACGGCATCGCCAAAGGCAATGTTATAGCCGGCCATGCCAAAATACGTTGCGCCGCTGTCCCTCTTCGACGGCAGGTTGTTGACGAACGAGCCCATATTGCTCTCGGCGCCAAGCAACGTGTTCCGGAAGGCGAAATTGGCCAGGTTCTGCAGGCCGGTTCCGGGCTCGAATTTCGTCTCCGAGACCCCGGCGCCGCCGCCCAGATAGAAGCCCGTCCAGTTGACCCCGCCCGAGAAATACTCCGATGGCGGCGGTGGTGCATCTTCGATCTGCGAGCCGCGCAACACCGGATAGTCGGCCGAAGCCGCCGGCATGGCGGCCACGGACAGTCCGAGCGCGGCAAGGCCCAGGGCCGGCGCAATGGAGCGGATACGCATCGTGGTCTCCCCGAGCAGGGGCCGCAACCCGGCCTTTGTCGCACTGCTCTGGGCGGTATTGATGCATTGGTAACCCTAATGCGGCGTTAACGTGCTCATCTCTGTCGGGCCCTGTTTGTTTGGCGTTTCGCGCCGGAGTTTTCAGATCGGCTATAGAAAGTTTGCAGTCCTTGTTCTCTCCGCATTCCGTTCCAGACCGCGGCTTGCGCGCCGAAGCCTCTTGGTCGATGTGCTTGGTGTAGCGCTCGACCATTCCAATCGACATGCCGAACAGGGCGGCAAGTCACTCATGCCATCGTCTGTGACGACCGGGACGAGGGCTATGTGATGCCGTTCCACCTGTCTCCGAAGCCCACCGGGGCGTCTACTCACTCCGTAAGTGCGGCGCTGAAGGAAAGCCAAACTGACGGCCGGCTGACAAATTGGCCCCAGGGCGCCACCTGACATCCACGATGGCGCCCGATCTCATCGAGCCTAGGCCTTCTGGCACTCGTCGCGAAACTTCTTCCTGGCCTTCCCGTGAAGCCCCTTCTGATCGGCTTGTACAGAGCACGCCTTTGACTTGGCGGTCCTGTCGGAGGAGGTCGCCGTAGCCTTCTTGGCAGGCGCCGCGGGTGCCGGGGAGGTCATGGCCGGCTTTGTATCCGGACCCATCTGTACGGGTGTTTGCGCAAACCCGTATCCCGTCATCATCGCGAGCGCGGCAACCGGCAGCAGATAGTGCGAGAGGTTCATGGCAACGTCCGTCATCAACCCGGATGATCGGTTCCAGGCAGTCGCCGGGTCGGCTGTCGGATGGCGAATGATCGCGCTGCCCGACTTGAATGGCTACTGAACAGCTGGCTGGCCACGTCTTCGACCTGTGGCATTTTCAGTCTCGCTCCGGCGGGGCGTTTCTTTGAGGTGAGACAGTGAACCCGAGCAGGCCCATTCACGGTAGCCGCTGCGGGTGCCGTACGGGACGCTCTTGGCGCCGATCTCGGCACAGGTCACCAGATATTCCGCGCCGCGATGCGGAGCCAGGATTTTGAGCACGGCAATCCGTTTGGCGGTCAGTTGAGGCGCGCGCCTGCTCATGGCGCCACCTCGCGGAGGGGTGAACAGGGCGAGAGGGAGTTTTCAGCGTGCCGCGCGATTCCGCTTTCGTACGCGGCTGTTCCGGCGACCGAGGGAAGCGGAGGCAAGCAAGATTAAGCGCTTGGCTGGATCGATGCCGATGCGGCGTTAACGCAGGTTGCGTTTTGCGCACCGTCGGGAAGACATCGGCCCGAAAGGGCGGCGCGATTCCCGGCTGCCTGCGAGGGAGGGCGCATGATCCGCCACATCGTATTTTTCACGGCGCAGCGGCGCGAGGATGTCGAGACGATCCGCCTGTCTCTGTCCCGGCTCGGCGATATCCCGCATTCGCTCGCCTTCGAGGTCGTGGCCAATGCCAAGCTCGATCCGCTGGGCAATGACATCGATGTCGTCGTCTACGGCGAATTTGCCGATGAGGCGGCGCTGGCGGCCTACAAGGCCCATCCGATCTATGACGAAACGACACGCCGCGTGCGTCCGCTGCGCGAGCTGCGCTATTCCGCCGATTTCCGTTCGACCTTGCGTTGATCGAAGGGCCGATCACGCACAAATGCAGGTCGGGGCAGGGCGCGCGCCCGTTGCTGGCCCTGCCGCCGCGCGGTAAAGCCGAAGCATGACAGCGACCTCGTTCCGCCTGGCTCTGGCCCAGCTCAATCCCATCGTCGGCGATGTAGCCGGCAATGCCGACATGGTGCGCGTTGCGCGGCGCGACGCTGCAACTGCCGGCGCCGATCTCGTGATGTTCACGGAACTCTTCCTGTCGGCCTATCCGCCGGAAGATCTGGTGCTGAAGCCCGCCTTCCAGGATGCCTGTCGCAGGGCTTGCGAGGATCTGGCGCGCGAGACCGCCGATGGTGGTCCAGCTCTGCTCGTCGGGTTGCCCTGGCTCGAGGACGGCAAGCTCTACAACGCCTACGCGCTGCTCGACGCCGGGATGATCCAGTCGGTGCGCTTCAAGGTCGACCTGCCGAATTACGGTGTATTCGACGAGAAACGCGTCTTCGAACCCGGCCCGCTGCCCGGTCCTGTCGTCTTCCGCAACCATATCCGCCTTGGCCTGCCGGTCTGCGAGGATATCTGGGGCGAGGAGGTCGTGGAGTGCATCGCCGAGACCGGCGGCGAGATCCTGCTTGTTCCCAATGGCTCGCCCTATCGGCGCGGCGTCACCGAGGAACGCCTGAATGTCGCGGTCGCTCGCGTCGTCGAGGCCGGGTTGCCGATGGTCTATCTGAACCAGCTCGGCGGCCAGGACGAGCTCGTCTTCGAGGGCGCCTCCTTCGTGCTGAATGCGGACAAGACCTTTGCTCACCAGCTCCCGGCGTTTCGCGAAGTGCTGCGCCTGACCGATTGGGTGCGCGAGAACGGGTCCTGGCGCTGCCTGCCGGGCGAGATCACGCCGATCGAGAGCAGCGACGAGGCTGATTACGCGGCTTGCGTGCTGGGCCTGCGCGACTATGTCGAGAAGAACCGCTTTCCCGGCGTGGTGCTTGGCCTCTCCGGCGGCATCGATTCCGCGATCTGCGCGGCGATGGCGGTCGATGCGCTCGGCGCCGACAAGGTCCGCTGCGTGATGATGCCCTATCGCTTCACCTCGCAGGAGAGCCTGGACGATGCGAAGCGCTGCGCCGATGCGCTCGGCGTCCGCTACGAGATCGTGCCGATTGCCGAGCCGGTCGAGGGCTTCGAAGCGGCGCTCGCCGGCCTCTTCGCCGGAACCAATCGCGGCGTCACCGAGGAGAACCTGCAGAGCCGCGTGCGCGGCACGCTGCTGATGTCGATCTCGAACAAGTTCGGGCCGATGGTGGTGACCACCGGCAACAAATCCGAGATGTCATGCGGCTATGCCACGCTCTATGGCGACATGAATGGCGGCTACAACCCGATCAAGGACCTCTACAAGACCGAGGTCTTTCGCATGTCGGCGCTGCGCAACCGCTGGAAGCCCGCCGGTGCGCTCGGACCGGACGGCGAGGTCATTCCGCACAATATCATCGTCAAGCCGCCGACGGCCGAGCTGCGCGAGAACCAGAAGGACGAGGATTCGCTGCCGCCCTATGACGTGCTGGACGATATCCTGGCCTGCCTGATCGAGCATGAGATGCGTCTCGCCGACATCGTCGCCCGTGGCCACGATCTCGAGACGGTCAAGAAGGTCGAACGCCTGCTCTATCTCGCCGAGTACAAGCGCCGACAGGCCGCGCCCGGCGTGAAGGTGACGCGCAAGAATTTCGGCCGCGACCGGCGCTACCCGATCGTCAATCGCTTCCGCGATCCCGGCGAACCCGCGCATCGGCCGGACGCCGCGCTGGTCAAGGGCGTCGGCAAGGCCGGGGGCGAGAGCTTCGATTTCTGAGCCGATTGTCGGCCTCGCGCAAAGGCGTCATAAGCCTCGTCATGACAACGCCACTCGTTCGCTTCGCGCCGTCGCCGACCGGCTATCTCCATATCGGCAATGCCCGTCCGGCGCTGTTCAACTGGCTCTATGCCCGCCGCAATGGCGGGCGTTTCCTGCTGCGCTACGACGATACCGATCTTGCGCGCTCGAAGCCCGAATTCGCGGATGCGATTTCAGGGGATCTCGGCTGGCTCGGCATCGAGCCCGATCTCGTCATTCGCCAGTCGGAGCGGCTCCCGATCTATGATGCGGCAGCCGACAGGCTGCGTGCTGCCGGGCGGCTTTACCCCTGCTTCGAGACCGCCGACGAACTGGATCGCCGCCGCAAGCGCCAGCTCGCTCGCGGCCTGCCGCCGATCTACGACCGCGCTGCGCTGAAGCTCACGGCCGAGCAGCGGGCGGCGCTTGAGGCGGAAGGACGCAAGCCGCATTGGCGCTTCCTGCTCGAGGCCCGTGAGGTCGCCTGGGACGATCTCGTGCGCGGCGCATCGCATGTCGACTGCGCCTCGCTCTCCGATCCGGTGCTGGTGCGCGAGGATGGCAGCTATCTCTACACGCTGCCTTCGGTCGTCGACGATATCGAGACCGGCGTCACCCATGTCATTCGCGGCGAGGACCATGTCACCAACACGGCGGTCCAGATCCAGATCTTCGAGGCGCTGGGCGCTGGCCTTCCGGCATTCGGCCACCACAACCTGCTGACCACGGCGAGTGGGGAGGGGCTGTCGAAGCGGCTCGGCCATCTCTCGCTGCGCGGCCTGCGCGAGTCCGGGGTGGAGGCGCTCGCCGTCGCGGCATTGGCCGTCCTGGTCGGCTCCTCCGACGCCGTCAGGCCGGTCGCGAGCCTGGATGAGCTCGCGGATCTCGTCGACCTCGCCCATGTCTCGCGCGCACCGGCCAAGTTCGATGAGCATGAGCTTGAAGCCCTGAGCGCGCGCACGCTGCATCAGCTGCCGTTCGACGCGGTGTCGCACCGGTTGCAGGAGCTTGGGATCGCGGCCGGCGAGCCCTTCTGGCTGGCGGTGCGCGGCAATCTCGCGAAGCTTGCCGAGGTGCAGGCCTGGTGGCAGGTCGTTCGCGGCCCGATCACGCCCGTGATCACCGATGCCGGCTTTGCGGCGAGCGCAGCCGCACTGCTCCCGGCCGAGCCCTTCGATATGACAACCTGGAAGAGCTGGACACAGGCCGTCGGCGCGGCGACCGGCACCAAGGGCAAGGGGCTCTTCATGCCGCTTCGCCAGGCGCTGACCGGCCTCGAGCACGGGCCGGAGCTGGCTGCACTGCTGCCGCTCATCGGCCGTGACAAAGCGCTGAAGCGGCTCGGGGGCGAGGCGGCCTGAAGGCTTCGCATCGTCCCGGATCAGCGCGGCTTGCGCTACGTGTCCGGGACGACATCGGTCCAGCGGGCAATGGCGCCGTGGATCACTCGTGCCGGTGCATCGCCGATTCATGTTTGGTGTCGCGCATGGTCGCGTAGACCAGCAGCGACAGGAAGATCACGCCCGCCAGGTAGTAGAAGAACCACTGCTCGTGGCCCTGCTGCTTGAAGAACAGCGCGATCGCAGGCGCCGTGCCGCCAAAGATCGAGACCGTCACGGCGTAGGGCACGGCGATGCCTGTGGCGCGGATCGCGGTCGGGAACAATTCGGCCTTCACCACGGCGTTGATCGAGGTATAGCCGGCGACGAAGATCCAGGCTCCGGAGATCAGCAGGAACGCCATCCAGGGCGACTTGGTCTGGGACAGCATCGTCAGGATCGGCACCGTCAGCAGCGAGCCGGCAACGCCGAAGAAGATCAGCAGCGGCTTGCGGCCGATCCTGTCCGAGATGGCGCCATAGATCGGCTGCAGGATTGAGGCGAAGATCAGCGAACCGGCGATGACATAGGTCGTCGTGATGTCGGACAGGCCGACGGTCTGCTTCACGAAGGTCTGCATATAGGTGGTGAAGGTATAGAAGGCCGCGGTGCCGCCGGCCGTCAGGCCGACCACGATCGCAACCTCGCGCGGGTATTTCAGCAGCCCGCGCAGCGAGCTTTCGCGCTTCTTCGTCTTGCTGGCTTCGACGAAGGATTCCGTCTCATGCATGTGGCGGCGCATGAACATCGCGGTGATCGCGAGCAGGGCTCCGATCACGAAAGGAATGCGCCAGCCCCAGGCGACGAGCTGTTCATGGGTCAGGAACACGTTCTGGAGCAGCAGCAGTACCACGATGGCGGTCAGCTGGCCGCCGATCAGCGTGACGTACTGAAAGCTCGAATAGAACCCGCGATGGTTCGGGTCGGCGATCTCGGTGAGATAGGTCGCGCTTGCCCCGTACTCGCCGCCGAGGCTCAGGCCTTCGATGATCCGCGCGAGAGCGAGCAGCGCGGGCGCTGCAAATCCGATTGTCGCATAGGTCGGCGTCAGCGCGATGATCAGCGAGCCGAAACACATCATCAGCACCGAGATCGTCAGCGAAAGCCGGCGGCCATAGCGGTCGGCGATGTGACCGAACAGCCATCCGCCGATCGGGCGGACGATGAAGCCGGCGGCAAACAGCGTCGCGGCGTTGAGCTGCTGGACGACCGGATCGTGCGACGGGAAAAAATGCGGCGCGAAATAGAGTGCGAAGGCCGTGTAGGCGTAGAAATCATACCATTCGACGAGATTGCCGACCGAGCCCATGAAGATCGCCTTCAGGCGACGACGGGTATCGGCCAGATCCATTCCGGTATGCGTGTTGGCGGTTGTCTCTGACATGGGACGCCTCTGCTGGGCTCTGCCAAGGAGGCCGTCAGAGTAGGATTGCGCGCTGGAAGAGCAATCCTGACGAAATCTGGCGCGTATCCAGGCCGGCCGGGGTGGTCTTGCCTGTATATGCGCCTGTCGGCGTCATGCGTCCAGCGCTTGATCTGCGGGGTATTTAAGCGCCGCTCTCCGCTCTGGCGCATGACGCAGCCTTCGCCGCCGACGCACGAGGCGCCGTTGCGGCGGCGCTGCCGGCGTCAGGGCCGCGCGACTGCGGGGCCCAGATTGGGTGCGAGGTTGGGCGCAACGATCCTGACCGTGCGCCGCTCGCCGGTGACGCTGCGGCTTTCCTTCTTCACGCCGTCGCCTTGCTGCACGACCTTCTCGGGCTCGACGCTCTGCGGACCCATGCCGGCCGACTCCGTGCCCGAAGTCGGCGAATTCTCGGACGGCATCGGCTTGTCGTCGGCATCAGACAGGATCGGCTGTTGTTGAGCCGGCGCGGGTGTCGCGGTCCTGCGCTTGGGATCGGGCTTGGGCCGCGACAGCTCGGCTGCGCGCTGTTCGGTGACGATGACGTCGCCCTTGCGCTTGTCGAGAAGCTCCTCGGCATTGCGCAGCGCCTGGGACCAGCTTTGGCCCGGCGCCCGGCAGGTGCAGGCGGAATCGAAGCTTCGAATGTATTTTCCGGCGTTCGCCAGCGACGAATAGGGCGTCCCGCTAGCACGGGCGACAGCATTCTGAATGTCGCCGCCGGTGCTCATGCCGAAGGCCAGCGTCTCCGTCCCCGGGCAGAGCGCCTGGCACATTTCATCCTGGCCGTCGCGGCCGCCGGGGCTGTTGGCGAGCGGGAAGAAATAGCCGTCGCAGGTCCGGACGCAGACCGTATTGGGGCCGCCCTGGCGGGGCTTCTCCGAATCGAGCGGCTGCATGTCCGGATCGAGTTCGGGCATGGTCGAATCGATCTCACCGCGGCGAGGCTCGATGCCGAAGATCGTCTCGAAGAAGCCGCGCTGCTGCCCGCCCCCCCGGCAATTGGTCTCGATCGCTGCGGCGAGCTGCATGCGGCGCTGCTCGGCAGCTCCGCCCTGTGCCTGGCGCTGGAGTGCCGTGTACTGGGACTGCAATTGGTTGATCTGTGCCTGCAGGCCGCCGCATTGCGGGGGCGCCTGCGCACCGAAGAAGAGGAATCCGCCACGTTCGCAGCCCATCGCGCGGAACTGGCTGACGCTTTGCGAGAGCTGGGCGCCGACGCGCTGCGCCTGCTGCGCGGCGCGCGGATCGCCGCCGCGCTGGCCCTGCAGGCTCGCGAGTTCGCTGCGCCAGGCATTGCACGCGGGCKACTGCGCCAGCGCCGCTCCACCCATCGCCGAGAAGGCCAGCAGCATCGCGCCGAGGCGCCGGGTTAGTCGTAGTCTCATCGCCGGTCGGGCCATATTACCTGCTTGTTCGATCCGCCCCGGAAACCGGGCAATCGCTTTGCGGGAGTTTCACCTGCCAAACGCGACGGAACTAAGGACGGGTCCTGCGATGGCGCGGCGCGGATTCGGGCGGACGGCCATGGCGAGGCCCGGCATGCCATATTTGGCGGCAAGCGGCAATTCAGCCTTCGCTTTCGTGATAGCCGCCGGCGAGATGGCGGCCCCGTTCGGTGAGAATCGAAAGCACGCGTTCGAACACGCGCAGCTCCTCTGCCGGAAGTCCCTCGGTCCAGCGCGCCTGGAAGGCGAGCGCCAGGGGCACGATCTCGGCATAGGTTCGGGAGCCGCGGGGGGTAAGGCTGATGAAGGCCTCGCGCCGGTCCTCGCGATTCTCGCTGCGCGACGTCAGGCCGCGCTTCTCGAGCTCGCTGACGGCGCGCGAAACCTTGGTCTTGTGCATCTGGGACAGCTCGCCGATGTCGCGCGAAGTCAGCTTTCCGAATTCGCCGAGCTGCGCGATCACACGCCATTCGGGAATGCCTATGCCGAAGCGCTCGCTATAGATTCGTCCGAGCGCGCGGCTGGCGAAATGGCCGACGACGTTCAGCCGATAGGGCAGGAACTGCTCCAGCCGCAAGGTCGTTTCGTCGCCGGGTGGGGGAGGCTCGGGCTGCGTTGACATTAGTTTCATCTGTAACTAGCTGAGGTCGGGGCGGGACGCCCGCTCCGATCTTTCCGGAACCTGCGTTCTTGTCAAAGCGGTCCGGCAGCGGAAGGGGAAATGCTCATGAATGTCCAGGCACAGATTCATACAGCCCCGCTGCGCCAGGCCGCGACCGGCACGCGCTACATGTCGGGATTCGGCAATAGTTTCGAGACCGAGGCGCTGCCCGGCGCCTTGCCGGTCGGCCGCAATTCGCCGCAGAGGCCCGCCTATGGCCTCTATGCCGAGCAGCTATCCGGCTCGCCCTTCACCGCGCCGCGCTCCTCGAACGAGCGGTCCTGGCTCTACCGCATCCGGCCCAGCGTCAAGCATGGCGGGCGCTGGAAGAAGGTCGACAAGGGGCTGATCCGCAGTGCGCCCTGCCGCGACGAGGCCGAGCTGCCGATCGGACAGCTGCGCTGGAGCCCGATTCCGATGCCATCGGAGTCGCTGACCTTCCTCACCGGGCTGCGCACGCTGACGACCGCTGGCGATGCCGAGACCCAGGCCGGCATGGCCGCCCATATGGTTTTCGTCACGGCCTCGATGGAACGCGAATACGTCTTCTGCGCCGATGGCGAATTGCTCATCGTGGCGCAGGAGGGGGCGTTGCGCTTCTGCACCGAATTCGGCGTGATCGAGATCGAGCCCGGCGAGATCTGCATCATTCCGCGCGGCGTCGTCTTCCGCTGCGAGCTGATGGGCGGACCGGCCCGCGCCTATGTCTGCGAAAACTATGGCGGCTCCTTCACCTTGCCGGATCGCGGCCCGATCGGCGCGAATTGCCTGGCCAATCCGCGCGATTTCCTGACTCCCATCGCGGCCTATGAAGACGATGAGACGCCGTCGACGCTCTATGCGAAATGGGGCGGGGAACTCTTCTCCACGCCGATCGGCCAGTCGCCGCTCGATGTCGTGGCCTGGCACGGCAATTACGCGCCCTACAAATACGACCTGCGCCATTATTCGCCGGTCGGGGCGATCTCCTTCGACCATCCCGACCCGTCGATCTTCACGGTCCTGACCGCGCCCTCGGAGACACCCGGCACTGCGAATATCGACTTCGTGATCTTCCCCGAGCGCTGGCTGGTCGCGGAGAACACGTTCCGCCCGCCCTGGTATCATCGCAATATCATGTCCGAGTTCATGGGGCTGATCTACGGCGTCTATGACGCCAAGCCGGAGGGCTTCACGCCTGGCGGCTTCAGCCTCCACAACATGATGCTGCCGCATGGCCCGGACGCGCAGGCGTTCGAACATGCAAGCACGGTCGAGCTCAAGCCCGTGAAGCTGACCGGGACCATGGCCTTCATGTTCGAGACCCGCTTCCCCCAGCGCGTCACCGGCTACGCCGCGAGCCTGCCCGCCCGGCAGCCGGACTACAGCGCCTGCTGGGAGGGCCTGAAGAAGCGTTTCGATCCGACGAGGCGCGAGGCCTGGTAGCGTTCCGATCCTTGCAAGGCACTTGCGGAGCCCGAATGCTTGTCGCTCAATGCGCTCCCGAACTTCGCAAGGAGCGCGCCTTGGCGATACCCGCGAAAGCACCGGTTCGGCTGAGCGGCGGCAGGAGCCCGCGCGCCCGGACGTCGCGCAATGCGGTGCCCAGCGGTCCGGCATTGATGCGGCTCTGGGCCCAGCACTGGCTCGCAGTTTGTCGCGAGATGCCGTTGCAGGGGCGGCGGTTACTCGACCGCCTGGAGAGCGACCCCGCCAAGGGTGTTCATGATTTCCGCCGACTGATGAAGGCGTGGCGTTCCCTGCTGAAGCTCTCGCCGGCTGCACTGGAGGAGGAGACGGCGCTGCTCCGGGCCGGCATCAAGCGCCTGCGCCAGACCTTCACCGCGACCCGCGAAGCTGCGGTCGTCGCGCGGACCTTGCAGGAGCTGCTGCCCAGCGAACGCGGCAAGCTGGTCGAGCCTCCGCCTGACCCGATGCCGCTGCCGGAAACCGTTGCGGCGATGCAAACGGAGCTCGACCGTCTCGCTGCCAGGATGGAGGAGTGGTCGGTGGCTGGCGAGCGCGGGGGCTTCCTGCTCGCCGGGTTCCGGCGCAGCTACCGCAAGGCCAGACGCGCGGCGCGCCGTGATCCGCGCCGGATGAGCCTGAAGCGCCTGCACGCCTGGCGCACCCGCATCATCGATCTCGGCTATCAGCTCAGCTTCTTCCAGCCTGCCGATCCCGGTCACTACAAGGAGCAGATCGAGGCGGTCGAGCGTTTGCGCACACATCTCGGTGCGGTCGTCGATCTTGATTTGACAGAGCGGCAACTGGCGGAAACCGCCACGACCAGATCCCTGAGGAACGTCAGGAAGAAACTCCGCCGGCGCGCCGGCAAGCAGCGTGGCAAGGCGGCGGGGATGGTCGAGCCCGTGCTCGACACGCGCCCGAAAGCGGTCTGCGCCCACCTGGCCGAGGCGATGGTGGCGCATGCGCCGCGCCGGATCAAACTTGTCTGACCCGGCGCCATCTATTGGTCCCGGTGGCGCCTCAGCGCGACCGCAGACGGTTCATGAACGAGTCGTACGACAGCTCTGCCACCTGCCACCAGAGCAGGTTCTCGCCGCGGAAAGCGACCATCGAGTCGTAGCCCTTCTTGAACAACTCACTCTTGGCGGAGGTCTCGGCGTAGTACTCGTCCGCCGCCTTGAGAGCCGCTTCCATGATCGGCATCGGGAAGGCCTTGAGCTGTGCGCCCTGCTGGACCAGCCGGCGCAGGCCACCCGGGTTCACCGCATCGTACTTGGCCAGCATCCAGTTATTGGCAGCCTCGCAGGCGTGATGGACGATCGCCTGGTAGTGCTTCGGCAGCTTGTTCCAGGCCTCCTGGCCAACGACGAGATGCAGCATGGCGCCGCCCTCCCACCAGCCGGGATAGTAGTAGTATTTGGCGACGCGCACGAAGCCGAGCTTCTCGTCATCATAGGGGCCGACGAATTCTGCGGCGTCGATCGTGCCGCGCTCCAGCGCCGGGTAGACGTCGCCGCCTGCGATCTGCGTGGGCACCACGCCGAGCTTGGCCAGCACGGCCCCGCCCATGCCGCCGATACGGAACTTCAGGCCCTTGAGATCATCGAGCGAGGTCAGTTCCTTGCGGAAGAAGCCGCCCATCTGGCAGCCGGAATTGCCGCAGGGGATCGAATAGGCATTGAATTTGGCCAGCGCCGAATTGATGATCTCCTCGCCGCCGCCGAAGAACCACCAGGAATGCTGCTGACGCGCGTTGAGTCCGAACGGGATGCCGGTGCCGAGCCCGAGTGCCGGCTCCTTGCCGATATAGAAATAGGTCGGCGTATGCGCGCATTCGACCGTGCCGGAGGTGACCGCGTCGAGGGCCTGCAGGCCCGGCACTATCTCGCCGGCGGAGAAGGTCTGGACCTGGAATTTGCCGTCGGTCGCGTCCGACATGTATTTCGCGAACTGCTGGGCCGTGCCGTAGATCGTGTCGAGCGCCTTCGGGAAGCTCGAGGTCAGGCGCCACTTCACCTCAGGTTGCGACTGCGCGATCGCCGGCATCGCGACCGGCGTCGCAGCCGCTGCCAGCGCACCGGTTTTCAAAAAGTCGCGGCGTTTCATAAGCTGAACTCCCAGAGGTTTGTTGCGCGCAATCTCGCGTGTTCGTCACGGATTGGAAAGAGATGAAACTCGCTTCCCTCATGCACGGTCGTGATGGCCGCCTTGTCGTGGTTTCCAAAGACCTGACGCGCGCCACGGACGCTTTTCCCGTGGTCGCGACCATGCAGGCCGCGCTCGACGACTGGGGGCGCCATGCGCCGCGCCTGGCCGATCTAGCAGAAGGATTGGAGCATGGCTCCGTCCCATCCTTCCGTTTCCACGAGCATGATTGCGCAGCCCCCTTGCCACGCGCCTATCAATGGCTCGACGGCTCGGCCTATGTGAACCATGTCGCGCTCGTCAGGAAGGCGAGGGGCGCGGAGATGCCCGAGAGTTTCTGGAGCGACCCTCTGATGTATCAGGGCGGATCCGACGCCCTGCTGGGGCCGCGCCAGCCGATCCGGACCCGCAACGAGGAGGACGGCATCGATTTCGAGGCCGAGATCGCCGTCATCACCGGCGACGTGCCGATGGGGGTCTCTGCGGAAGCGGCGCATGGCCATGTCCGCCTCGTGATGCTCGTCAATGACGTCAGCCTGCGCAACCTGATTCCGGACGAACTGGCGAAGGGCTTTGGCTTTCTCCAGTCGAAGCCGCCGACGGCCTTCTCGCCGGTGGCCGCGACACCGGATGAACTGGGCGAGGCATGGCAGGGCGGAAAGCTGCATCTGCCGTTGCTGTCGCTGCTCAACGGCCAGCCCTTCGGACAGCCGAATGCCGGCATCGACATGACCTTCGATTTCGGCACGCTGATCGCTCATGCCGCGCGAACGCGCCCGCTTTCGGCCGGAACGATCATCGGCTCCGGCACGGTCTCGAACCGCGACGACGAAGGTGGCCCGGGGCGCCCGATCGCGCTGGGAGGCGTCGGCTACGCCTGTATCGCCGAGCAGCGCATGGTCGAGATCATCAAGTCGGGCACCGCGGCAACGCCTTTCCTGCGCTTCGGCGATACGGTTCGTATCGAGATGAAGGACGGGGATGGTTCTTCCATTTTCGGTGCGATCGAACAGGACGTGCTGCCCCATGTCGACTGACAAGCCCGCCTTCGCCTCCAGTGCCGATCTCGGTGAGAAGACCGTTTCCTTCGATGAGATCGGCCGGGGCATCTACGCCTATACCGCCGAGGGCGACCCCAATACCGGGGTCGTCGTCGGTGACGAGAGCGTGCTCGTCTTCGATGCGCAGGCGACGCCGAAGATGGCGGAAACCGTGATCGAACGCGTCCGCAGGATCACCGACAAGCCGATCAGCCATGTCGTGCTCTCGCATTACCACGCGGTCCGCGTGCTGGGAGCGCCAGCCTACAGCGCCCGCGAGATCGTCGCCTCCGATGTCGCCCGCGAGATGATCGTGGAACGCGGCGAGCAGGACAAGGCGAGCGAGATCGGCCGGTTTCCGCGGCTCTTCCAGGGCGCGGATTCGATCCGCCCGGGCCTGACCTGGCCGACCATGACCTTTTCCGACACCGCCTCGATCTGGCTGGGCAAGCGCGAGGTCAGGCTGATGAAGCTCGGGCGCGGTCATACCGCAGGCGACATCGTCGCCTGGATTCCCGATGCCGAGGTCTCCTTCGCGGGGGATCTCGTCGAATATGGTGCGACGCCCTATTGCGGCGATGCCCATTTCGAGGACTGGCCGACGACGCTCGACCATTTGTCGGCCCTCGGCTCGGTCGCGATGGTGCCTGGCCGGGGCGCTGCGCTGACCGATGCGGCGATGGTCGCCGATGGCATCAGCGGCACGCGCGCCTTTCTCAGCGACCTCTATGACGCCGTGAAGCAGAACGCCGGCGCGGGCCGCTCGCTCCGCGAGACCTTCGAGCGTGTCCATGCCGTTTTGAAGCCAGGCTATGGCGACTGGGTGATCTTCGAGCATTGCCTGCCCTTCAATGTTTCGCGTGCCTATGACGAGGCCAACGGGCTCGATCATCCCCGCATCTGGACCGACGAGCGCGATCGCCAGATGTGGCTCGACCTGCGAGGGTAGGGCGGTGTCGCTCGTCGCCTATCTGCGCAAGGCGGCCCGCAACAATGGCTGGGCCAATGACCGGCTGCTGCGCGCCTGCGCCGAACTGGACGACGAGGCATTCAGGGCCACGCGAACGAGCTTCTTCCCCTCGCTCCACGAGACCTTGAACCACAATCTCTCGGTCGATCAGTTCTATCTCGACGCCCTGGAGCAGGGCGGGCGCGGGCTCGCCGTCTTCGATACCTTCCGGCCGCTCGACGCGGCCGCGCTCCTCATCGTGCAGGGGCAGACCGATCGCCGCCTGATCGCCTTCTGCGATGCGTTGAGCGAGGCAGAGCTGGCACGGCAGGTCGAGACCGATCGCGGCGATGACGGCAAGGTGCCCGAGCGGATCGACGATCTGCTCGCGCATCTCTTCCAGCATCAGATCCATCATCGCGGCCAGGCCCACGCCATGCTCGCCGGCACGACGGTCGCGCCGCCGCAGCTCGATGAGTATTTCCTCGCTTTCGATGCCGGCCGGCGTGCCTCGGATCTGCGGGGGCTCGGGATCGAGGGGCCGGAGGCGATCGGATGACGACGGAGCTGCGCCGTTTCGCCTATCGCCGCAGCCCTGACCAGGATGCACGCGAACCGGCCCATCATCCGGTTGTCATCATTGGCGCCGGCCCGGTMGGGCTGACGCTCGCGCTCGATCTGGCGCGCCGTGCCGTTCCCGTCGTGCTGATCGATGATTCCGATCGCATCGGCGAGGGCTCGCGCGCGATCTGTTTTGCCAAGCGTACGCTCGAGATCTTCGACAGGCTCGGCCTCGCGGAAGGCATGGTCGCGAAAGGCGTCACCTGGCAGCGGGGCAGGGTCTTTCGCGGGCAGGAGCAGCTCTATGAGTTCGATCTATTGCCCGAGCCTGGCCACAAGCAGCCGGCCTTCATCAACCTGCAGCAATATTACGTCGAAGCGGCGTTGGCCGACGCTGCGGCTGCGGAGGCGCTGATCGATCTGCGCTGGTCGAACCGTCTCACCGGCATCCAGCCTCGTAGCGACGGCGCGCTCCTGACCATCGCGACGCCGGATGGGCCCTACCAGTTCGATGCCGGCTGGGTGGTCGCCTGCGACGGAGCGCGATCGCCGACGCGCGCGCTGCTTGGCCTGGAGTTTCGCGGTGAGGCCTTCGAGGACAAGTTCCTCATCGCAGACGTGAAGATGCGGGCGGAATTCCCCACCGAGCGTTGGTTCTGGTTCGCGCCGCCCTTCCATTCCGGACAGTCGGCCCTGCTGCACAAGCAGCCGGACGATGTCTGGCGCATCGATCTGCAACTCGATCGCGACGCCGACCCCGAGCATGAACGACAGCCCGAGATCGTGCGGCCGCGCATCCGGCAGATGCTCGGCCATGACGATTTCGCGCTGGAATGGGTCTCGGTCTACCGCTTCCAGTGCCGCAGGCTCGCGCGCTTCGTTCATGGTCTGGTGGTCTTCGCCGGCGATGCGGCGCATCAGGTCTCGCCCTTCGGCGCGCGCGGCGCCAATTCCGGCATCCAGGATGCCGACAATCTCGGCTGGAAACTGGCATTGGTCGTGAAAGGGCAGAGTCCCGCTTCTCTGATCGACAGCTATGACAGGGAGCGTGTCGAAGCAGCGCAGGAGAATATCCTGCATTCGACCCGCGCCACGGATTTCATCGCGCCGCGCTCGCCAGGCGAGCGGGTCTTGCGCGATGCGGCCCTTGCCCTGGCCGGCAAGGCCGGCTTCGCCCGGGGCTTCGTCAATTCCGGGCGTCTCTCGCAGCCGACGACCTATCTGGCGTCGCCGCTTTCGACGCCTGGCCCGGATTGGCAGGGGGGGCTCGCGGCGGGCACCTCCTTCCACGACGCTGCGCTGCCATCCACAGCCGGCGGGCGGCGCTGGCTGAGCGAGACGCTGGCCGAGGGCCGGCCGGTCATCATCGCCTGCGGGGTGGCGGCCGAGGGCATGACGCCTGCCGCCGCCTTGTGGGTCGACGTTCCCGCCAGAGATGGGGGAGACGAGCCCCTGGCGCGACGTTACGGATTGACGCCGGGCGATGCCGTCGTGCTGCGTCCTGACGGCCATGTCGCGGCGCGGTTTCGCCAGGCGACACCTGTGCAACTGGCGGCCGCGATCGAGAGGCTGGAAGGGCGCGCCGCAGCATGAGCAGCGAACTTGTCACGGAACCGAATCTCTCCGATCCCGACGCGGCGTTCCGGATGATCGCGGAGGCGCATCGCGATCTCTCCGAGGCCGAGAGCGTGGCGCTCAATGCAAGGCTCGTCCTGATCTTCGTCAATCATATCGGTGACGTGGAGATCCTGCGTCAGGCCTTGGCGCTGGCGCGCGAGGCGCGGTAACGTCGCATTTCCTCTGCCGGAGCCTTGGCCGCGATGATCGATCCCGTTCCGCTCTATTCCAGCGCCATCCCGCTCTCGTTCTTCCTGTGGGGGCCGGCGCTGGTGATGTTGATGTTCTGGCTCACCGGGCTCTGGGCGAGCCGTCAGGGCGTGGCCCGCATGCTCGAGAGCKACTGGAACGGCTTCAACGCTGCCGATGTCGAAAAGCTCTTCGCAGCTTATGGCGAGGAACGCCGCAACCGCTACCGTCACCGGGTGCTGCCGGCCGATGTCGCCTTCGCCCTGACCTATGCGATCGTCGGCGCGATCATCGTCGCGGGCGTCGCGATGCGCGGCTATCCCTGGTGGGTGGCGGCATTATGCGGCGGCGGCTGGCTCTTCGGCGGGCTCTGCGATGTCGTCGAGAATTTTGTCATTGCCCGGCTGCTCGACAAATACCCCCGGGTCGAGGCGGGCGATGTCGCCATGGCGAGCGGCTTCACGCAGTTGAAGCTGGTGCTGTTCACGCTCGGCGTGCTCGGCGCGCTGGCCGCGGCCTATCTGGTGTTCAAGCCACTGGCGGTGTGACGACCGGTGCCGCGGCTGCGTCATGGGTGGCAAGCCAGCCGGCGCGGCCGAGGCGGAAGAAGGCGCAGAGGAAGTGCGGATCGCCCATCAGCCATGAGCACCGGTCGCTCTCGCGCTGGAAACCGAGCCTCTCCGCCAGACGAAGGGATGCCGCGTTCAACGGGTGCGTGAGGATGACCACCTCGGTTAGGTCCAATGGGCCAAAACCGTGCTGGAGCAGGCGCGAGGCCGCCTCCGTCGTATAACCCCGGCCCCAATGGCGCGTCTCGAAGCGGTAGCTCAGCTCGATCTGCGCCGTCGCCGGAGCGCCGGGGAACAGCGCGACATAGCCCAGCAACGCGCCAGGGCTTTCGCGCGGGCTGATCGACCAGTAGCCCAGCCCCCGATCGACATGGGTGAAGCTGCGCTTCGCCACGGCCTCCCTGCTCATGAAGGCGGTGCCGACTGGCGCGATGTGTCGCATCACCTCCGGATCGGAATTCATTGCAATGACATGGTCGAGATCCTCAATGGTTCTCGGCCTGAGGATGAGGCGGTCCGTCGCGAGGATCGGCTGCGTCGTCGCCGGCATCTTGCTGGTCTGCATCGGACGCCTCTGGCATTGCTTCGCCTCAGAACCCATATGCGGCGCCGGCTACGCGGAACAGTCAGGAGATCGAGAATGCGCGCCTGTGGTACCACCTCTTCACGCGCCCTGGCCCTGGCTCTGTTGGCGCTAGGGCTCGGTCTGACCGGGGCCGCACAGGCCCAGGAGGACCTGATCTTCAGGAAATCGACCGTCTGGAAGATGCTGACGCCGAACGACAAGCTCGCCGTCTATGGCGTCGACGATCCGATCGTCGAGGGTGTGGCCTGCCACTACACTATCCCCGAGAAGGGCGGCGTCTCCGGCATGTTCGGGGTGGCGGAGGAGGTCTCGGAGATCTCGCTCGCCTGTCGTCAGGTCGGTCCGATCAAGTTCAAGGAGAAGTTCGAGCAGGGCGATGTCGTCTTCCGCGAGCGCCGCTCGATGGTCTGGAAGAAGATGCAGATCGTGCGCGGCTGCGACATCAAGCGCAACGTGCTGGTCTATCTCGTCTATTCCGACAAGCTGATCGACGGGTCGCCGCAGAATTCGACATCCACCGTCCCGATCATGCCCTGGGGCGGGGTAGGCGAGGCGCCGAAATGCTCGGATTGGGTGAGGTGAGCCGCAGGCTCAGCCGCCGCAGGTGATCGAGAGCGGCTGTTCGGCCGGTTCGGTGATGACAGGCTTCGAGACCGAACCGGTGAAATCTTCGCGCGAGGCGATGCCGAAGGCTGTCGCCTTCGCAAAACCCTGGGCCTCGCACCAGGCATCGGCGACGATCTTGCCGCATTCCGAAGTCTTCGAGGACAGGCAGTCGGCGACGCCATAGCCGTCGCTCGCCGGAATCAGGAAAATGCGCTGGTCGTTGGAAGCGGCCACCGTCTTCGAGGTCGGCAGGACTGCGAGCGAGAGGCCGGCTCCGACGATTCCGAACAGGCCGATCAGGGCGATGGCGCGGCGCATTCTCGATCTTTCCTCGTGACCCGACAGGCCAAAGAACCTTCGAAGCATGAGGATGGTTCCAGTCCGTTAAATTTGAATGAATTCGGCGTCAGCTATGTTGCGGCGCAACAAACTCGGGCGCCCTCTTGACGCAAAGCCCGCGCACAGGCAATCAGTTTTTCATGACGCAGGCCGCCATCCGGATTTGCATTATTTGCCGCTAGCTTTCGCTGGCCGGCTGCTCACGTCATCGTCCTGAAACGACCCGACAGAAAGCGCCCCCGGCCAGCGGCCCGGACCACGCTTCTCGTCGCCTATTCGCCAGGACCGTTTCGATGACGCCGACTTTAAGGCTCTACAACACGCTGACGCGGACGAAAGAGACGTTCGCGCCGATCGATCCCGGCAATGTCCGCATGTATGTCTGCGGTCCGACGGTCTATGACTACGCCCATATCGGCAATGCCCGCCCGGTCATCGTCTTCGACGTGCTCTACCGGCTGCTCCGCCATCTCTATGGCCCCGAGCATGTCACCTATGCCCGCAACCTCACGGACGTCGACGACAAGATCAATGCGCGCGCCGCCCGCGACTTTCCGGGCCTGCCGCTGAACGAGGCGATTGCCCGGGTCACGCAGACGACGACGGCGCAGTTCCACAATGATGTCGATGCGCTGGGCAATCTGCGCCCCGATGCCGAGCCGCGCGCCACCGACCATATCGAGGAGATGAAGGCGATCATCGAGCGCCTCATCGCCCGTGGCATCGCCTATGTCGCCGAGGAGCATGTGCTGTTCCATGTGCCGGCTGTGGCGAGCCTGGGGAAGGCACCGAAATACGGCTCGCTCGCCCGGCGTTCGCTGGACGAGATGATGGCCGGCGCCCGTGTCGATGTCGCGCCCTACAAGCGCGATGCCATGGATTTCGTGCTGTGGAAGCCAAGCCGCGACGGCATCGACCCCGGCTGGCCTTCCCCGGCCGGCATCGCCACGCCCGGCCGCCCCGGCTGGCATATCGAGTGCTCGGCCATGTCGATGGCGAAGCTGCTCGCACCCTTCGGCGGCGGGCTCGCCTGCGATGACCCCGCCAGGAATGTCTTCGACATCCATGGCGGCGGCATCGACCTCGTCTTCCCGCATCATGAGAACGAAATCGCCCAGAGCTGCTGCGCCTTCGGCGGTGCCGATGGCGCCGGCCGCATGGCGAATATCTGGATGCATAACGGGTTCCTGCAGGTCGAAGGCGAGAAGATGTCGAAGTCTCTCGGCAACTTCGTCACCATCAACGAACTGCTGCAGACCGATGCCTTCGGCGGCCGGACATGGCCGGGCGAAGTGCTGCGCCTTGCGATGTTGAAGACGCATTATCGTCAGCCGATCGACTGGACGGTGAAGTCGCTGGAGGAGGTCGAGTCCATCATCGGTGGCTGGGAGGAAATCCTGCATGGCATTCCGACGGAACCGCAGGCCGCTCCAAGCGACGTGGATGCCGAAATCATCGCCGCGCTGGCCGATGACCTGAACACGGCCAAGATGATGACGCGGCTTCACGGTCTCGCACGCGAAGCGAAGGCCGGCGATCCGAAGGCTGCGCGCGCATTGGCGGCAAGCGTCGATTTCCTCGGCCTGAACCGTCAGGCCTGGGGGCGGAAGGAACAGGAGTTCCTCATCCGGACGGCGACCGACGATGGGTTTGCGACGCGCGTCGACGATCTGATCCAGCACCGGCTTGCAGCGCGTCGCGCCAAGGACTTTGCCGAGTCCGACCGCATCCGCGACGAACTCGCGGCGATGGGCATCCAGCTCAAGGATGGCAAGGACCCGGCGACGGGCGAGCCCACGACAGCATGGGAAGTGAAACGATKAACCGCGATGCCCCGAAGATCCGGCGCGCCGGTGCGCTCTCGGTCGCCATGAAGCTCGTCATGCTCGCCATGGTGATGCCGCGAGTGCTGCGCTATCGGATGAGGGCCGGGCGATGAGCGCCCGCGTCCATCTTTTCGATACGACGCTGCGCGACGGCGCCCAGACCACCGGAGTCGACTTCTCGCTCGACGACAAGCGCGCGGTCGCCGCCATGCTGGACAAGCTCGGCATCGACTATGTCGAGGGCGGCTATCCCGGGGCGAACCCGCTCGATACCGCCTTCTTCGCGGAGAAGCCGACTTCGAAGGCCAAGTTCGCTGCCTTCGGCATGACCAAGCGGGCAGGGCGCTCGGCCGCCAACGACCCGGGCATCGCGGCCCTGCTCGAGGCGAAGGCCGACGCCATCGTCTTCGTCGCCAAGAGCTGGGACTACCATGTCCATGTCGCGCTCGAGATCTCGCTCGAGGACAATCTCGAGGGGATCACCGACAGCGTGAAGGCCGCGAAGGCGGCCGGACGCGAGGTGATGCTCGACTGCGAGCATTTCTTCGACGGCTACAAGGCCAATCCCGATTATGCGCTGGCCTGCGTGCAGGCAGCCTATGAGGCGGGCGCACGCTGGGTCGTGCTTTGCGATACGAATGGCGGCACCTTGCCGGACGAGGTCGGCGCCATCGTTGCCGAGGTCGCCAAGGTCGTGCCGGGCGATCATCTCGGCATCCATGCCCATGACGATTGCGGCTGCGCCGTTGCCAATTCGCTGGCGGCGGTCGAGGCCGGCGTCCGCCAGATCCAAGGCACGTTGAATGGGCTCGGCGAGCGCTGCGGCAACGCCAATCTGGTGACGCTGATCGGCGCGCTGAAACTGAAGGACAGGTATCGCGAGCGCTTCAGCATCAATGTCGACGAGCAGCAGCTCGGCGAGCTGACCCATGTTTCGCGGGCCCTCGACGAGATGCTGAACCGCGCCCCGAACCGGCACGCGCCCTTCGTCGGTTCGTCTGCCTTCGCGACCAAGGCCGGCATCCATGCCTCAGCGGTGCTGAAGGACCCGCGCACCTATGAGCATGTCGCGCCGGAAGCGACCGGCAATATCCGCAAGGTCCTGATCTCCGACCAGGGCGGCAAGTCCAACCTCGTTGCCGAGCTGGAGCGCATCGGCGTGACGCTTGGGCGCGACGATCCGCGGCTCGGGCGCCTGCTCGACGAGCTCAAGGACAAGGAGGCGCAAGGCTACGCCTTCGAGGGGGCCGACGCCTCCTTCTTCCTGCTCGCCAAGCGGATACTGCGCGAGGTGCCGGATTATTTCACGGTCGAGCGCTTCAAGGTGAATGTGGAGCGCCGCTACAACGCCAATGGCGAGCTCGTCACCTTCTCCGAGGCGATCGTGAAGGTGCAGGTCGGCGACGAGCTGCTGATCTCGGCTGCCGAGGGCTCTGCCGGTCCGGTCAATGCGCTCGACGTCGCCTTGCGCAAGGATCTCGGCCGCTATCAGTCGCTGATCGGCGGCTTGCGGCTCGTCGACTACAAGGTCCGCATCTTCCAGGGCGGCACCGATGCGGTGACGCGCGTCCTGATCGAATCCGCCGACGAGACCGGCGAACGCTGGACCACGGTCGGTGTCAGCGCCAACATCATCGACGCCTCGTTCCAGGCGCTGGTCGACTCGATCACCTACAAGCTGATGCGGGCCGGCGCGACGGCGTAAGCGAAGAGGGCTTTTGATCCGCCGCGATTCCCGGGTGAGGCGCAGCGCCCACCTGGTAATCATTCTGCGGATGAGTGTTCGGCGGTGCCGCCGCGGTCGGGAATGGCCGGGACGAGGCCCGGCCATGAGGGCCCTGGCGGCTCAATCCGTCAGGCGGATCGTCTTTTCCCTGCAGAGATCGACGCCGTCATTGTCGTTTTCGACCTCGTCGCTGAAGCGACCGAGCACGAAATAGCTGCAGCCTGCCGGCTTGTTGAGTTTCAGCACGGCGCTCTTTCCGGGAGCGAGCGGCTTGGCGAGTTTGGCGACGAGGCGGGGCTGTTCACCCGAGGTGGTGATTTCGAGCGTGTTCAACGGCACGCTGCGGGCATTGGTTACCTTGATCTGTGCCGGCGGGCGCGCTGATTGCGCCAGGGCGGGAAGCGTCGCGAGGCAGAGTGAGACGCTGGCGCCGATCAGGCCGGCAAGGATAACCCGTTGAGCTCTCATGGCTGTTTCTTTCCCCGATCCGAGCGTTGACCGCTCCGACGCCATCTCACACCGGTCCTTCGACAAGAACAAGGCCAAGCCGGCGCGCGTGTTCCGCAATCCCCGGCTTGCAGCAAGGCTCATGCATTCGCCCGCGATCGCGGATATATGGGCGGTTCAACTTGGAACTGTTTGAAAAATGTCCCCGCCTGCCGCGCCGCCTCCAGCGTCGAACTTCGCCCACTCGGCCGTCCTGCAACCCGGCTCCGGCTTCGTCGCGACCTTCCGTGCGCTCTGGCCCTATCTCTGGCCACCGGATCGCGCCGATCTGCGCAAGCGCGTGGTCGCGGCCTTCATCCTGCTGGTCATTGGCCGCATGGTGCTGATGGGCGTGCCCTTCACCTTCAAATGGGCGACGGATGCCCTGGCGAACACGCCGACCAGTCTCGGGCGCTGGCTGCCCTGGCTGGTCGGCGCACCGCTGACCCTGACGCTGATCTACGGGCTGGCGCGCGTCGGCTCCTCGGCCTTCATCCAGATGCGCGACGCGTTGTTCGCACCCGTGTTCATGCATGCGGTGCGCACGCTGGCGCTGCAGACCTTCGGTCATCTGCATTATCTCTCGCTGCGCTTCCATCTCGAGCGCAAGACCGGCGGTCTGACCCGCGTGCTGGAGCGCGGCCGCAACGGCATCGAGGAAATGGTCCGCCTCGGCCTGAACCAGTTGGTGCCGGTCGTGGTCGAAGTCGCCCTGATCACCGCCGTGCTGCTGACGATGTTCGACTGGCTCTATGTCGTCGTGCTGGTGGTGATGGTGACGACCTACATGGCCTACACGATCAAGGCCACCGAATGGCGCATCGCCATTCGCGGCGCCATGAATGAGTCCGATACCGACGCCAATTCGAAGGCGATCGACTCGCTGCTCAACTATGAGACGGTGAAGTATTTCGGAGCAGAGGCTCGCGAGACAGCCCGTTACGACCGTTCGATGGCGCGCTACGAGCGCAACTCGATCAAGGCCTATACCTCGCTCGCCTGGCTCAATTTCGGACAGGCGGCGATCTTCGCGACGGGCCTGACGATCTCGATGGTGATGGCGGTGCGCGGCTTCCAGGCCGGCACGCATACGGTCGGCGATTTCGTGCTGATCAACGCCATGTTGATCCAGCTCTACCAGCCGCTGAATTTCATGGGCACGGTCTATCGCGAGATCAAGCAGGCGACCCTCGACATCGGCGAGATGTTCGCCCTGATTGGCCGCGATCCCGAGATCCAGGACCATCCGGGCGCCCCGCCGCTTCGCGTCGATGCAGGCGAGGTCCGCTTCGAGGACGTGCATTTCGCCTATATCCCGGAGCGGCCGATCCTGAAGGGTATTTCCTTCACGGTGCCGCCGGGCAGGACGATCGCCATCGTCGGCCCGTCCGGCGCCGGCAAGTCGACGATTTCGCGCCTGCTCTTCCGCTTCTACGAACCGGCCAAGGGCAGGATCATGATCGACGGGCAGGATATCGCCGCGATCCAGCAGGTCAGCCTGCGCTCGGCGATCGGCATGGTTCCGCAGGACACCGTGCTGTTCAACGACACGATCGAGTACAATATCCGCTATGGCCGGCCGGATGCGACCGAGGCCGAGGTCGAGGAGGCGGCGCGGCTCGCCCAGATCGACCGCTTCATCCGGTCGTTGCCCGACGGCTATGAGACCTCCGTCGGCGAGCGCGGCCTGAAGCTCTCAGGCGGCGAGAAGCAGCGCGTCGCCATCGCCCGCACCATCCTGAAGGGGCCGCCGATCCTGGTGCTGGACGAGGCGACCTCGGCGCTCGATTCCTTCACCGAGAAGGAGATCCAGGACGCGCTCGACCGGGTCAGCGAGGGGCGCACGACGCTGGTCATCGCCCATCGGCTCTCGACCGTAATCAATGCCGACGAGATCATCGTGCTGGACAAGGGCCTGATCGTCGAACGCGGCCATCACCGCGAGTTGCTGGCGGCGGATGGCGTCTATGCGGCGCTCTGGAACCGTCAGCGCCAGGTCGACGAGGCCAAGGCGACGCTGAAGCGCGCGACCGAGGAAGAAGAAGAGAGTGTGAGAGTGACCCTGACGCAGTAGTCGGGGCGACGGAATTCTCTCGCCAAACGCGGCCTGCTTCCTGCATGCTACACTCCGCCGGTTTCACACGAAGCCGGTGGAGCATTGCGGGGGCTGCTCATGTTCGATCCGACGACCTTCACCGGCTTTCATACCTGGCTCAGCCTGATCGCCATCGTGGCGGGTTTTCCCGTCGCCGCGGCCATGCTGAAAGGGCACACGCGGCCGCGCTGGACCGGAATTTTCCTCTCCACCGCGTTTGCCACCAGCGCGACGGGCTTCGGCTTTCCATTCAACGGCCTCCTGCCCTCGCATATCGTCGGTGCGATCTCGCTCATTCTGGTCGGCCTTGCCGGATACGCCCTCTACGCTCGCAGGCTCGATGGCGCCTGGCGGCGGATCTATGCGGTCACGGCGATGCTCGCCTTCTATCTGCTGATCTTCGTTGCGGTCGCGCAGGCTTTCATGAAGGTGCCGTTTCTCCAGGCCATGGCGCCGACCCAGTCAGAGCCGCCCTTCGCGATTGCCGAAGGGCTCGTGCTGCTGATCTTCGTGGTGCTGACCTATCTCGCCGCGCGCCGCTTCGTCCGCAGCCCGACGGCGCTCGCCTGAGGATTGCGTGGCTTGCGTGGCGATGGCTCGCTCCCACGCAACTGGCCGATCCTTGCCTGCCGCGGTGACACCATGCTGAAGCGCCTGCGCCTGACCGGGGCGCTTCTCTTCTCCATCCTGGCCGCGGACCGGGCCGCTGCCGCGACGGAGCAGGGCTGGGAGCTCTGGATCGTCAAGCCGGGACGGCCGGGCATCGTCCAGACGTGCTCGCTGCTCAGAATGTCGCCGTCGCCGCTTGAATCGACACTTCCTCCCGATCGGCAACCGCTTCGGCTCGATGAGGCGCTCTCGATACGCTGGCAGGGCGGCTATCTCGTGCAGGACGGCGCGCCCGAGAGCCCCGCAGCGAAGCGAGGCTGGAATCCGGCCGATAGTTGCTTCGTCCTGATGGTTGCGGGCAAGCCAGTTGCGGCCGGCGCCGTGCTGCCACGAGCCTCCGCTCAGCTGCTTCGCTTCGATACTCTCGTGGTCCAGGAGGACCGGGCAGGCCAGCGGCTCGCCTTCGAACTGCTCCCGCATTTTCCGGCGGATGTCATGCTGCCGGCCCCTGCGCCCTGGGCGGCGGCGCTCGGTGCGCTCAGCCGCCCCTCAGGGGCCACGCGATGACGGCAGCGAAGCGCTTGCGAGCGGTGTTCGGGCTCGGCGCCAGCCTGGTCCTGGCGCTGTCGGCCATGCCTGTGCAGGCCTCCAGCACGAAGAAGGTCGGCAACTGGGTGGTCATTACCAATGACCGGCAGGGCGGGCGCAAGGATGTCGCGGCGGTGCTGAGCGATAGAGAGGCCCATGTCGGCCTCGCGATCCGCTGCATCGAGGCCAGCCTGTCCATCGCCTTTCTGCCGCTGAACAATGACGGACTGTTCGGCAAGGCGGGGCGGGCGGCTGCATCCTTCGTTCAAGCCGATGGTCAGCCGGCGGTTGAACTGGCGGGCGCGGTCGGGGCGGACCGGGCCGTGCATGTTGCGCGCCCGGCGTCCCTGCTCGGATTGATCCTCGGCGGGGCCGAGATGAGTGTGTTGATCCCGGCTCAGGGCAGCGGGGCGGTTTCTGCCGATTTCGACCTTGCATCCGGCCGGAGCGCGCTGGCCGAGCTTGTCGGGCAGTGCCCGGCCGACTGACGGCTACGCTCAGTCCAGCTCCAGCCGGTAGCGCAGCTTCAGGCGCTCGCCGCGGGCATAGCTTTCGTAGCTTTCCGGAATCGTGACCTCTTCGACGAGGACACAGCCGAGCCTTTCCAGCGTGCGGCGGGAGGCGAGGTTGTCGGGCGTCGTCGTCAGCCAGAGTTCGCTGAGGCCGCACGCCCTGGCCAGGGGAAGCAGCGCCCTCACGGCTTTGCCGGCGAGGCCGCGCCCGCGATAGGCTGGCTCGACGGAAAAGCCGATCTGCCCGGCGAGATGGGTCAGGAGATAGCTCGCGCCTGGCCGCAGGCTGATCGTGCCGGCGGGCTCAGCCTCAGCCAGGATGTCGAAGCGATAGGCGGCGGCGCGCCAGGGCGAGGTTTCCGGCGAATAGCTCCGGCTCAGCCGCAGGCTGACATCGTCACAGCCAAGCCTGGCCAGAAGAGCCGTGTCGATATCGCCCGCCTCCGCCATGTCCCGCGCTCCGCGCCGATGCCATGGCTGAGCTTCTAGCCGTTCCGCTGCCCTGTCTGGAAGACGCGGCGGCAAAGAGGCGGAGTTTCGTCTGCCACAAGGGGCGCGGCATGCGGCCTCTTCCCCCGGAGCGCCGAACCCCGTAAATCACGCGACAATGCCTGCCGCCCCATTCGGGCCGCAGGGGAGCGTCACTCTGCCGACGCGCTGACAAGACCAAACAGGATTGCCCATGTCGCTCGTCGATTCCGTCCGCAAAGTGATCGTTCCCATCCACAAGGAGGGCTACGTCTTCATCGCGATCGCGCTGGTGGCGACGATCGTGCTCGCCAATCTCTGGTCGCCCTTCGGCTGGCTCGGCGCGATCATCACGATCTGGGTCTGTTATTTCTTCCGCGATCCCATCCGGATCACGCCGCAACGCGAGGGGCTGGTGATCTCGCCGGCCGATGGCCGCATCAGCCAGATCGCCTCGGCGCTGCCGCCGCCGGAGTTGAACCTGCCGGCCGAGCCGATGACGCGCATCTCGATTTTCATGAACGTCTTCGATTGCCATGTGAACCGCGCCCCGGTCTCGGGCCGCATCATCAAGATGGCCTATACGCCGGGCCTCTTCCTCAATGCGGAGCTCGACAAGGCGAGCGAGGACAATGAGCGCAACGCGCTGGCGATCGAGACCCCGGCCGGCACGGTCGGCGTCGTCCAGATCGCAGGCCTGATCGCGCGGCGCATCGTGCCCTTCGTCAAGGAGGGCGATGCGATTGCGACCGGCGAGCGTTTCGGCCTGATTCGCTTCGGCTCGCGCGTCGACGTCTATCTGCCGACGAGCGTGATTCCGCTGGTTGGCGAAGGCCAGACCGCGATCGCCGGCGAGACCGTGCTGGCCGATGTCTCGGCCAGCGAAACACGGCGCAGCTTCCGCGGAATCTGAGCGCTTTCGACATCCCGGAGCGCCGTGATGCGGCGCCCGGGATGATCGCCGACTGCTCCTAGCCTCCGCGCCTAAAACCGCGTATTCCGGCTGGCATGAGCGATCTCTTTCCCCCCTTCGAGCCCGAGCAGGCTGAATCGAAGCGCACGCGCTTCAAGGCGATCCCGTTTCGGCTGATCGCGCCCAATGTCATCACATTGCTGGCGCTCTGCCTCGGCCTGACCGCGATGCGGCTCGTGGTCGAGGGCAAGCTCGAATCGGCGACGATCTTCATCCTGATCGCTGCCGCGCTCGACGGCGTCGACGGCCGCCTGGCGCGCATGCTGAAGGGCACGTCGCGCTTCGGCGCCGAGCTCGATTCGCTCTCGGATTTCGTCAATTTCGGCGTCGCCACGGGCTATGTGCTCTGGATTTTCGTCCTGCACGATCTGCGCTCCTTCGGCTGGATCATCGTGCTGACGCTGGCCTGCGCCATGGCGCTCCGGCTCGCGCGCTTCAACGTGATGATCGACGATCCCAATCGTCCCGACTGGCAGAAGAACTTCTTCGTCGGTATGCCGGCGCCCGCGGGCGCGATCACCGCGATGCTACCGCTCTATCTGCATTTCATCGGTGTGCCGGTGCAGGAATATGGCGCCCTGCTGGTCGGGATCTATATCCTGTTCATCGCCTTCCTGACGATTTCGCGCATCCCCTGCTATGCCGGCAAGACGCTCGGCACCCGCGTGCCGCGTGAGAAGGTGCTGCCGCTCTTCGTCGCGGTGGTGGTGGTGGCGGGGCTGCTCTTTGCCTACCCCTTCGAGATGCTGTCGCTGATCGTGCTGGCCTATCTCGCGCTGATCCCGATCAGCGTTGCGCGCTATCGCAAGCTCGAGCGCGAATACAACGCCGGCCTGGTGGAAGCTCCGTCCGAGCTCGCCAAGGCGTCCGTGTCGGATACCGACTAAAGCATCGGCTCGAAAAGTGGATTTGCGGTTTTCGGGATAGCCGATGCAAACGCACTGAAGCATCGGCCGGAAAAGTGTCGGGCCGGCGATAATCTAGCGGCGGCGGCTGCTCAGCCGCGCCGCATTGGCACGGGTCCGTTTCGAGAACGGCTCGAGCGTGTTGCTGGTCGCCCTGGCGACAGCCTCGCTCATATCGAGCTGGCTGAATGGGCTGAAGGCCAGATCCCACCAGAACAGGCTGACGGCCTGGCTCGCGGCGAGGCCGCTTTCCATCACCGCGGAAACCTTCTCGGTCAGGGCCTTCGTCGCCTCGCGCTGGCCGCGCCGGTCGCCGAGCGCGCCCTTGAGCAGGATCGGCATCCGCATCGCGATGGTCAGCCCGGCCTCGGCCTGCATCGTCATGACCTTGCTCACGAGCGCCTGCGCTTCCACTCCCGTTCCCAGAGCGGAACGCGGACGTCGGGTCGATGTGGTCATTTCGGTGAAGGGCTCCGGAACACGGGACAGGTCGGAAAGGACTCCGGCCTCGCAAAGAGGCCGCGTCTGCGGGCCGTAGGCTTTAATGTGTCAAGTGAAAGGCTGAAACGCAAGGGCGAGGCTGCGTATTTTATGCGCAGTGAACATAACGAAATGGGTATTGCGCTCCAGGATTGCATTCGGCGCGTGGCGGTTCAGAGAGATTTCGCAACCGGCGAAAATGATCTAGAGGCTTGGTCGGAGGGTGTCCGCCATGGGCGCCTGCGAGCCTCAGAGACGAACGCCCTTGAGTTTCTTCTCCACTCCCAAGCAGCCCGGCTGGCGGCCTATGCTGGTCCTGGCTTCGGCCTCTCCGCGCCGGCTGGCCTTGCTGGAGCAGGCCGGGCTGAAGCCCGACGCCATGCTGCCGTCCGATCTGGACGAGACACCGCTGAAGGGCGAGCGTCCGCGCGATCTCTCGCGCCGCCTGGCGCGCGAGAAGGCGCAGGCCGCGCGGGAGGGCGCGAAGAGCCGCCCCGATCTCGAAGGCTGCTACATCCTGGCGGCCGATACCGTGGTCGCAGTCGGCCGTCGTGTCTTGCCCAAGGCGGAGATCGTCGATGAGGCGGCTGCCTGCCTGCGGATGCTCTCCGGGCGCGCCCATCGCGTTTATACCAGCGTAGCCCTGGTTACGCCGGGCGGAGCGATCCGGGACCGCATCGTCGAGACGCGCGTGCGCTTCAAGCGGCTCTCGACCGAAGATCTCGAGATGTACCTCGCCTCAGGTGAATGGCGCGGCAAGGCCGGCGCCTATGCCATCCAGGGCATTGCCGGCTCCTTCGTGGTCAAGCTCGTCGGCTCCTATAGCGGCGTTGTCGGCCTGCCTCTCTACGAGACGGTGAACCTGCTCGGCGGCGAAGGCTTCCCGATCCGCTTCGGCTGGATGAATGTCGGCTGAGCGTCAGCGCATCTTGCCCTGACCTGCGGTTATCCCGATCCTGTCGCCGCTGCCTCTTCGGCAGCGCAAGGCGCGCAACCAGGGATGGGGCCGATGACGGAACGGTTGAGGGGCAAGGTTGCAATCGTCGCGGGCGCAGGCTCGATCGGGCCCGGCTGGGGCAATGGCAAGGCAACCGCGACGATCTTTGCGCGTGAGGGCGCCAGGGTGGTCTGCGCCGATCTCAACCGCGATGCCGCCGAGGAGACGGCGGCGATCATCCAGAACGAGGGCGCCCAGGCCTTCGCGGTGCAGACCGACGTAACCCGGGCCGATTCAATCGCCGATCTCGTCGGCCAGGCGCTCGGCCGCTACGGCCGCATCGACATCCTCGACAACAATGTCGGCATCGCCGAGGTCGGCAGCGTCGTCGATCTGCCGCAGGAGACCTGGGAGCGGGTCTTCAAGGTCAATGTCACCAGCGCCTTCCTGGCGATGAAACATGTCATCCCGGTGATGCAGCGCCAGTTCGAGGAGACGGGCGAGGGCGGCTCGATCATCAACATTTCCTCGATCGCCTCGATTCGCCACACCGGCGTGCCCTATGCCAGTTACTCCGCCACAAAGGCGGCGCTGAATCACCTGACCCGCACGACCGCGGTGCAATACGCGGCGCAGAAGATTCGCGTGAACGCGATCCTGCCCGGCCTGATGAAGACGCCGATGGTCGAGCATTCCGCCGGCCTCGCGCAGGCCTATGGCGAAGGCGACATCGCCGCGATGTGGAAGGCACGCGATGCGCAGGTGCCGATGGGTCATATGGGCGAGGCCTGGGACGTGGCCTATGCCGCGCTCTTCCTTGCCAGTGACGAAGCGCGCTATGTCACCGGCATCGAACTCGTGGTCGATGGAGGCATCACGCTCAAATATGGCTGAGAATCAGGATACGTCACCCCCGCCGGCGCCAAGACCCTGCCCGATCTGCGGCAAGCCGGCGGTGCATCGCTTCAGGCCCTTCTGCTCGTCACGCTGCCGCGACATCGATCTCGGCCACTGGCTGAAGGGCAGCTATGTCATTCCCGGCGAGCCGGTGGAGGAGGCTGAAACCGGGTTACCCACACGCGAAGACGAGACTTGATCGGAAGCCGGCTGAAGCGACTGGACAGCCCGCCAATCACACTCTATATCGCCCCCACCAACACGAAGCGCCTGGCGCTTCGCCGGATGCCCAGATAGCTCAGTTGGTAGAGCATGCGACTGAAAATCGCAGTGTCGCTGGTTCGATTCCAGCTCTGGGCACCACTCCCCCTTCTCAGGGGTTGATCAGCAAAGAAAAACCGCTCCGCCGAAAGTCCATCTTCTCGACGACGGTGAACGGGACCTATCGGGCCTGAA
Organism: Allobosea sp. 05T439; assembly: GCF_056396005.1. Taxonomy (NCBI): domain Bacteria; kingdom Pseudomonadati; phylum Pseudomonadota; class Alphaproteobacteria; order Hyphomicrobiales; family Alloboseaceae; genus Allobosea; species Allobosea sp. 05T439. The sequence goes on along the minus strand of NZ_JBFTKP010000023.1, from coordinate 42,708 downwards.
GACGCTCTTCGCATGGGCTGTAGCAAACCACTGCGTCCTCACGAACCCTACCCTCGGAGTGACAGTTGCCTCGGGTGGACCCCAAGCCTCCAATGCGGAATTCTCGGCGCATGGCTCGAATCATTGCCGCCACGTTGTTCTTTCTCGCGGCTCTCGGGATCGCCCAAGTGGCTCTCGCTGCCGGTGCCTGCCGCCCCACGCGCGACGGCAAGGATCGCATTGAGCTCACAGGTGGCTGCCCAAGCGGCTACTACGTGCGGGGCGCGTGCTGTGAATCCTTCAATGCCATCTCTCCACAGGCACAGCCGAATGCCAGCAGCGCGAAGACCTGCCCGGCCGGCACCGTGTTAAAGCTTGGAGTCTGTGTCGCTGGCCAGTGATCGGACTGGAGGGGTAGCGCGGAGCGGACTTTGCAGCCTGTTCCCTATCGGGAGGGGCGGGGGCCAGTCTGCCGCGGCACGGGAGTACCCGAGGGGGCATGGCAGAATACGCGCGCCTGCGGAGTTCGTCTCCGGCGGTTGTGGAGCCCGTTCGTGACGGACACCGGCCCAATCACCCAGCTCGCGAAATTGCCGCTTCAGTGTCGCGGCTCGCTGCCGCCCTTCAGCTCCACTTCAAATCGCAAGAGCTGGTCGAACAGCGGCGCCTTTCGGACGTCATCATCGAGCCCGCCATCGGGCCTCTTCTCCGATCGTCGGCTCTCGAGTAGCCCGAGCCATGACAGCGGCCGGAGCACCCGCGTCGTCAGGGCGAACTCGGGAAAGTCGGGAGCGATCGGGTCCCCGATGGTCTCCATGATCGTGCAGGCCGGCATCAGGTCCTTCGCATGGGACCAGCCATGCGCCGTCACCGACAGGCTCCACAGGATCACGCCCATGTGGTGCTGGGGCCAGAACTCCAGCGGGTTCCGGTCGAAGTCCTGGAGGTTCACCTTCCAGAATGTCGCTTCGAACAGCGCGGCCAGCAGCGCCGGGGCGGCCTGGGGTGCCAGCATGGCCTTGCCTGCCTTGCTCGCCTTCAGGACCCCCGAACGTTTCCGCAGGAGCCGGGCCGCCTGCAGCACGATCCGTGTGAACAGGACCCCGTAGGCATCGTGCTCGTTGATGACCTTGTTCGTCGCGAGCGTGGTGGCCTTGTCGTATCCCGGCCACTCCGTCCGGTCGAAGACATGCCGGACATCGGCCCGCTTCAGGGCGCCCGCAGGGGTGAGGACCAGTCCGCCCGTCTCCACGGCAAGCGCCAGCAGGAGCCTCGCGGCGATAACCATGGGAGCCTGAAGCGCGACCTCGACCGAGACGTCATCGGGCGTGAGGCGAACAGCCTGCGGGACTCTGCCGGGAGGCTCAAGGAGCGCCTTGAGGGAGGACGGCTGAAGATGGGCCCAAGCGGGGGGAAGGTCTGTCACGGGGAGAGCGTAGGCGGGCCGGAGCGATTGCTCAACATTGCGCTTCGCTGGAGATGCGGGCCTCGGCGGGTGACACAGGTCGATGACAATAGGTCATGCCGGATGGCTTATCGAGGCTTTGATTTGATCGCGAATTTGGCGCCGACGCCCTATGGGCCATGGGCGCCATGCGCTCTGTTTCGGCTTTCGGTCGGTCATCGCGATGGCCCGCGCAAGGCCGGCGCAAAATCTGCGCCGGTCTGCCGAGTGGGCCTTCCACATGGAATCTAGCGGCCGAAGATGCTCTTGAAGAACTTCGCGACCGTGTTTCTGCTCTTCTTGCGCTCGAGTTCGGATGCGTCGGTGATCCACGCCGTCTGAACGACACGCCGCTCGCCCGCGAAGGGCTTGTGGCCGTGCCAGGAGTTGTCGGAGCGCAGGAAGCCGAAAACGGCGCCCATCGTCGGAGGCACCTCGCAGGCGAAGGGCTCGAAATTCGTGCCGTCATAGAGCACGCGCAACCGGCCTTCCGAAGCCGGGGACCAGTCGTCGTTCAGATAGAGCAGCACGGTCATGACCTTGCTCGGGCCATCGGTGTGAATGCGGCCGTCCTTGGCCTGCGAGAGCTTTCGCACAGTGGTCAGGCGCGGAAAGGCGTGGAGGTCTTTTCCAAAGCGCTGCGAAAGCACCTCGGTGAGGTCCGGGCTCTCCATTTCATCGATCAGCTGCTTAAAGCTTCCCGCCAGCTCGATATCGTCGACGGTCAGATAGCCAGGCTTCGTAATGGTCGGGTAATCCCGACGTATATCGGGGATGGCCTCAGGCCTGAGAAAGTTCTCACCAAGGAAATGCGGATAAGGCTGCAGTGAGAACGCACTGTCGCGGATCGCATCTGCATTGAGTAGCTTGAGAGCCAAAGCCGTGGTCCCTTAGTAAATTACATTCGGTAATTTCGACCGGTGGTAGACATGTAAGAGCTGCTGACCGTGCCTGCGCGCGCTGGAGAAGGAGCCAAGGCTTGCAGACAGGAATCGAGCAGCCGAAATCGTATCTTATCCATACATGCGAGCCTCCACGATGCAAGATTGCTTGCATCGTCCACGGCGAAACCGTTCGGCGGGCGAGAATTCGCATTGTGTCGGCGCTGCGATTGCAGGAGGCGAGGCCCGCCTTCTGCTTCGTTCCGGCCCATTATCCCAGGCAATGACATCAGGGTGCGCGAACCCCTCCTGCATCCCGTGCGCATTCGGGCCTCGCGCATGCCGCGGACGCCGTTGCGCAAAGCCGATGACGAAAATTCGCAGGTTCGGGAATAAACGGCGCTGCAGAGCTGTCTCCTCAATGAACGCAGCGTGGTTGCGTTCCTGGGAGATCGACCATGACACATCATCGGATCGACAATGGGCGGCCTGACACCACCCGCCGCGAGACGCTCGAATGCATGATCTGGGCCGGAACCGGCGTGCTTTGGACGGTTGCGAGCGGGGTGCCGGTCTMGCTGGGCCTGCTCGGCAAGGCCGAGGCGGCAGAAGCGGTCACCAAGGGGTTCACCTTCCTGCAGATATCCGACAGCCATGTCGGCTTCGACAAGGCCGCGAACCCGCATGCTCTCGACACGCTCACCGAGGCCATCGCCCAGATCGGGGCGCTCCCGGCCAAGCCCGCCTTCATGATCCACACGGGCGACATCACGCATCTCTCCACGGCCGCTCAATTCGATGATGCGGCGCGTGTCATCGGCGGCGCGAGGCTCGACGTTCACTACGTGCCTGGCGAACATGACGTGATCGACGAGGGGAACGGACAGGCCTATTCGGAGCGGTACGGCAAGGGCAAGCAGGGCGCCGGATGGTATTCCTTCGACGAAGGCGGCGTGCATTTCATCGGCCTGGTCAACGTCGTKAACCTCAAGGCCGGCGGGCTCGGCCAGCTCGGGCCGGAGCAGCTGAAATGGCTCGCCGACGATTTGCGCGGCCGCAGCGCCTCGGCTCCCATCGTGGTCTTCGCGCATATCCCGCTCTGGACGGTCTATGCCGATTGGGGCTGGGGCACCGCCGACAGCACGCAGGCGCTTGCGCTGCTCAAGCCCTTCGGGTCCGTCACCATCCTCAACGGCCATATCCACCAGATCATGCAGAAGGTGGAAGGCAATGTGACCTTTCACACTGCAAGGTCCACGGCCTTTCCGCAGCCGGCGCCGGGGACCGCCTCCTCGCCCGGTCCCCTGACCGTCCCGGCTGGCGAGTTGCGCAAGTTCCTCGGCATTACGAGCGTCGCCATTCGCCCGGGCGCAAACGATCTGGCGATCATCGACAGCACGCTCGCGCGCGGCTGAACGAGGGATGGCGTAACCGTGCAATCGGGAGAGCGACATGACTTGCAGGCACAGGCCCCTCTGGGCTGCGGGCGCGATCATCGTCCTGTCGGTCCTCGCCGCATCCCGTCCCGCGGGGGCGGAGGAGGCGCTGGTGAGGATCTCCAACTTCGCTTTCGTTCCGCCGGACCTCACCGTGAAAGCCGGAACGACGGTCACGTTCCGGAACGAGGATGACGAACCGCATCTGGTTGTCGCGGGTGACGGCTCGTTCAGATCCCGCGCGCTCGATACGAAGGACAGTTTCGCGTATGATTTCACCCTGCCGGGGGAGTTTTCGTATTTCTGCAGCCTTCATCCGCATATGCAGGGAAAGATCCGCGTTTCCCGCTGATCGGACCTTGTGGCCGGGTGTCCAGACGGCGAGCCGACAGTGGCAGCAAGCGGCGACCCTTCCGCCGAACGGTTTCGCGAGGTGGTGTTGCCCCATCTTGCGGATGCGCTGGCCTTCGCCCGCTGGCTCACGGGCAATGCACATGATGCAGAAGACGTCGTCCAGGAGGCTTGCCTTCGCGCCTATGCCGGGATCGGAACCTATGCAGGCGGCAGCGCTCGCGCCTGGCTTCTCGCGATCGTGCGCAATGCCTGTCACACATGGCTCGCCAGGAATCGCGGGCCGATGCTCGTGCCGCTCGACGAGGTCACGGATGCGGATCTCCTGGCTTCTGGCCCATCAGGCGATGACGATGCGGAGGCGGCCATGATCGCCCGCGCCGACGCGGCAGAGATCGAAGCGGCGATTGCAGCGCTGCCCCCGCCGTTCCGCGAGGTTCTCGTGCTGCGCGATATCAATGGGCTGGGCTATCGCGAGATCGCCGATCTGATTTCGGCGCCGATTGGCACCGTCATGTCCCGCCTGTCGCGAGCCCGCACGATCCTGATCCGCCAGCTTGGGGGACGCAATGACCGAGCGTGACGGCCAGCCCATCGATCCAGGCGAAGCGCGGCTGCTTCTGCACGCTCTCGTCGATGGCGAACTCGATGCGGCCAGTGCATCTGCGCTCGAGCGCCGCCTCGCAACCGATCCGCCCCTCGCGGCGGAAAGGGCGCGGATCGTTGCCCTGCGCAGCGCGATGCGGCAGCTGCCCCGGCCGGAGCCCAGTGCCGAGCTGCGCAAGCGTGTCATTGCGATCGGCGCCGATGCATCGGCGCGGCCGGCTCGCAGTTTCGATTGGCGCGCACTGGCCGCAACCGCTCTGATCGCCAGCCTGCTGGCCGGGGGCGGAACCTATTGGGGCGTGTCGAGAGTGGCGCCGGAGGATATGGCGGGCGACATCGCCAGCAGTCACCGCCGGGCCCTCATCGCACCCACTCCGGTCGACATGGCCTCGTCCGATCGACACCAGGTCAAGCCATGGCTTGACGCCAAGATCGGCCTGTCTCCGCCGGCCGACGACTTTGCTCGGGATGGTTTTCCCCTCGTCGGCGCACGCATCGATGTCATCGGCAATCACGTCGCGCCGACCCTCGTCTACCGCCACAATGAGCATCTGATCTCGGTCGTCGCCTTGCCGCGCGCTGTCTCGTCCCAGCCGCCCGCCGGGCCCAGCGGCAGCTCGGCACGGGGGTTTTCACTGGTGACCTGGGAGGATCGCGCCTTCACCTATTGGGCGATCTCCGATCTGGAGCGGGCGGAGCTCGATGCCTTCGTGCGGCTGTTCCAGGCGCGCGCCGCCGAAAAGGGGTGACCACCGGCATCGCTCACCGCTTCCGAGGTGATGGTCCCGAGCTCTTCCGGCGCGTAACCTTGGGCATTCGGCTGGAGCGAGGCACCCGCTCAGCGGGGGCACCAGTCCCAGAAGCCGGTCATGCGCTGGGGCGTGGTGTAGTACCAGCAATAGCCCGCGCGCGGCGCCGGGCCGGCGAGCGAGACAGCCGCTGCCCCGGCGATGAAGCCGAGCGCCGCCCCCGCTGCAACCGCTCCGCCGCGATGCCAGTGACGCCGCGGGTGAACGACGGTCACAGGCCCCGGGCGATGATGCCGGACCTGCGGGCTCGGCCGATGGACATGCGACGGGCGCTTATACGGACGGTGCTGCGGCCGGCTGACATGCGCCCCGTTGCCGGGCCGTTGGGCGCTGGAATGGTGGCCCCTGCGGACAGTCTGCCCCGATATCTGCGGCGAGCTGGAGGAGCGGACCTGCGCTTCGGCCGTGCCCAGGCTGGGCAGGGGCGCCACGACGCTCGCTAGGAGGGCGAAGAGCATGAGAAGCGATTTCAGCTTGAGAGAATGGCGCATGATCTCTTCTCCTCCACGGCAATCGCTCACGCCCATCGAGCCATGGCGCTCCGGTGGCTTCGCGTCGCCGCCCATCCATGCTGGCCTGTCATGTGGAAGTCGATCAACTCATTGTGGGTTGGCGGCCCGGATGGTCCGGCAAGCTTGCCCGGACTCTTCGCGGGCTGTACGTCATCGGTTAACGTGCCGGGCGCAGGTTCCAGATAGACTTGAACCGATCGATCGTGGCGGGGATTTGCGAATTGCCGGGTCAGACTGAAGAGCGCCGCCACCACCGCAAGAAGGTTGTGCAGGAAGCGCGAATCCGGCTTCCCGGCCAGAACAACGAGATTCCCTGCATTATCCGCGATGTCTCGGTGTCCGGCGTCAAGCTGCGCGTGCCGATGGGGTTCGAGGCGCCAGACGTCTTCAGGCTGATCGCTCCGGCCCTGCACATCAACAGCTGCGTGCGGATCGCCTGGCGCAGCCAGCACTCGATCGGCGCGACCTTCATCGCGGACACTGAGCGCCCCGACTGAACGCTGCGAGAGCTGTGGCATTCTGCGAGAGGCGGGGGCCCTGGGTCGGAATTCGTCATCTTGCCGCAGGTCGGGTTCGATGCTGAGTTTCGCGGGTGCCGGAGGTGCCCGATGCCGTTCAGCTCCCTTCCCGAACTCCTCGAACTCGCAACAGCGCGCGAGGMCTTTGAGATCGCCTGGGCTCATATCGAGCCGTCACTCTGTTTCCAGGCCGCCAGCAGCGAGAGCATGAGGCTGTGGCTCGGCCATATCGTTGCCGGGCTGTCGAGTGCGCAGCCCGATGTCGATATCGTGCCTCTGGCGGTCGAGCAGTTCCTGGCGACGGTGCCGATCTCCCACTAGCCTGAATCCTGACGCTGCGCCGCTCCGGAGCAAGGACGGTGAGCGCCATCGCAGGCTGAGGTCTGTCGATTTCACGGCCCGATCAGTGGCTCGGCCTGGGCGAACTGGGCTGCGGAGGCCGTGATCAGTCCGTCATCGGCCATGCGTCGGAGCACCCAGTCGCGCCGCTCCTTGGCGCGACCGCGGTTGTCGGCGATGTCGAGCCGGTAGGTGTTCGGCGCCTTGGGCAGGGCGGCGAGATAGGCGGCTTCCGCGACGCTGAGATCGGCCGGGCTCTTGCCGAAATACTGGGCCGAGGCCGCCGCGATGCCATAGGCGTAGCCGCCGAAATAGATCTGGTTCAGGTAGAGTTCGAGGATCCGGTCCTTGCTCAGAGCGTCCTCGATCCGGCTCGCCAGGACGATCTCCTTCACCTTGCGGGCGAGCGAGGGCGGCTGGCCCGGCAGCAGCAGGTTCTTGGCGAGCTGCTGGGTGATGGTTGCGGCGCCTGCCGGCGTCCGGCTCTCGCCCAGGCTCGCGAGGTTCTGGGCTGAGGCCCGCAGGATGGCCGGCAGGCTGTAGCCGCCATGGCGGTAGTAGTCCTGGTCCTCCGCCGCGAGGAAGGCCTTCACCACATGGGGCGGGATGGTCGCGAGCGGCACCGGCCGGCGATACGCCGTCAGGCCGCCATCCCGGCCGTAGCGCTCGAGATCGGGCGGTACATAGCCTGCGATCTCGGCCGTGCTCGGCAGGTCCCCGCCGTGAGCCCAGAACAGGCCGCCGATCGCCGATGCGCTCAGGCCCGCGAGGAGGCCGAGCAGGGCTGCGCCGCGCAGCGCGGTGCGCTTGATGCTGCCCGCCACCGCATAGGGCACCGAGAGCGGCTCGCTCGCCACGCCCCAGGCTTCGCCGAGCTTGGCGATCATCTCGGCCGAGAGATGCCGCCGCCGGTTCAGGACCTCCGAAGCGCGCGAGCGCGAGCCGAGGAGCTCGGCGAGGTCGGCTTGCGTCCGCCCCTTGGCCTGCATCGCGAGCGTCAGATAGGCGATGGGGTCCGGCGACGCGATCGGATGGGTCTTGCGCTCGTAATCGGCGACCAGCAGGCACAGAACCTCGAGCCGGTCGGCCGCCGCGGAGCCCGGCTCCGCGGCAAACAACCGGTCGATCTCGGCCAGCGCCGCGTGATGATCCGCTTCGCTCCTGATCGGCCTGACGGGAAGGGTTTCGCGCTCCCTCACCTTGCGTCCTCCTCGTTGAGGGCGGTGACCGCGGTGATGCGGATCACGCCCAGCTCGAAATTGACCCTGAAGGCAACGCTGCAGCCGACATGCGGCAAGGCAAGCGCAACCGCATCCTCGCTCACGAAGCGGGCAACGGCGCCGCAATCGCGCGCAATCTCGTCGCGCGCCCGCCAGCTCGCCTGCCGCAGCAGCGCATTCAGGGCGCGCAGAGCAGAGCCGGCCTGTGGGTGCGCCTCGCCATACTCGGCCAGGGCCGAGGCTCCGATGACGATCATGCTGGTGCGATCATAATGTTCCCATAATTGGGAGCAATTGCTCTCATGCTCCCGTTTTCGGGAACATTGATAGGCGCTCGCGCCCGCGGTTCAAAGGATGAAGTGATGCGCCGTCTCCCACGCCTTGCGCTCGCCGCGCTCTTTCTCCTCACGCTCTTCATCCTGATCAGCAACAGCAGTCTCCTGGCCTCCCGGCCGCAGGGCCGGCCGACCTTGCTCGCCCATCGCGGCATCACCCAGCTCTACGACAAGACCGACCTGCGCTCCGATGTCTGCAGCGCCGCGCGCATGCTGCCGCCGCGCCATGACTTCATCGAGAACACGCTGCCATCCATGCGGGCAGCCTTTGAGGCCGGCGCCGATATCGTCGAGCTCGACGTGCACCCGACCACCGACGGCCAATTCGCGGTCTTCCACGACTGGACCCTGGAATGTCGGACGAACGGCGAGGGTGTCACGCGGGAGCACGCGATGGCGCAGCTGAAGGCGCTCGATGTCGGCTATGGCTATACCGCCGATGGTGGCAGGACCCATCCGCTGCGCGGGAAGGGCATCGGCATGATGCCGACGCTCGACGAGGTCTTTGCAGCTTTTCCCGGGCGGCGCTTCGCCATCAATGTGAAGAGCCGGGACAGGAACGAGGGCGAGAAGCTCGCCGCAGTCCTGGGGGCATTGCCGCCTAAGGCCCGTGCGCGCCTGATCGTCTATGGCGGCGACGAGCCGGTCGAGACGCTGCGGCGCCTCCGACCGGATATCCCGGCCATGTCCAGGAGCACGCAGATCGGCTGCCTGACGCGCTATGTCGCCTATGGCTGGACCGGCGTGATGCCCGAGATCTGCCGGGGAACGATCGTCCTGGTGCCAATCAACATCGCCCCATGGCTCTGGGGCTGGCCAAACCGCTTCCTCAACCGTCTCGACAGCGCCGGCACCCAGGTCTTCGCGCTCGGCCCCTATCAGGGCGGCGGTTTTTCGACGGGCCTGGATACGCTCGCCGAATTGTCCCGTCTGCCCGCGGGCTATTCAGGCGGGATCTGGACCGACGAGATCGCCGTGATTGCCGGCGCAGTGAAGCCGACGCGCTGACGGCGTGTCCTTAGATCATCTGTGATTGCATCGGCTTTCCCGAAAACCGCAATCCACTTTTCCGGCCGATGCTTCAGCGGCGCCGGCAGAGGGCAGCCTCATGCGCAGTCGCGCGGCGAAGGATCTTCGTCGCCGTGATTCGCACCGGCGGTCCGTCCTCCACTGTGCCGGAAAGGACGAGACGCCCGGAATAGAGGCCACTGGTGAGGTCGCGGCGCGCAGCATCCGCGGCCGGCAGGCTGGAGAGGTCGGGATCGGTCTTCGCATAGCGCCGGCCTGACGGCACGAGAACGACATCCTTCGAAGGGCAGGGCGCCTGCACGCAGCGCAAACCATTGTCGCAGGCCACGAACAGCGCCTGGGCCACTGCCGGAGGCGGAATCGCGGCAGCAGCCAGGAGGGCGAGCCCGGCCCCAAGACAGCGCAGGCGGCTGCCTCCGCGCGCGGGCGACACGATCACTTTCAGGGCAGCGTGCATCGGCGATTTCCTCAGCCCGGTGAAGATGGCTGATAATCTTTCACACTGACGGCTTGTCAAAGCGCCGGGCAATCGGGCATAGAGCCGGTAACGGAGACGTGGCCGAGAGGCTGAAGGCACTCGTTTGCTAAATGAGCATACCCCACAAGGGTATCGAGGGTTCGAATCCCTCCGTCTCCGCCACTTCTAACCTCTTGAAATCGCGTCGCTAGGCCAATTCCTTCGGCGCGGCCGGGTCACAGGTGTCGGGCGCGTTCGAGCGAGGACGCTCTATCCGGGGCCACAATCGATTCCGGCCGCGTTCGCGTCTTGCCCAACATCGCCCCGAAGGAGTGTCTTGTCGCTCGGTCGGATTGCAGCCCCCTCGACGGTCACCGTCGCACATCCCGGTCCGAACGCCCACCGCGTCAGACCCTATTCTGCAGGACTATGCGGCTTGGCCACCGCTTCGCCAGCCTGCGGTGTCGCCGCCTCTGCGATCGGCTTCGGCCGCGTCGAGGGGCGCAGGCGTTCCCGCATCGATTGGAAGAAGACGTAGAGCGGCGGGATCACGAAGATCCCGAGCAGCGAGGCGAAGATCATGCCGCCGAAGACCGGCGTGCCGACATTGCGCCGGGCGAGCTGCGAGGCGCCAGTGGCGATGACGAGCGGCAGCAGCCCGAGGATGAAGGCGAAGGAGGTCATCATCACCGGGCGGAAGCGCAGCCGGGCGCCTTCCGCCGCGGCCTCKAGCAGCGGAACCCCGCTCTCGCGTTGCTCCTTGGCGAACTCGACGATCAGGATGCCGTTCTTCGCGGCAAGGCCGATCAGCACGATCATGCCGATCTGGGCATAGACATCGAGTGTCAGGTGCCCGAGCACCATGAAGGCGAAGGAGCCGAGAATGCCGATCGAGACCGAAAGCAGTACGGGCACCGGAATCGTCCAGCTCTCGTAGAGCGCGACGAGGAAGAGGAACGCGAAGAGCACGGCGAAGGCGAGGATGATCGGCGTCTTGCCCTCGGCCCGCTTCTCCTGAAAGGCGGTATCGGTCCATTCTCCGGCATAGCCCGCGGGCAGCACGCGGGCCGCGACCTCCTGCATGGCGTTGAGCGCCTCTCCCGAGGAGACGCCGGGCGCCGGGCCGCCCTGGATCGTGACGGCCCGCAGGTTGTTGTAGCGGATCAGCGCGGGAGGACCGACGACGACGTGGATCTCCAGGAGGCTGCGCAGCGGCACCATCTTGCCGTCGGCGCTGCGGACATTGATCCGGTAGATGTCGTCGATCGAGGCGCGGTCGACGGCCTCGGCCTGGAGTTGCACCTGCCAGGTCCGGCCGAACAGGTTCATGTCGTTGGCGTAGTAGCCGCCGAGCGAGGCCTGCAGCGCCTGGAACACATCCTGAAGCTTGACGCCGAGAATCTGGACCTTGTTGCGGTCGATATCGAGATAGATCGACGGCGTGGTCGCCGAGAAGGTGCTGAACACCCGCGACAGTCGCGGGTCCTGGTTGGCGGCAATGGTCAGGCCGCGGACCACCTGTGCCAGGGTTTTGGGGTCGCCGCCGCGCAGATCCTCCAGCACATAGGTGAAGCCGCCGCCGGTTCCCAGGCCGATGATCGGCGGTGGCGCGAGCGGCACCACGGTGCCGCCCTGGACCTGCGCGAATTTCGGCGCCAGCCGGCGCATGATGGCGGGCACGCCGAGATCGGCCCCCTGACGCTCGCTGAACGGCTTGAGCGTCACGACCATGAAGGCGGAGTTCGCCTGCGAGTAATTGTCGATGAAGTTGAGGCCGACGACGGAGGTGTAGTCGGCGACCGTCGCCTCGCCCTTGAGGATCTCCTCGGCTTGCTGGACCACGGCCGAGGTGCGCCCGACCGCAGCGCCGTCCGGCAACTGGACCACCACGAAGAAGGCGCCCTGGTCATCCTCGGGCAGGAAGCCGGTGGGGGTGAATTTCGAGAGGCCGCCAATACCCACCGCCGCGATGGCGACGAGGACGAGGCCCATCACGGAGAAGCGGACGATGCGCGCGACCACCGCGCCATAGCCGTCGCGGACCCGGTCGATGCTGCGCATCACATAGCCCATCAGGCCGCGCCTTGGGCCGTGATGGCGCTTGAGCAGGACACCGCACAGCGCCGGCGAGAGCGTGAGCGCGTTGATCGCCGACAGCACCATGGCGACGACGACCGTCACGGCGAACTGGCGAAACAGCTCGCCTGCGATGCCGGGAATGAAGGCGACGGGAACGAAGACGGAGAGCAGAACGAGCGTAATCGCGATGATCGGCGCGGTGATTTCCCGCATGGCGACCTTCGTCGCCTCGCCCGGCGTGAGCTCCGGCCGCTCCTCCATCACGCGTTCGACATTCTCGACCACGACGATCGCGTCATCGACGACGATGCCGATGGCGAGCACGACGGCCAGCAGCGAAACCGAGTTCGCGGAGTAGCCGATGGCGTTGAGGACGATGAACGCGCCGATCAGGCTGACGGGCACCGCGAGCGTCGGGATGAGCGTCGCGCGGAAACTGCCCAGGAACAGATAGACGACGATGACGACGAGCACGAAGGCCTCGACGAGCGTCTTCTTGACCTCGTCGATGGTTGCGGTGATGAAGGCCGTCGGATCGTAGGTCACCTTCCATTCCAGGTCTTCGGGAAAGCTCTTGGCGAGCTCCCTGACCTGGGCGCGGACGGCATCGAGCGTGGTGATCGCGTTGGCGCCGGGCGCCTGGTAGAGCGCGATCACGGCTGCCGGGCTGCCGCCGAGGCGGGTGTCGCGGTCGAGATTATTGGCCCCGAGCTCCAGTCGCGCGACGTCGCCGAGCCGCAGCACCGAACCATCCGGGTTCGTGCGCAGGATGATGTTGGAGAATTCCTCGGTGGTGGCCAGCCGTCCCTTGGTCTGGATGCTGAGCTGAAGCTGCTGGTCGTCGGAGATCGGCCGTCCGCCGATCCGGCCGACGGCGGCCTGCACGTTCTGCGACTGGATGGCGGCGATGAGGTCGCCGGTCGTCAGGTTGAGTCCGGTCAGTTCGTCGAGCTTGATCCAGGCGCGCATCGCATAATCCTGCGCGCCCCACAGCGCTGCATCGCCGACGCCCTGCGTGCTCTTGATCCGGTCGAGCATGTTGATGGTGACATAATTTGACAGGAAGAGCGGATCATAGGTGCGCTTCGGCGAATAGACGGCGAGCACGCCGAGAAGGGCCGAGGACTTCTTCTTGACCGTGACGCCCTGGCGCTGGACATCCTGCGGCAGCTTCGACAGGGCGATCTGAACGCGGTTGTTGACGTTGACCGCGTTGATATCGGGATCGGTGCCGAGCTCGAACGAGGCGAGCAGCGTGTAGCTGCCGTCGTTGCCGCTGACGCTCTTCATGTACATCATCTTGTCGACGCCCACGACCTGGGCCTCGATCGGCTGCGCGACCGTCGCGTCGACGACCTGGGACGATGCGCCGGGATAGACCGTCGTCACCGAGACCTGCGGCGGCACGATGTCGGGGTATTGCGCGACCGGAATCGCCAGCAGCGAGAGCAGGCCGGCGATCGTGGTGACGATGGCGATGACGATGGCGAGGCGGGGCCGATCAACGAAGATCGCGGAGATCATGGGCTTCAGCTTCCCTTGATCATCGCCGGCACCGGGCGTGCCCGGACGGGTGCCCCTGGMCTGACGGCCTGCAGACCCTCGACGATGATCTGCTCGCCGCCGGCCAGGCCTTCGGACACGACGGCATTGGGGCCGTCCTCGCCGCCGAGCTTCAGCCGCTTGACGACGGCCTTGCCGTCCACGACCGCAAAGACATAGACGCCGGCCTGGTCGGCGATCAGGGCTGCCTGCGGCACCACGATCATCTGCTGCGGATCGCCGACCTCCAGGGCGACGCGCACMAGTTGCCCGTCGGTCAGAGCGCCGGTCGGATTGGGCATCCTCGCCCGGACGAGCACGGTGTCGGTGCCACGATCGACCGAGTTGTTGACAAAATCGATCTGCCCGAGCTGGTCGTAGAGAGTGCCGTCGGAGAAGCGGAGCTGCACCTTGACCGCCTTGGGATCAACATGCTTGCCCGTTTCGGCGCTCTTGAGGAATTCGCGCTGGCTGACCGGGAAGGTCACATACATCGGATCCTGGCTGATGATCGTCGTCAGCACGCCGCTGTCGGGGCCGACCACATTGCCCTTCGTGACATTGGTCAGGCCTATCTTGCCGGAAATCGGCGCCGTGATGGAGGTGTAGCCGAGATTGACTTTCGCCGTGGCGAGATCGGCCTGGTTGGTCATGATCGCGCCGGCGGTCTGCTGTTTCTGGGCAACGGCCTGATCGCGCGCCACGACGGTGCCGGCGGCCTTGGCCAGCAGGTCCTGGGCACGTTCGAGCTGGATCGCGGCCAGGGCGTCGGCCGACTTGCTGATCTCGAGCGCGCCCTCCGCCTTCTCGACCGCTGCCTGGAAGAGGTCGCGCTCGACCCGGTAGAGCGGGGCGCCGGCCTTGACCATGTCGCCTTCCTTGAAGAGCACCTCCTCAAGATAGCCGGTGACCCGGGCCCTGATGTCGACCTTGTCGATTCCCGAGACGCGGCCGACGAAACCGAGAGACTTGGAAATCGGTTTGCGTTCTGCGTTGATGGTGCCGACCTGAACGGCGGCAGGCTCGCCTGTCTGTGCGAGGGCCGGCCCGGCAACGGCGCAGGCGACAGCCGCCACATATGCAATCCGCCACATCGACGCCTCCCTGCCAGCCGTGGTGAACACTTCCCGGGCCGCTCTATGGCGCAGCGGGTCTAGGTTTCGCCGATCTCGTCAGTGACCGTGTGATGCCGATCGAGCGTGACATCCCCGATCTTGATCGCTGCCCCGGCGGGGCCAGGCGTGATCGGCGTCGCGCAGACCGGGATGAGAGCGCGCCTGTTGCCCTTTGGCTTCGGCCCGATGACCTAACAGCTGGCCGAAGGGCGACATCGCCCGTCGAAGAACTCTCGCAGACGCCGTCATCCAGTGACCTCATCGCAAAGGGGATGCTCGATAGGTCCTGACAGTCGTTCCAAACGCTTCTGCCTAGAACTTTGATACTGTAACACCCGCAGTGCGATACAGTAAGTCGGCGCGGTCGGCCTATGGTTCGTCACCACACCGAGATCGGTATGTGCCGCTAGGGCAAACCGATGACGGCTCGTCGAAGGCAGGCAACCTCTCAGGCGTTGCTTCCGCTCCGGGTCCGGTGACGATACGGCATCGGACGGAAGCGGCGGGCAGGCTCGCCAGCCAAGCGCGGCGCCAACCGTCATCGGCGCCGTCTTCGACTCGCCTTTGGGCCATCGATCTAGCGCTTTCTTAAGAGCTCTTCAGGCAGCGTCTGCAGTTCACCGGAGAGCAAGCACCTTCAGGGTAGCCTGTCACGACAGTTGATTCGGCCTCCTCGCCAGAGAGCGGCGGCCGGTCGAACCGACGCTGCTCCTCGATGCGTGTCTGGACGATGGAACGAACCTGATGAAGAGCCTGACGATACGCCGCCGCATTCTCGTGAGTTTTGCTGCGGTCCTGGCGGTGATGTCGGCGATGGCCGCCATCTCCTATCTCTGGTTCGTTCAGACCGAGCGCGAAGCGGCCAGGGTCGAAACCAACACGGTGCCGGCTCTCTATTTCAGCACCCGGCTGATGACGACCTGGACGGAGGCCAGCAGCCTCCTGCGCGAATTCGTGCTCGAGGACGTGGCCGCGGACAAGGCCAGGATTGCCGACGCCATGCTCGCCAATCGCGATCAGCTGCGCGGCCTGCTGAAGTCCTATGAAGGCACGCTCGACTCCGAGCAGGATCGCCAGAACTATGCCCTGGTCAAACAGCTTTTCGACCAGGTCTTTCCGGCCGAAGACGCGATCGTGGCCGCAGGCAAACAGGCTGCGGCCGGCGGTCAGGCTCTTGACCAGCGCGGCGCAGTCCGGAGCGAGTTCGAGCCGATTGCTGCCAAGCTGCGGACAAGCCTGCAGGCGATGGTCGAGTACAACAAGTCGGAGGCCGATGAATCGACCCAGCGCATCGTCTCGATCGTGCGTACGGCGGAGTTGGGCCTGGCCGTCAGTTTCCTGGTCGCGCTCGCGCTCGCGGCGCTGTGCGGCTACCTGCTGTTTCGCGCCATCACCGTGCCGCTCGGAAAGCTGCTCGGCATCGTCGATCTCATGCGCCGCGGAGATTTCAGCGCGCGGCTCGAGCTCCAGCGTCGCGATGAGTTCAGCACGCTGGCCGACGGCGTCAACGCCATGGCCGACGATCTCGCCGGCCTGATCGGCCAGGTTCAGAAATCCAGCATCCAGGTCAACACCTCGATCACCGAAGTCGCCGCGACCTCCAAGGAGCAGCAGGCGACGGCCAGCGAGATCGCCGCGACGACGACGGAAATCGGCGCGACCGCCAAGGAAATCTCCGCGACCTCGAACGAGCTCGTGCGCACCATGGACGAGGTCTCTGTGGTCGCCGAGCAGACTGCGGTGCTTGCCGGAGGCGGGCAGGCCGGGTTGTCGCGCATGGAAACGACGATGCGCCACGTCATGGAGGCGGCCGGCGCGATCAATGCCAAGCTCGCGATCCTCAGCGAGAAGGCGGGCAACATCAATCAGGTCGTCACCACCATCACCAAGGTCGCCGACCAGACCAACCTGCTTTCGCTGAATGCCGCGATCGAGGCGGAAAAGGCCGGTCAGTACGGCCGGGGGTTTGCGGTCGTGGCGACGGAGATCCGCCGCCTCGCCGACCAGACAGCGGTGTCGACCTACGACATCGAGCAAATGGTCAAGGACATCCAGTCGGCCGTCGCAGCCGGCGTGATGGGCATGGACAAGTTCTCCGAGGAGGTGCGCCGCGGCATGCAGGAGGTGCAGCAGGTCGGCGGGCAGCTGTCGGAGATCATCGAACAGGTGCAGGGGCTGGTGCCGCGCTTCGAGGTGGCAAACGAGGGCATGCAGGCGCAGGCAACCGGTGCCGGCCAGATCAGCGAAGCCCTGTCGCAGCTCAGCGAAGCCGCCCAGCAGACGGTCGAGTCGCTGCAGCAATCCACGCTCGCGATCGACGAACTGAACCAGGTCTCGAGCGGGCTGCGCAGCAGCATCTCGCGTTTCAAACTTCGCGCGTAGAGCATCGGCCCGAAAAGTGGATACCGGTTTTCGTAAAAGCGGATGCAAAGACAAAGTGCGACAGCATCAGGCCGGATTTGATATCCGGTCTGATGCTGTCGCAGGAGCAGGCGAGCCGAGCCCCGTCCGATGCTGTTTCTGATGTTCCGCCTGGGTCAGGACCGCTATCTGCTCGATGCCCGGCAGGTCGAAATGGTCTTGCCCCTGCTCACCGTGAAAGCCCTGCCGGCTGCGCCGGTCGGCGTCGTCGGAGCCATCAACTACCGGGGCGCACCGGTGCCTTTGATCGATCTCAGCCTGCTCGCGCTCGGGCGCGCTGCTGCCCCCCTGCTGAGCACGCGGATCATCCTCGTGCGCTATCCGGTCGGTGCAGGCGAGCACGCCCTGCTCGGGCTCATTGCCGAGCGTGCGATCGAGACCGTCGAGCGCGATCCGGCGGATTTCGTGGCCACGGGTGTCGAGGCTGGAATGCCTCCCTATCTCGGCCCGGTCGCTTCCAACGACAAGGGGCTGATCCAGAGGATCCGGGCGGAAGCCCTGCTATCCCCAGCGATCCGTGAGATCTTGTTCCAGCAGCCCGCGACGCATTCCTGATGGACAGGGCCATGGGCACAGGGGCGTTCGAACAGCTTCTCAGGGAGATGATCGGGCTCAGCAGCGAGACGGTCGGCGCCTCGGTAATTCGTCATGCGCTCAAGCGACGGATGACCGACTGCGAGATGCCGGACCTCCACACCTATTGGAGTTATCTCAGCGAGAACCGCACCGAGCGTCAGGAGCTGATCGATGCGGTCGTCGTGCCGGAGACCTGGTTCTTCCGGGATCGCGAGGCCTTCGCGGCGATGACGCGCCAGGCTCGCGAAAGCCGGGGTTCCGGGACGCCGCTCAGACTTCTGAGTCTGCCATGCTCGACGGGCGAGGAGCCCTATTCCATGGCGATGGCGTTGTTCGACGCGGGCTTCGAGGCAACGGAATTCAGCATCGACGCCGTCGATGTGAGCACGCGTAATCTCGTCTATGCCGAACGTGCGGTCTACGGGCGCAACTCCTTCCGCGGCGAGGAACTCGGCTATCGCGACCGGCATTTCGATGCGGTCGAAGGCGGCTTCCGCCCGCATGAGCGCGTCCGCCGGCAGGTTTGCTTCACGCTCGGCAACCTGCTCGGGCCGGTCCCGCAGCCGAGGGCCGAACCTTACGACGTCATCTTCTGCCGCAACCTGCTGATCTATTTCGATCGCGAGACGCAGGGGCTGGCACTGGACCGGCTCAGGCAGATGCTCGCAGACAAGGGCCTGTTGCTGGTGGGGCCGGCCGAGTCCGGATTGCCGACCTTGCATGGCTTCGCTTCGGTGCGCTTCCCCAGGGCCTTCGCCTTCATCAAGGCAAGCGCTGTGCAGCAAGCGCCGGCAGCGGCTCCCGTACGGAGGTCGCGTCCGACGCCACTGCCCGCACAAGCGCCACGGCGTATCGCGCCGCCTCCGCGCGTGCGCCCCTTCGCGCAGAAGACCGCACCAGGAGAGGCTGCTTCGCCGGCGCCCGACCCGGCAGCCAAGAGCCTTGCCACCATCGAGCACGCCGCCAATGCCGGCCGCCTCGGTGAGGTCAAGCGCGCCGCTGCGAGCCATCTCGAGGAATTCGGGCCGTCACCGGAGGTCTTCTACCTGCTTGGCCTCGCCCATGATGCGGATGACGCGCCGTCGGACGCGATCCAGAATTACCGGAAGGCACTCTATCTTGCACCCGACCATCGTCAGGCGCTCGTCCAGCTCAAGCTCCTGCTGCAGCGGCAAGGCGACAAGGCCGGAGCCAAGGCGCTGACCGACCGGCTCGACCGGATTGCGAAGAGGAGTGACGTCTGATGTCCGTCACGGCCGGCATGCAAGCGACGGAGCAGGGACAGGGCATCAATGAGTGCTGGCGCCAGATCGGTGTCAGCGGGGACAGGTCCTGTCCGGAATTGCGGGAGCATCTGCATTGTCGGAACTGCCCGACCCATGCGGAGATCGCACGCAGTCTGCTCGATCGCCCCTTGCCTGCGGGCTATTCCGAGGAATGGGCACAGCATTTCGCGAGAGCTGCAGAGCGCCCCGAGGCCGAGGGTGGGGCTCGCAGCGTCGTTCTCTTTCGTCTGGAAGAGGAATGGCTCGGTCTCCCGACGACGACCTGTCACGAGATCGCGGAGCCGCGCCGCATCCATTCGCTGCCCCATCGCCGGACCGGCGCAGTGCTGGGCATCGTCAATGTCCGGGGCGAACTGCTCATCTGCATGTCGTTGCCGGAGCTCCTCGGCATCAATACGGGCGGGCAGAGTTCAGGCGGTGGCAAGATCGCCGTGTTTCGCCGTCTGATCGTGATTGGCAGGGATGAGAGGCGCGTCGCCTTCGAGGTCGACGAGGTGCACGGCATGCATTCCTATGGGGAGCGCGACCTGATCGCGGTACCGGCAACGATCGGCAAATCGGCCTCGACCGTCATCCAGGCCATGCTGTCCTGGCAGGGGCGCACGGTCGGCTGCCTCGATGAGGCACCGCTGCTCGCCATGATCGACCGGAGTATCGCATGAGCGGCGAGGATTTCAGCCAGCTCTCGATGCTGGACCTGTTTCGCGCCGAACTCGACTCGCAGTCGCAGGCGCTGACAGCAGGCCTGCTGGCGCTTGAGCGCGATCCTGTCGCGGCCGTTCATCTCGAAGCCTGCATGCGCGCCGCCCATTCGCTCAAGGGCGCGGCCCGGATCATCGATCTGACGCCTGCGGTGCAGGTGGCGCATGAGATGGAGGAGTGCTTCGTTGCTGCCCAGCGCGGGCAGGTCAGGCTCAATCACGCCCATATCGATGCGCTTCTGAAGGGCGTCGATCTGCTGGCCGCGATCGCCACTGAGCCGGGACCTGGCGAAGAGGAGATCCAGCGCAGAATCGCAGGCTTCGCGCAGGCGCTTCAGCAGCCTGGCTCCTCGGCTTCGGGGCCGGACGTGAATGACGAGCTCCCTGCGGCGGCTCCGGAGAGAGATCATTCCAGCGAAGCTCCGCCCGCTCGAGCCCAGGAGCCGGCTGCCGGATCCGCGCCGGCGCTATCCCAGACGCCGGGAAGCCCGGGGTCGGACCGCATGGTGCGCGTCACGGCAGAAAGCCTGAACCGGCTGCTCGGGCTCGCGGGCGAGTCCCTGATGTCGGCCCGGCGCCTCAGACCGTTCAACGATGGGCTCTTGCGCCTCAGGCGCGTCCAGACCGATCTTGCCAAGAGCTTTGACGCGCTGCGCGCCGCGATGCCGGCGGTGACGACGGATGTCAGGGCCCTGCAGGCGCTCGCCGAGGCTCAGCTCAAGCTCGGGGAAAGCCAGGCTATTCTGGCGCAGCGCCTCGACGAGCTCGATGCCGTCGACCGGCGCGCCACCGATCTCGCCAATCGGCTCTATGACGAGACGCTCGCCAGCCGGATGCGCCCCTTCGACGATGGCGTCCGGCATTTTTCGCGGACCGTCCGCGATATCGGGCGAACCCTGGGCAAGAAGGTCCGCCTCGAGATCGTCGGCGGCTCGACGAGCATCGACCGCGACATCCTCGAGGAACTCGATGCCCCGCTCGGGCACCTCCTGCGCAACGCCGTCGATCACGGGCTCGAACCTCCCGAGGAGCGGCGGGCCGCAGGAAAGGCGGAAGAAGGCCTGATCAAGCTCGAGGCCCGGCACAATGCCGGGCTGTTGCAGATCATCGTTGTCGACGATGGCCGCGGGATCGATCTCGACGCGCTGCGCCTTGCGACCAGCAGGCGGGGGCTGACGACGGCCGAGACGGCGCAGAGCCTGAGCGAGGCCGAACTCCTGGAGTTCCTGTTCCTGCCTGGCTTCTCGATGAAGGGCAGCGTCAGTGACATTTCCGGACGCGGCGTTGGCCTCGATGCCGTGCAGGCGATGGCACGCCAGGTCCGGGGGCAGGTGACCGTGTCGTCGGAGCTCGGCGCCGGGACGCGTTTCCAGCTTCAGTTGCCGCTGACGCTCTCGGTGATMCGCGCCCTGCTCGTCGAGATCGACGGCGAACCCTATGCGTTTCCGCTGGCCGGGATCACGCGGACGCTGATGCTGCCGCGGGAGCGGATCGAGATCCTCGAGGGCAGGCCGCATTTCCGCTTTGAGGAGCGGCAGGTCGGACTGGTCACGGCGCATGAGGTCCTGGGGCGTGACGAACCGCAATCGGGTTCTGTCGATCTCGCTGTCGTCGTGGTCGGCGAGGGGGGCGGGGCCTATGGGCTGGTCGTCGACCGCTTCCTTGGCGAGCGCGATCTCGTCGTCCGTCCGCTCGATCCACGGCTCGCCAAGGTCAAGGACATCAGCGCTGCGGCCCTGATGGAGGATGGTTCACCCGTCCTGATCCTCGACGTCGATGATCTGATCCGTTCGATGGAGAAGCTCGCCTCGACCGGCAGGCTCAAGACCCTGGAGCGCGTCGTTGCCAGCGTTGGCCAGAAGCGGCGCAAGCGCGTCCTGGTCGTCGACGATTCACTCACCGTGCGCGAACTGGAGCGCAAGCTGCTCGATCATCACGGCTACGAGGTTGAGGTCGCGGTCGACGGCATCGATGGCTGGAACGCCGTCCGATCCGAGCCGTTCGATCTCGTGGTCACCGATATCGACATGCCCCGTATGGACGGCATCGAGCTCGTGACACTGATCAAGAAGGATAGCGGGCTTCGGAACCTGCCGGTMATGATCGTGTCATACAAGGACCGGGAAGAAGACCGCCGCCGCGGGCTCGATGCCGGTGCGGACTATTATTTGACCAAGGGCAGTTTCCACGACGAGACTTTGATCCATGCCGTCGCCGACCTGATCGGTGAAGCATGGGGCTGAGCGGCAGCACGGAGAGAGGTTCATGAGGATCGGCCTCGTCAATGATCTGCCGATGGCGGTCGAGCTGCTTCGGCGCATCGTCGTTTCGACAACCGAGCATGCAGTCGCCTGGATCGCGGTGAACGGGCGCGAAGCGGTGGAGGCGTGCCGACGCGACAGGCCGGATCTGATCCTGATGGATCTGAACATGCCCGAGATGGATGGCGTCGCGGCCACCCAGCGGATCATGGCAGAGACGCCCTGTCCCATTCTGCTGGTGACCGCGAGCGTCGATGCCAATGTCTCGGGCGTCTATGACGCCATGGGCCATGGCGCGCTGGACGCGGTCGACATTCCCAGCGTGGGGGCCGACGGCAATGCCCAAGCTCAATCGGCGGCGCTGCTGGCCAGGATCGCGATGATCGGCCGGCTCTCGCGTGATGTCGCGCCCGTCGTCCGGACGACGGCGCCGGCCCGCACCGCTGCACCGTMGGCGCAGCAGTTGATCGCGATCGGTGCGTCGGCGGGGGGCCCCGCTGCCGTGGCCACACTCCTGGCCGGACTGCCGGGCGGCTTTCGCGCTGCTCTCATTCTCGTCCAGCATCTCGATGCCCAATTCGTGCCGGGCTTCGCCAGCTGGCTGGGCCAGCACACCGCTCTTTCCGTGCGCCCCGCCATCGAAGGCGACAGGCCCGAACCGGGGACCGTGCTGATCGCGGCAAGTGGCGATCACCTGGTCTTCAAATCGGGCCATGACCTCGGCTATAGGTCCGAACCGCGCGACTACGTCTACCGGCCATCGGTCGATGTGTTCTTCGAGAGTGTTGCGCAATGGTGGCAGGGAGATCTGGTGGGCGTGTTGCTGACCGGCATGGGCAGGGACGGCGCCCGCGGGTTGAAGCTCCTGCGCGACAGGAAATACTTGACCCTGGCACAGGACAGGGCGACGAGCGCCGTTTACGGAATGCCCAAGGCGGCCGCTGCGATCGATGCAGCTTCCGAAATTCTACCACTTGCCGCGATTGCGCCACGCCTTGTCGAGGCATGCTGTCAGTCGTTCTGAAGAGGTTGTCTTGATGACAGGCGAACCGACCCTCACCATGTCTTCCGTGCCCCCGCCGGCGGACAGTTACATGTCCATGATCCTGCTCGTCGATGACCAGGTCATGGTCTGCGAAGCCGTGCGGMGGGCGCTGGCCAACCAGCCCGATCTCGATTTCCACTACTGCACCGACCCCTTGGCGGCGATCAAGGTGGCCGAACAGGTGAAGCCGACCGTGATCCTGCAGGATCTCGTCATGCCGGGCGTCGACGGGCTGGACCTGGTGCGGCAGTATCGCAAGCACCCGTCGATCCACAATGTTCCCGTCATCGTTCTCTCGACCAAGGAAGATCCCGCCACTAAGAGCGAGGCCTTCCAGGCGGGCGCGAACGACTATCTCGTCAAGCTCCCCGACAAGCTCGAACTGATCGCTCGGGTGCGCTACCACACCCGCGCCTATCTCGATCATGTCCAGCGTGACGAGGCCTATCGGGCGCTGCGCGAAAGCCAGCGCGAGCTGATGCGGGTCAATCTCGAGCTCGAGCGCCTGACGCGGATCGACGGGCTGACCGGACTCGGGAACCGCCGCTATTTCGACGAGTATCTTGCGGCGGAGTGGAGACGCTGCCTGCGCACGCAGCATCCGCTGTCTGTCCTGATGATCGATGTCGATCACTTCAAGCGCTACAATGATGCGTATGGCCATCTCGCCGGCGATGAAGTGCTGAAACAGGTCGCCAACGTGATCCAGGGCGGCTGCACCCGTTCGACCGATCTGGCGGCGCGCTTCGGCGGCGAGGAGTTCGTCGTCATTCTGACGGATGTGCCGCAGGAAGGCGCGAGATACGTGGCGGAACGGCTGGTTCAGGGCGTACGGGATCTGAACATCGCGCACGGCACGGGCCGGGTCACGATCAGTGTGGGCATGGCAACGACGATGCCTCATGAAGGCGGAGAGCCGGCGAAACTGGTCAATGCCGCCGATCTCGCGCTCTTCCGCGCCAAGAACGAGGGGCGCGATCGTTCGGTCTCGTCGGAAATCTCCGCGGTGCCGTAGCGTCGTCGCCCCGGCACCTTCCGGGGCCGACACTGTCGGACTGACGCGCGCTGCTCACCCGGTATTGCGCAGCCCGGCAGCGATGCCGTTGATCGAGATCAGGATGCCGCGGCGGGCCTTCTCGTCGATCTGGCCGGAGCGCCAACGGCGCAGGAGCTCGACCTGGAGATGGTTGAGCGGGGCGATATAGGGGAAGCGGTGGATGATGGACAGCGCCAGGGCCGGGTTATMGGCCAGGCGCTGGGTTTCGCCGGTAATGGTCGTGATCGCCTGAACCGTCCGGGTCCATTCTGCTTCGATCTCGGTGAAGATGCGCTGGGCAAGCTCGCGATCCGGAACGAGATCGCAGTAGCGCCGGGCAATGCCGAGATCGGCCTTGGCCAGGACCATGTCCATATTGGACAGAAGTGTGCGGAAGAATGGCCACTGCGCGCTCATGCGCTGCAGCAGCGCGATGCGCTCGGCCGGCGCGGCGGCGATGAAGCCCTCGACCGCGGAGCCGAATCCGAACCAGCCGGGCAGGGCCAAGCGACTCTGGCCCCATGAGAAACCCCAGGGGATCGCGCGCAAATCCTCGATCGAGCGCGTCGCCTTTCGCGACGCCGGGCGCGAACCGATATTCAGCTCCGCGATCTCGGTGATCGGCGTGGCTGAATAGAAGTAGTCGGTGAAGCCGGCCGTTCCATAGACCAGCGCCCGATAGGCGGCCATGCTGCGCACGGAGAGTTCGGCTGCGGTGTCGAGAAATTCGGGCGCCGCCTCGTTGTGCGGCTGCAGCAGGGTGGCCTCCAGCGTCGCTGCCAGCAGGGTTTCCAGATTGCGCCGTCCGATCTCCGGGTTGGCATATTTGGCATTGATCACTTCGCCCTGCTCGGTCAGGCGGATCTGCCCCTTCACGGTGCCGGAAGGCTGGGCGAGGATGGCCTGATAGCTCGGCCCGCCACCACGCCCGACAGTGCCGCCGCGGCCATGGAACAGCCGCAGTGTCAGCCCCGGCTTGGTCTCGTAGAAGCGGACCAGCGCCGTCGACGCGCGATAGAGTTCCCAGTTGGAGGTGAAGTAGCCGCCATCCTTGTTGCTGTCGGAGTAGCCGAGCATGATGTCCTGCTCGCCGCTGGAATTGCGGATCAGCGCCTCGATGCCGGGCTGGTCGTAGAAGCCTCGCATGATCGGCTCGGCCGCGCGCAGATCGCCGATGGTCTCGAACAGCGGCACCACGATCAACTCGACACGGGGCTGCGTCGCCTCGCCGGGCGCAAGCGTGCCCGCCATCAGGCCGCATTCCTTCTGCAGCAGCACCACCTCCAGCAGATCGCTGACCGTTTCGGTGTGGCTGATGATGTAGTGGCGGATGGCATCGGTGCCGAAATCGGCGCGGACCTGTTTTGCCGCCTCGAAGATCGCAAGCTCTCCCTCGGTCTGCGGGGTGTAGGCGGCGTTGCGCACGCGAAGCGGGCGCGGATCGGCCAGCAGGGAGAGCAGCAAGGCGCGCTTGGCGTCTTCCGTGAGAGAGCCATAGCGTGGCTCGACGCGGGCCGTGGCCAGGAGTTCGGCAATGACCGCCTCGTGCTTGTCCGAGCTCTGGCGCAAATCGATGCTCGCCAGATGGAAGCCGAAAACCTCCGCCGCGCGCAGCAGGGGTGAGAGCCGCGCTCCCAGGAGCAGGCTACCATGGCGGGATCGCAGGCTGTCGGCAACGATGCGCAGCTCGGCCACGAATTCCGCGGGCGCTGAATAGGGCGCGCTCGGCGCCACCGCATGACGGAGCGCCTCGGTGCCGGTCAGCTTGCGCAGGGTCGCAGCCAGCCGGGCGTAGATGCCGATCAGGGCGCGGCGATAGGGTTCGTCGGCGCGGTGGGGATTGTCGTCACCCGAGCGATCGGCAAGGTCCCGCAGCGCCTGCGTGCTGCCGACCAGCGTGTTTGAAACCGGCAGTTCGGCACCGAGCTCATGAACCTCGGTCAGGTAATGACGCAACGCCGTCTCTGCCTGGAGGCGAACCGCCATCAGCAGGGTTTCGGCGGTGACATTGGGATTGCCGTCGCGATCGCCCCCGATCCAGCTTCCCATCCGGAAGAAGCTCGGCACGCGGGCGCCGAGCAGCTCCTCGAGTTCGGCATAGAGGCGCGGGATCTCGTGCAGGAACGTCGCGCGATAATAGCTCAGCACGTTCTCGATTTCGTCGCGCACGGCGAGCTTGGAGTAACGCAACAGCCGCGTCTGCCAGAGCTGGGCGATGCTGGCCCGCAGCKCCGTCTCGTTGCGGGTACGGGCGCGCGCGCCGCGCAGGGTGGGCCGGGCGGCGAGCAGCTCGGCAATGGTGCGCTCGGCATCGAGAATGCTCTTGCGTTGAACCTCGGTCGGATGCGCGGTGAGCACGGGCGACACCAGGCTGCGCGAGAGGGCGCGCTCGATCGCCGGCGCCCTGACGCCTGCCTGCGCGAACAGGTCGAAACTATGCGCCAGGCTGCCCTCGGGATGGGCGTCAACGGCCTCCAGATCGGCCTGTCGGCGGAGTTGGTGGCAATCCTCTGCGAGATTGGCGAGATGCGAAAAATAGGTGAAGGCGCGAATGACCGAAACGGTCTCCTTCGGGCTCAATCGCGCCAGCAGCGTATCGAGATCGCGACCGGCCTCGACATCGGCCTTGCGCTGGAAGGTGACGGAGAGCCGCCTGATCGCTTCGATCAGCTCGAAGGTCTGCTCGCCCTCCTGCTGCCGCACGGTGTCGCCGAGGATCTGTCCGAGCAGCCGGATATCCTCGAACAGGGGCTGGGCGTCGGCGGGGCCGGCGATTGGATTTGGCCGCGGATCGATGGCGGTGACAGGCACGGGCGCCTCGCGAGGAAAAGGGTCGACAGGTGGCGTTCCCGGCCAAGGCAGCATGACTCATGCTGCCTTGCCAAGCTTTCATTGTGCAGTGCAACGCGTGCGGCGGACGCAAGGCAGGTGATCGCGCAGCCAGTTTCGCCGAAAGTCGATTCGTCTGATTGCTTTGCCTGAAACAGAGGCAACCCAGCGCTGGTTCCACGCGGCCGCCGGCGCGCTGACGTCGGGACCAGCGGATGATGCCTGGGCGATGAATACTCTGCGCATTGCAGAAGTACCGTAGGGGCGGGTCGATGTTGGCTTGCATGTAATCTATTGGTTGATTGTTTCGCCAGTGATGTATGTATATTTTCGTATAAATTTTAAGATATTTATGTTTAAATGTAATTTATAGGTAACTTGTGGTGGTAATTACCGAGCCGAAATTCCCGCTCTCGACCGTTGTGATTGAGTGACAGTTCGGGCTGGTTCATTTTGATCGATAGGCGTATCTCAGTGAATTGATGTGATGCGACGCAAGAAGGCGCCAAGGACTAGGGACTTTGGTTGCATACTGGGTCAGACCTTTTCCGCTTACTGAACCGCGTCTGGCCGAACTAAAGGTTAGCGTCGAGGCGCGCCTTGGTTCAGTCCGGAAGAGGGGAAGAGGTATGTATCTCTCGCGCGAGACCACTGGCATCCGGTTGAAGGAAGCTGAGAGGGCTCTGGAGAACCGGCTCGATATCGTGAAGGCCCTTTCGGTGGGGCAGATCACCAAACGTGACCTGTTGCGGTGGGGATACTTTACCGCCGGCGGGTTGTTGGTCGCGAAAAATGGGCTCAGCCCCTTCGCCAAGAGCGCATATGCCCAGGTGCCGACCGGTGCCCCGCGCAGCCCGAACTTCGGCGCTGTCAAATTTCATGACCCGATGCCGCGGCCAGACGTCCAGAAGCCGGTTCCGCTTCAGCGCCTGTCGAATGGCGATGCGGCCTGGCAGTTTGCTGGGGGAGGCCAGGAACTGCCGGCGAAGAACTTTTCCTACCATACCGATTTCAGCAACTCCGGCGGTGCGGCCTATCGCAACCCGGTCACCTGGGTTGGACCGATGGAAGGGCGCCCGCCCGGCGAGTTCTTCGCGCATCAGCGCTGGGAGGAACTCTATCCGAAAAAGGGCTACCTATTGTCCCTCGGGCAGATTGGCACGGGCAGCCGCTATTGCGGGGAAATGCCCGAGCAGGACGCGACTGCGATGTGGACCTTCGGTCCGCGCCAGCCCGGACAGGCGGGGAGCAAGGACGGCCTGCGCACGGGCCTCGGCCGTCCGATCCTGATCAAGGCACGTTATGGCGAACCGGTTCTGAGCCGGATCTACAATGATCTCCCRGTCGACCGGACCAAGAACGGCGGCTTCGGACGGAACGAGATCTCGATCCATTTCCACAACGCCCATAACGGCGCCGAAAGCGATGGTGCCTGCAACGCCTATCATTTCCCCGGAACCTTCTATGATTATCACTGGGGCATGGCGATGGCCCGGCGCGACATGCCGAGCCTGTGGCCGACGGGCGATCGCGACTATTCGCGCAAATGCTCGGGGCCCGACGATGACGAAGGCTATGTCCCGGTCGCCGGCGACTACCGGGAGATCCAGGGCAGCCTCTGGTTCCACGATCACCGCTTCTTCTTCACCGCCGAGAATGTGCACAAGGGCATCTTCGCGCTCTGCAACATCTATAGCGGGCCCGACAGGGGGCGCGAGGATCTCAATGACGGCATCAACCTGCGGCTGCCGAGCGGCTCGCAGCTGAAATGGGGTAATCTCGATTTCGACGTGAATCTCGCGATCTCGAATCCCGCCTTCGATGCCAGGGGCCAGTGCCGCTTCGATATCTTCGATACCGATGGTTTCCTCGGCGACATGCTCTGCGTCAACGGTGCCTATTATCCCTATTTCGAGGTGCTGCCGCGACGCTACCGCTTCCGCATCCTGAACGCCGCCATGGCCCGCTTCGTCAAGCTTGCGCTTGCGGTCAACAAGAGCAGGCGCTTTTCCCAGGGCACGAAGGTGCCMTTCTATTTCATCGCCAATGACGGCAACCTGGTGGTCAATCCGATTCTGCTGACCGAGACCGACGAGATGGGCGTGGCAGAGCGCTACGATATCGTCGTCGATTTCTCCGCCTTTGCGCCGGGCGACAGCGTCTACATCATGAACCTGCTGGAACAGACCGACGGGCGAAAGCCCAAGGGCGCCGTCTCGATCGAGAAGGCGTTCAAGGGACGGGACGATGACCCGTGCGTCGGCCCCATCCTTGAGTTCAGGGTCGTGAGCCAGGTCCAGAGCGTCGACAATCCCGGCAAGGTCTACAATGCCAGCAACCCGCTCGATGCCGATCGCAGTGCCAATTTCGCCGATCCCGACTGGAAATCAGGGGTCAAGACGCTGACCACGCAGATCCCGATCGTGGYCCCGGTGCGTGAGCGGGTGATCGAGTTCGGCAGGTCGGGAGAGGGGGATTCACGCGCTACGGCGGACGGGCAGTGCATACCCGAATGCGGAGACATCAAGTCCTTCCCCTGGACGATCAAGATCAACGGCGAGAAGGCGCATTCGCTCAACGCCAACCGCATCTCCCTGCTGATGCCCAAGCCGGGCGAGGTGGAGCATTGGACCCTGATCAATGGCGGGGGCGGCTGGGACCATCCCATCCACCTCCACTTCGAGGAGGGCGTCACCATGGACCGGGGCAGCGCGCCCATTCCCGCAACGGAGCGGCTCGTCCGCAAGGATGTCTGGCGCTTGCGGCCGTCCGGGAGGGTGAGGTTCCAGGTGCGGTTCGGGGAGTTCGGTGGCGCCTATGTCAGCCATTGCCACAACACCACCCATGAGGATTTCGCGATGCTGCTGCGCTACCAGCTGCAGACACCGCCCCCCGGCGACCCGGACTACAAGGGGCAACCACAGTACCAGGTGACGATGACGCCGATCCCGACACCGAACGGTGTCGTCTGGAAACAGCCCGAGGTTCTGCCCGAGGGCGACCCGAACAAACTCAGGGTCGCAACGCGCAGCTGACGCTGTGCAGCTTTCGACGCCGGGCAGGCTCAGCTCTGCCCGGCGTCGTGCATGAGGGGCAGGCGGCATTGGTCTGATCCGGAATGGCCGATTCGCGACCGCACAGCCGGGCTCGCGGCCTTGCCAGGCGTGGCCGGCGCGACGGCTCATAGCTCCTGGGCCGTTCACGCACCCTGCTCGCTCCATACCGATCAGCACCAAGCTCGCCCTGGAGCCGTGGCACGGGAGCGCAAATCCCGAAAACCCCTGCTATCCCGACCATTCCTTGTGCGGGGGGCGCGGCATGCGCGGCGGCGCCTACCCCCATCCCGCGCACGAACGAGGCTATGGGTTAGCCATCGCTGGCGACTCGCCCCGTAAGCCCTTCATCCCGGTCTGCAATCACCGCTGACCACCTCGCAGCTGTTGGATGAGGGGGCATGGACCCCCTCTATAGGCGGGCGGCGAGGGCAAGAGGCCGCGTCCCGGAATGGCTTCGGGGGAACCGGTCCGGCAGGTCGGCATCGCCGAGGCAGCAGGAGCTAGGGACCTTGGTCGGTAGTGTAGGGAATTAGGTCTGGAAGAACGACCAGACCAAACTCCGTCGCGCGCCCCAGACGCTGGTCGGGAAATAACGTCCGACATAGTCCTCTAACGACCAGTAGTGCCGACAGGCATCATGCTGTCACTGCGATAGGCCCATGACGGGCTGAAGCGCTGTCCGATCAAGTTCTGGCAAACGATGCAACCAGCGTCGTGCCTCTTTGGCGCGAGCGGCGGAGCATTGTCCCAGGCAAGGCCAACACGGGGTCCTGGACACCCCAGGAGGGCGTCATGGTACAGTACATTCGCTCCGATCTTGAATTCATCCTCGAGCAGATCAGGATTGCGGAGCGGAATGCTCAGGGCGAGAGCCTTACTGACATCCTGCCCAGCGTCCAGGTGCCCTTCGGTCTGCGGACCGTCGATGGTACATTCAACAACCTGGCCCACCCGGAATTCGGGGCCGCGGACCTGGCGTTTGCGCGCCTGACTGACCCGTCCTTCCAGGCGGCCGAGGCCGGCACCAATTATGGTGTTCCAGGCGGGGTCGTGGACTCCGAGCCGCGCACGATCAGCAACCTGATCGTCGACCAGACCAACAACAATCCGGCGGCCGTTGCGGCTGCTGCGCAGAACCCGGGATCGAGCACCGTCATCAGCCCCGGGCTGGACGGGATTTTCGGCACGGCGGACGACAAGCCGGTCAACTTCATCCCGAATGTCTCCCCGGATGTCGGCCTTTCCGCGCCGTTCAACGCCTGGATGACCTTCTTCGGCCAGTTCTTCGACCACGGTCTCGATCTCGTCACCAAGAGTTCAAGCCAGACCGAAGTCGTCTTCATTCCGCTGAAGCCCGATGACCCGCTGTTCAGCACGGCTCCCGGCGCTTTGAACTTCATGGTTCTGAGCCGCGCTGCAGGTGGCCAGGCTGCCACGAACACGACCTCGCCCTTCGTCGACCAGAGCCAGACCTACTCCTCGAATCCCTCGCACCAGGTCTTCCTGCGTGCCTATGAGCTGGACGCCAACGGCGATCCGGTGGCGACCGGCGAACTGATCACCAACCGCAATCTCGGCGCTGACGGCAGGTTCGGCACCGCCGACGATGTCGAGATCGGCGGCATGGCGACCTGGGCTGTGGTCAAGGCCCAGGCCCGCGACATTCTCGGCATCAATCTCACCGATGCCGATGTCGGCAATGTGCCGGTCCTGGCCGTGGACGCCTACGGCAACTTCATCAAGGGGCCGGGCGGCATGCCGATGGTCATGATGACCGACGGCAGCTTCACCGAGGGCAACCGGGCGGAGCCGATCAGCCTGGCGGGCGCAGCCCATACCGGCCATGCCTTCCTGAACGACATCGCGCATAATGCCGATCCGGCGGGCAAGACCGCGGATACCGACACCATCGTCAGCACCGGCCCGCTGGCGGCTGGCCAATACGATAACGAACTCCTCGACGCGCATTACATCGCCGGCGACGGTCGCGTGAACGAGAATATCGGCCTCACCGCCGTGCACGCCGTGTTCCATTCCGAGCATAATCGCCTGGTCCAGCAGACCAAGGACGTGGCGCTGGCGACCGGCGATCTCGCCTTCCTCAACCAGTGGCTCGATACGCCGGCCACGACCTTCCCGCTGACGCAGGCCCAGATCGACGCGCTCGACTGGAACGGCGAACGCCTGTTCCAGTCCGCCAAGTTCGGCACCGAGATGCAGTATCAGCATCTGGTGTTCGAGGAGTTTGCCCGCACGGTCCAGCCGCAGGTCGACGAATTCCTGGCGCCCAACGGCTACGACACCACGATCAACCCGGCGATCCTCGCGGAGTTCGCGCACACGGTCTATCGCTTCGGCCATTCGATGCTGACCGAGACGGTCGATCGCTTCGACCCGAATTTCAACACTGTCGGCGGCGATTCGCAGCTCGGCCTGATCGCGGCCTTCCTCAATCCGCTCGCCTATGCCGCAAGCGGCGTGACGCCGGAGCAGGCGACCGGCGCGATCGTGCGCGGCGTTACCCGCCAGGTCGGCAATGAGATCGACGAGTTCGTTACCGAGGCGCTGCGCAACAACCTGCTCGGCCTGCCGCTCGATCTGCCGGCGCTGAACATTGCGCGCGGTCGCGATACCGGCATCCCGTCGCTCAACAATGCGCGCTCCGAATTCTTCGCGATGACCGGCGACAGCCAGCTCAAGCCCTATACCAGCTGGACCGACTTTGCCGGGCATCTGAAGCACGCGGAGTCGCTGATCAACTTCATCGCGGCCTATGGCACGCATGGGTCGATCACCGGCGCGACGACGATGGCCGACAAGCGCGCGGCGGCGACGTTGATCGTGCTGGGCGGAGTCGGTGCGCCCGGAGATCGCCTCGATTTCCTGAACGCCACCGGCGCCTTTACCGGCGGCACGCTCGGCGGCCTCAACGATGTCGATTTCTGGATCGGCGGCCTTGCGGAAGAGAAGATGCCGTTTGGCGGCATGCTCGGCTCGACCTTCAACTTCGTCTTCGAAACCCAGCTTGAATCCCTGCAGAACGGCGACCGCTTCTACTATCTGTCGCGCACCGCCGGCATGAATTTCGGTACCGAACTCGAGAACAACTCCTTCGCCAAGCTGGTGATGCTGAACAGTGATGCGACGCATCTGCCGAACGCGATCTTCACCACCCCGACCTTCACGCTCGAAGTCGATCCGACCAAGCAGCACACAGGGCTGAACGAGGCTGGGCCTGATGGCATTCAGCTCGACGATCCCAATACCCTGGTCGACGAAAGCGCCGACAACGTCGTCGGAGCCGATGGCATTGCGGGCAATTCCGACCCGACCGGCGGCATCGAGATCAATGGCGTCGAAATTGTTCCTCTCGTCATCCGCAACAATCCGGCGACGCCCGGCGCGGACACCAACTACCTGCAGTACACCGGTGAGGACCATGTTGTCCTCGGCGGCACCGCGGGGAATGACGTCATCATCTCCGGCGATGGCGACGACACGCTCTATGGCGATGGCGGCAATGACCGGCTGGAAGGCGGCTACGGCAACGATACCATTCTGGGTGGCGCCGGCGACGACATTATCCAGGATCTGGGCGGCGATGACCGGCTCGAGGGCGGCGACGGCAACGACGTCATCCACGCCGGGAACATGATGGTCGGTGGCGTCGGGAACCTGATCCTGGGCGGCGCCGGCAAGGACTACATCGTCACGATGGAGGATATCTCGACCACCTTCGGTGGCCGCGGCGACGACTTCATCTACAGCTCCAAGACCAGCTTGCCGCCGACCGGAAACGAGGGCGATGACTGGATCGAGAAGGGCACGCAGGACGGCGCCCCTGGCGACAATTTCGCGCCCCTCCTGGCCGACGACATCATCGGTAACGACATCTTCGTCGGTGGCGGCGGCTTCGACGAGTTCATCGGCGAGGGCGGTGATGACATCTTCGTCGGCAGCGATGCCCAGGACAAGATGGACGGCATGTCCGGCTTCGACTGGGTCACCTATAAGAGCGACAATCAGGGCGTCACGGTCGACCTGACCTTGGCCGCGCTGGCCCAGCCGCATGGCGAGACGCCAAACACGAATGTGGGGGCAGTGCAGCCCGTCGGCGCCTCTCCGGCTTCGATCCTCGACCGCTTCGCCGAGGTCGAGGGCCTGTCCGGTTCGCGCTTTGCCGACATCCTGCGCGGCGACAATATCGACGCGGTCACGATCCTCAATCATGGCGGCGCCACGGGCGGCGCGCTGACCAATGTCGCGCTGATCGACGGGCTAGCGGCACTCCTCGGCCAGGCCGGTCTCTCGACCACCGGCTTCGCGACCGGCAACATCATGCTCGGCGGCGCCGGCAGCGACCTGCTCGAGGGGCGTGGCGGCGACGACCTGATCGATGGCGACCGCTGGCTGAACGTGCGCATCAGCGTGCGGGCCAACGCCGATGGAAGCGGTGGGGAGATCGCGACCTTCGACAGCATGGTCGCGCCACAACTGCTGCAGAACATGCTGAACGGGGTCTGGAACCCTGGTCAGCTGGTGGCGGTGCGCGAGCTCAAGGACGACGACAACGGCTTCGACACGGCCATTTTCTCCGGCAACAGGGCCGACTACACGGTCACCACGAACACGACGACTGGTATCACCACCGTTACCGACAATGTCGGCAGGGATGGCAGCGATACTCTCGTCAATGTCGAGCGACTGCAATTTGCGGATCAGAGCGTGACGCTTCCGAATGGCGTCGGCCTCAACCTCAACCCGAGCGGCACACTTGCTATTCTCGACGCGGCATCGAGCACGGCTGACAACACGCCGACCTCAGGTCAACTGCTGCGTGTCTCGATTGCCGGCGTGAGCGACGGCAATACAAGTGCCGCGGCCCCCAATGGCATCCTGCCCGGCTCGATCTCCTATCTCTGGCAGTTCGAGGCGGATCCCGGTTCGGGTATCTTCGAGGACATCATCCTGCTTCCGCTCGGGGATCTCGCCTTCCAAAGTGCCGACGGCACGACCTTCAGGGTCACGCCCGATCTCGCCGGTTCGGCCCTGCGGGTGAAGGCGATCTTCACCGACGGGCATGGCGTCACCGAGACGGTGTTCTCGGCTCCGACCCAGCCGGTCGTGGCCGGTCCCGTGGCGCCGCCGGTCGCGCCGACGCCGGTCGTCGATGCGACGGCGGGTGGCGAGGGCATCATGCTGGTGCGCTCTGACCTCAACTTCATCCTCGACCAGATCAAGATTGCTGAAGCGAATGCGGCCGGTACGCCGCTGACCTCGCTGCTGCCGAATGTGCGGGCGGCGCTTGGCCTGCGCACGGTCGATGGTTCCGGAAACAACCTGCTCAATCAGCAGCAGAGCGACACCTTCGGAGCCGCCGACAACGTCTTCCCACGCGTCACGACGCCGGTGTTCAATCCGGCGCAGTCGGGTACCTCCTACCAGCAGACGAACGGTCTGGTGATCGACTCGCAGCCGCGCACGATCAGCAATCTCATCGTCGACCAGACCGCGAACAATCCCGCTGCGATTGCGGCGGCCCTTCGCAACGCCGGCTCGGAAAACATCACGGCGGACACCGCGACCTTCCTGGCCGCGCTCCAGGCATTCAACGCTGTGAAAGCGGCTGCGGCGAGCGGAGTTGCCGCTCTGCAGACAGCGCTCGGTGCTTCACAGGCGGTCCTTGCAACCGCGGATGCCAATCTCGCCGCAGCGACGGCCGCTGCGAACACCGCCACCACG
This sequence comes from Allobosea sp. 05T439, assembly GCF_056396005.1. Classification (NCBI taxonomy): domain Bacteria; kingdom Pseudomonadati; phylum Pseudomonadota; class Alphaproteobacteria; order Hyphomicrobiales; family Alloboseaceae; genus Allobosea; species Allobosea sp. 05T439. The sequence goes on along the minus strand of NZ_JBFTKP010000023.1, from coordinate 7,103 downwards.
GCGGCCGCGTCCGCAGCAGGCGCGGTTACGGCTGCGCAACTGGGGGAATCGACCGCGCAGACGGCTTTGGCCTTGGCGGTCGCCGCGGTGCCGGCGGGTGAAGACCCTCTGGCTGATCCAGGCGTGCAGGCGGCTGTCATCGCGCTCGATAACGCCGTTCAGGTGCGGACGGATGCCGAAGCTGCGTTCGCAGAGGCGGACGCACTCGTTACCTCGACTCAGGCCGCTCTCGGCCCAGCCCAAACCGCCCAGACGCAGGCGGCGAACCACGTTGCGCTCGATCAGGCGGCCTTGAACGACGCGAATGCCCCCGTCGTCGCCGCCCAGGCGACCTTCGACGGCGTGGCCGACGACCTCGGCCTGACCATCGTTACCAGCCCGGGTCTCGACGGCCAGTTCGGCACGGCCGACGATAAGCAGGTCTTCGAAATCCCGAACATTGCTCCGGATGCCGGTCTGTCGGCGCCGTTCAACGCCTGGATGACCTTCTTCGGCCAGTTCTTCGACCATGGCCTCGATCTCGTGACCAAGGGCGGTTCCGGCACGGTCTTCATCCCGCTTCAGCCGGACGATCCGCTCTACGTGCAGGGCAGCCCGACKAACTTCATGGTCCTGACCCGGGCGACCAACCTGCCTGGTCCGGACGGGATCCTCGGCAATGCCGACGACATCCACGAGCACACCAACACGACCTCGCCCTTCGTCGACCAGAACCAGACCTACTCCTCGCATCCCTCGCACCAGGTCTTCCTGCGAGCTTACCAACTCATGGATACCGATGGCGCTGGAGTGGGAGGAGCGCGGCCAGTTGCGACCGGTGAATTGATCACCAATCGTAATCTGGGCGCTGACGGCAAGTTCGGAACCGCTGACGATATCGAAATTGGCGGTATGGCGACCTGGAAGGTGGTGAAGGCGCAGGCGCGCGACATTCTCGGCATCAATCTCACCGACGCCGATATCGACAGCGGTCCGCTGCTGGCGACCGACGCCTATGGCAATTTCATCAAGGGCCCGAACGGCTTCCCGCAGGTCGTGATGAAGGGGCTGGACGGCATCGGCGGCACCGCTGACGACATCCTCGTCGAGGGCAATCCGCTTGCGCCGATCTCCCTGACCAATGCCGTGCGCACCGGCCACGCCTTCCTCAACGACATCGCCCACAACGCCGTGCCGGTATTCGCTGGTCTCGGTGCCGACGGGGTTGCCAACACGGCTGACGACCTTGTTCCCGATGGCGATGTGTTGACGGGAAATCCCGTGCCGGTGAATCAGCAAGGTAACAACCTCGCTTACGACAACGAGCTGCTCGACGCGCATTACATCGCCGGCGACGGCCGCGTGAACGAGAATATCGGCCTCACCGCCGTCCACGCGATCTTCCACTCCGAGCATAACCGGCTGGTCGAGCAGACCAAGAATACGGTGCTGACTTCGGGCGATCTCGCCTTCCTCAAGGAATGGCTGATCCCCGGCACCGAGCCGGCGACATTCCCGGCCAATCAGGCGGCGATCGACGCCCTGCAATGGAATGGCGAGCGCCTGTTCCAGACGGCGAAATTCGGCACCGAGATGCAGTATCAGCATCTGGTCTTCGAAGAGTTCGCCCGAACGATCCAGCCGAATGTCGACCTCTTCTTTGCGCCGACCCAGGTCTATGACGTCGACCTGGATCCCTCGATCGTCGCGGAGTTCGCGCACACGGTCTATCGTTTCGGCCATTCGATGCTGACCGAGACGGTCGACCGCTTCACTGCGGATTTCGACGTCGTCTCGTCCGATCCCAGCAATCCCGACCAGCAGATGGGCCTGATCGCTGCCTTCCTGAACCCGCTCGCCTTCGCTGCCAGCGGAGCCAATCCGGAAGACGCAGTCAGCGCGATCGTCCGCGGCGTGACCCGCCAGGCCGGCAACGAAATCGACGAATTCGTCACCGAGGCGCTGCGCAACAACCTGCTCGGCCTGCCGCTCGACCTTCCCGCGATCAACCTCGCGCGCGGCCGGGACGTCGGTATTCCCTCGCTGAACGAAGTCCGCCGGCAAATCTATACGTCGACCGGCGAAGTCCAGCTCAAGCCCTACGCCAGCTGGGCGGATCTCGTTCAGAGCCTGAAGCACCCGGATTCGCTGATCAACTTCATCGCCGCCTACGGCACGCATTCGTCGATCACGGGCGCGGCCACACTTGTGGACAAGCGTGCGGCCGCCATGTCGCTGGTACTCGGTGGCGCCGGCGCACCTGCCGACCGTCTCGACTTCCTGAACGGTACGGGGGCCTGGGCCAGCGGCGCCAATGGTGTCACCATCACCGGCGTCGATGCCATCGATCTCTGGATCGGCGGTCTCGCCGAGGAGAAGATGCCCTTCGGCGGCATGCTGGGCTCGACCTTCAACTTCATCTTCGAGAACCAGCTCGAAAAGCTGCAGGATGGCGACCGCTTCTACTATCTCGAGCGCACGTCCGGCCTGAGCTTCAATGCGGAGCTCGAGAGCAACTCCTTCGCCAAGCTGATCATGGCGAATTCGTCGGCGACCCATCTCCCCGGCGTGGTCTTCACGACACCCGGTTTCACGCTCGAGGTCGATCCGACCAAGCAGCACACCGGGCTCGGCGCGACCGGCAACGACGACCCGACAAACGGCGATCCGTTGCTTCCGCTCGTCATTCGCGACAACCCGAATACGGCCGGGCCCGACAGCAACTATCTGCAGTATACCGGTGACGAGCATGTCGTTCTCGGCGGTAGCGTCGGCAATGACATCCTGATTGCGAGCGAGGGCGACGACACGATCTGGGGCGATGGCGGAAATGACCGCATCGAGGGCGGCGACGGCAACGACCAGCTGCGCGGCGGCGCCGGCGACGACATCATCACGGACACCGGTGGTGACGACAACATCCAGGGTGGCGACGGCAACGACGTCCTCCATGGCGGCAACGGCGTCAACCTGATCATCGGCGGTTTCGGCAGCGATTTCATCGTCACTGGCGAGGACGCATCGGAGGCCATTGGCGGCCAGGGGAACGACTTCATCCTCGGCAGCAAGGCCAATGAACAGGATATGGGCAACGAGGGCGACGACTGGATCGAGAAGGGCACCACCGACGGCGCGCCTGGTGACAATTTCGATCCGCTCGGCAATGACCCGGTCATCGGCAATGACGTCTTCATCGGCGACGGCGAGAACGACAAGTTCAACGGCGAAGGCGGCGACGACATCATGGCCGGCAAGACCGGCTTCGGCGATCGCTATATCGGCGGCTCCGGCTATGACTGGGCGATCTACAAGCCCAACACCACCGGCGTCTATATCGACATCTCCGACCGCTTCTTCGATCAGCCGCCCGTGCCCGGTGGGTCGACCTCGCTTAGCCGCTTCGACTTCGTCGAAGGCCTCTCCGGCTCGGATTTCGGCGATGTCCTCAATGGCGATGACTCCGATGCCACCACCCTGCCAACTGCAGGTGCGACCGGCAGCGTGATGACCAATATCGATCTGATCGACGGTCTGCGCGCTCTGCTTCCCAATAGCGCCGCAACCTTCTTCGATGGTGGTAACATCATCCTCGGCGGCAAGGGCAGCGACATCATCCAGGGCCGCGGCGGCGACGACATTATCGACGGCGACCGCTACTTGAACGTGCGCATCAGCGTTCGACAGAATCTGGACGGTAGCGGCCCCGAGATCGCGACCTTCGACAGCATGGAGCCGATGGTTCCGTTGATGCTGAACGGCACCTATAATCCCGGCCAGCTCAGGATCGTTCGCGAGATCCTGAGCTCGAATACCACCGATTTCGATACGGCCAAGTTCTCGGGCCTGCGGGCGAGCTACACGATCACGCCCAACGCCGACGGCTCCGTGACCGTTACGGACAATGTTGGCACTGATGGGACGGATACGCTCCGGAACATCGAGCGGCTGCAGTTCGCGGATCAGTCGATCGTGCTCGGCGGCGCGAACAACCAGCCCGTGGGCCGGCCGGTCATCGTTGATAGCACAACCACCAACGTCGGCATTCAGGTCGGCGACGTCCTGACTGTGAGCCTGGCCGGCTTGAATCTGGCGGGGCTGACGGATGCCGACAATCCGGGCGGGCTCGTTCCAGCCGCACCCATTTCCTACTTCTGGCAGGTCGATGACGGCACCGGTTTCGCCGATATCGAGCTCTTCGGCGCCGGCGAGGTGGAGCGCGCGCATGGCCCGAGCTTCACGGTCACGGATGGCGAGAACGGGCTGCCGATCAGGCTGCGCATCGTCTACCAGGATGCCCATGGCGTGCTCGAGGAGGTGTTCTCGCTCCCGACCGCGACTGTCGGCACCAATATCCCGACGGATCCGGCCATCCTCGGAACGCGCGGCAATGACGTGCTCGTCGGCACTGCCGGGGCCGATATCATCAACGCTGATCGCGGTGACGACACCGTCACCGGTCTTGCAGGCAATGACACGATCGACGCAGGCCGCGGGGCCGATACGGTTGACGGCGGCGACGGCGACGACACCATCCTCGGCGATCGCGACAACGACATCCTCAATGGCGGAGCCGGAAACGACACGATCGATGGTGGCCGCGGTGACGACACCATCAATGGCGGCCTGGGCAATGACACGATCCTTGGCGATCGCGGCGATGATCTGATCATCGTCGGTTCGACCGAAGGGCGTGACATCATCGACGGCGGCCGTGACACCGACACCGTTCGGATCGTGGGGAATGCGACTGCTGAGGTTTTCCAGATCTATGCGGCAGCCAATGCGCCGGCCGCGTTCAATCTCAACCCGGCAACGGAGATCGCCATCGTCCGCAATGGCGTGGTGATCGCGGAGCTGGCAAACATCGAGGAAATCCAGATCACCGGTGGTGGCGGCGGCGATACCTTCCAGGTCCTCGGCAATTTCGCGGCGACCACCTTGTTCACCAACACCATCACGATCGATGGTTCGACGGGCGACGACACCGTCAATATCTCGGCGCTAACCTCGGCACATCGCATCGTCTTCAAGTCGATGGGCGGCCATGACACGATCATCGGGACCTTGCGGCCTCAGGATGTCATCGAACTGGCGCCCGGTTCGACGCTCGCCAACTACACGAGCACGAACAACGGCAACGGCACGACGACCCTGACGAATGGCGGCCATACCATCACCTTCGCGACCCTGCCGGGCGGCGCGTCGCCGACCTTCGCGAATTCCGGCGGCAGCGGTGGCAACGGCGGTGGCGGAAATGGGGGCGGCACGGGAGGCGGAGATGGTGGAGGCGACGGCGTCACCGGCGCGTTCGAACTCACCGCCGGCGACCTTTCGGGGCTGAAGCACCTGGTCAACGGCCAGGACGTTCCTGGCGATGACGACACGGTGCCCGGCGTGCGTGATCTCAGCGGCCACGGCAACAATGTCGCCCATCCCGATTACGGCGCGGCGGACGAGCACTTCATCCGGCTGACCGAAGCCCGCTATGGCGAATACGACGCGGCGACCGGCAACAACCAGATCAACCCGATCTTCGAGGGGCTGGATCCGCGCAATATCAGCAACATCCTGGGTGTGCAGGAAGCCGACCTGCCGAAGAACAGCAACGACGCCAATATCTTCTTCATGGCCTTCGGCCAGTATTTCGACCATGGCCTCGACTTCCTGCCGAAGGGTGGCAACGGCACGATCCAGATCGGAGCTCCCGGGAACGGTGCGCCCGGATCAGGCAACCCGGCCGATCTCACCCGGGGCACGGTCGACGAAATCGTCGACGGCGTTCCCCAGCATATCAACCGCACTTCGCCCTTCGCGGACCAGAACCAGGCCTATGGCTCGAACGGGCTCGTCGGCCAGTTCCTCCGCGAAGGCGACGGCGATGGCGGTCTCGGCTCCATGCTGCTGGCGGGAGGGCCGGATCCGTCTGACCCGAACTTCCGGTTGCTGCCGACGCTGCGCGAGCTGATCCTCGAGCATTGGGAGAACAACACCGTCTTCACCGGCCTGCCAGGCGGCCCGGTCGCCTTCCAGACCTATTTCCCTGGGCTGGTCAACGGCGGTGTGATCAACACCACGATGGCAGCGAGCATGGCGTCCAATTTCATGGGCACCGGACATGCGCTGCTGCTCGATGCCAATCCGTTCGTCAGCGTTCTCGACCACTACATCGCCGGCGACGGCCGGGCGAACGAGAACTTTGCCCTGACTGCGATGCACACGATCTGGGCGCGCAATCACAACTTCCACGTCGAGAATCTGGTGGAAGCCGGCTTCCAGGGCACGCAGGAGGAGCTCTTCCAGGCGGCCAAGATCATCAACGAGGCCGAGTACCAGCGCGTCGTCTTCGACGAGTTCGCCGATCATCTCATCGGCGGCATCAAGGGCGATGGCGACCACGGCCACGGCGACTACAATCCGGATGCGACGGCCGCCATCTCGCATGAGTTCGCGGCGGCCGTGTACCGGGTCGGTCACTCCCTGATCGGCCAGACCATGACCGTGCTCGATGCCGATGGTCAGCCGAAGCAGGTGGCGCTGTTCGACGCCTTCCTGAACCCGACGAACGACGCTGGCGCCTTCACCGCTCCCTTGCCTCCCGGCTATGTCCCGCAGCCCGGCTATGAGCAGCTCGGCGTGGGATCGATCCTGGGCGGCATCATCAGGCAGCCGGCGGAGGAGGTCGACTTCAACATCGTCGACGCGGTGCGCAACGATCTGGTTCKGATCAATGCCGACCTCTTCGCCTTCAATGTGGCCCGCGGCTGGGATGTCGGGCTTGGCACCTTGAACCAGGTGCGTTCGGATCTTGCCGCTTCGCAGGATCCCTATGTCTCCGAGGCCGTCGGATATGCCGGAAATCTCTCGCCCTATACCTCGTGGGAGGACTTCCAGCAGCGCAACAATCTGAGCGATGCAGTGATCGCCCAGTTCAAGCAGGCCTATCCGGACCTCGTCCTGGACGCCGACGAGATCGCGGCCTTCCAGGCGATCAACTCGAATATCAGCGTGGCCATCCAGGCCGACGGCACCGGCATCGTGAAGGGGATCGACCGGGTCGATCTCTGGGTCGGTGGCCTTGCCGAGACGCATATCAATGGCGGCATGGTCGGGCAGACCTTCTGGGT
>NZ_JBFTKP010000022.1:0-107253 GCF_056396005.1 Allobosea sp. 05T439 | reverse complement strand
CCCTTGAGCAGCGGCCCCAAGGCACAAAACCCATAGGCGCTCGCGCCGGCGGCTTCGTTCAATCCGGCTTCAATGAGGTCGCGCGCCGCGCCTCGCTCCACGATCAGTGCCGCGCGACCTCACAGAACCCTCCAGATTCACAACTGGCGCGATGTCTGATTCATGGGGTTCCGTGTTGAGACGCGGAGCCAATGATGGGGATCAAGCGCTACGAGCTGAATGAGGCGCAATGGCTGCGGATTGCGCCCTTGCTGCCMGGCAAGTCGAGCGATCCAGGTCGGACGGGCTCGGATAACCGCCTGTTTGTGAACGGTTGTCTGTGGGTTCTGCGCTCTGGTGCCCACTGGTGTGACCTGCCCGAGCGCTATGGCAAGTGGAAGACGGTGCATCGGCGTTTCAGTCGCTGGTGCCATACCGGGGTGTGGGAGGCGGTGTTCAACGCGCTGACCGCCGACCGTGATAACCAATATCTGATGCTCGACAGCACCATCGTGCGCGCCCATCAGCAAGCGGCGGCGGGAAAAGGGGGGCCAAGGACCAGGCGCTGGGGCGTTCCAGAGGGGGACTGACCACCAAGGTCCACATGCTCGCCGACAGGCTCGGTCGGCCCTTGCGGTTGCGCATCACGCCCGGCCAGGCCAGCGACATCACAGCCGCTCCCGATCTCCTCGCAGGTCAGGAAGCCGATGCGGCGCTCGCCGACAAAGCCTATGACAGCAACGATTTGCGCAACCAGATTGCCGCAATGAAGGCACAGGCGGTGATCCCGTCCAAGCGCAACCGCAAGGTCTTCATCCCTCACGACGGCGAGATCTACAAACACCGCAACCGGATCGAGCGATGCTTCAATCGCCTCAAGCACTTCCGCCGCTTCGCCACACGCTACGACCGCAGAACCATCCACTTCACAGGCTTCGTCCACCTCGCCGCAGCAATGATATGGCTACGCTGAATGTCGATCCGCTCTAGAACTCGTAGGAGATCTTCAATTTGGCCTGGTGACGGGCGAAGTTGTCGAGATCGAGCCGCCGGCCTGGCGTGGCTTCCGACTTCCCGGCAATCTGGGCGGAGTAGGCCGCGGAGATCGACACGGTCTCGCTGAGCTTGGCGTAGAGGGTCGGGCCGACGAAGACGGCGTGTCCTTCGAAGCTGTTCAACCCGAGCCCGGCATAGGAGCGCAAATAGCGAACCTCGCCGCCGATAAAGACATTGGGGTTGATCTGGATCGCGAGTGCTCCCGAGAGCCCGAGGAGAGAGGACCGCTCCGCTGACTTGCGCCGCGCGGACGCGACGCATGTCTCCAGGGCGTCGTCCTCGGCATAGGGCTGGCACGGCCCGGATAACACGCCTTCCAAGGGCTCGGCTTCGCCATTGAACAGGTTTACGCCGCGCGGGCGGAATTTCTCCAATTCGTAGATCAGGTTGAGTCCACCGAACAACCTCCTGGGAACAAGTTCGGCATCAAGCGCGATCCGCCCCTCCAGCCCCACGCCCCGGCCACGCCCGCCAGCCTCCGCGTCGCGAAAGCTCGCGCCCGGCTCGACGATAAAGGTCAGGCCGACGGGCGAGGCGTCTCCCCGCTTGATAGCCTGCCATTTCAACTCGGCGGCAAAGCCACCGAAGCCGCCGCCGTGGCGATTGTCCAGTCCCGGTACGTCGCGGATCGAGACGCGGTTGCCGACCGCCCCCAACTCGATGCTGAGCCCGTCGACCGGGGCGAACGCAAAGCTGCCACCCAGGCCTCCCGTCCGATACCGGCCGAGGCGCTTGCCGAATGCACCCTCGCCGGCGCCGGAGATTTCGAACTTGCCCTTTTCGAGGATGCTGGTGCCCTCCGTAAAGCCGAACATGTCCTCGGTTTCGGCGCCCTCCTCGGCGTCATCGTCATCCCGGCTGCTCTTGCCGCCGCCACTGGCGCTGGCCTTGAGGACCCCGACACAGTCGTCGAACTGGCGTTCGCCKGCCTCCCGCTCCGCCCGGCGCAGCGTGCCGAGAAGTGTGTCCCGGTCGGGAGGGGCAGGTCTTGCAGCAGTCGCGCTGCGCAGGCGCGCGATGCCGGCGAGGCACTCGCTGCGCTCATCGGCATGGGTTGGGAGAGCCGTGAACAGAAGAGCGGCAGTCGTGGTCAAGACAAGGCGCATGGGACCTCGCGGGAACGATAGGCTGCAGCGCTCGGGATCATGAGGCTGATTCGGCTATAAACCGAGCCCAAGCGTCACGAACAGAATGTGCGCTCTCGCGGAGCACGTCCCCGAACAGCGCGTGCCCACCCTTGGCCCTTGCACGCCCAGGCGCAGTACTCCGCGCAGAGCGAACGGCCCATGGCCGTCCTACCCCGTGCGGAGACCGCGAATTCTGGCGCGCCCCGGTCGCTCTCACCCACGCTCGGGCGGGATGAGGCTCCGCTCGTTCAACTCAGGTAGCGCTTGAACCAGGCGATGGTCCGGTCCCAGGCCAGCTTGGCGGCCGCTTCGTCATAACGGGGGGTGGAGTCGTTGTGGAAGCCATGATTGGCGCCTGGATAGATATAGGCCTCATAGGTTTTCCCGCCCGCCTTCAAGGCCGCCTCATAGGCCGGCCAGCCGGCATTGATGCCGGTGTCGAGAGCGCCGTAATGGATCAGGAGCGGCGCCTTGATCCGCGGCACGTCCTCGGCGCGGGGCTGACGGCCATAGAACGGCACGGCCGCGCCGAGTTCGGGATAGGCGACGGCAGCCGCGTTGGCGACGCCACCGCCATAGCAGAAGCCGGTGATGCCKACCTTGCCGGTGGTCTGATCGCTCTTCATCAGGAATTCGATGGCCGCGAAGAAGTCATTCATCAGCTTCTCCGGATTGACCTGCTGCTGCAGTTCTCGGCCCTTCTCGTCATTGCCGGGATAACCGCCGACGGAGCTCAGGCCATCCGGAGCAAGCGCGATGAAGCCGGCCTTCGCGACCCGGCGCGCGACATCCTCGATATAGGGGTTCAAACCGCGGTTCTCATGCACGACGACCACCGCGGGGACGCGGCCGGATAGTTTTGCCGGACGCACCAGATAGCCGCGGACATCGCCATTCCCCTTCGGCGAGGGGTAGGTGAGGTAACTGGCGGTGATATCGGGGTCCGTGAACGAGATCTGTTGCGCGAGCGCGTAGTCGGGGCTCATCGAGGCCAGGATCGACGCCGCCGTCATGCCACCCACGGCGAATTTGCCGGCGCGATCGAAAAACTCGCGCTTGGTGATCCGTCCGTGCGCATAATAGTCGTACAGTTCGAGCAGTTCCTGCGGAAAATCCTTGGCGGTCAGGCGCGGCACAGTCGTTCTCCCCTGTGGTGTTATTGGCATCACGCGGCCGATCCTACGCGCCGGACCATTCCTGTCTTGGGAATTCCGGTTGCTGCCGTTTCAAGATCGCGTGTTTGACGTCCGGCAGGGACAGGACTGGTGCAAGCGCGATAGTCGAGAGGCACGAAATCGGCCTGGCGGATGTGCCCCTCCCCGCGTGATCTCACCAGCCGTAGCCTTCGACGCAGAGGTCGTCGAGCGCGCCCGGCGTCGCTTCGGCAGGGCCGCGGCATTCTTCTACATGCAAATGCGTCTCAATGCTAAGAATTTGAAATCGTTATCGAATTGACATCATGAGCGTGATTCACTAGGTGCAGACGCATCGGGGAGTAGCGGCGTGCTTCGGCGCGCGATCGCATCAACACGCTCGCGGCGAGGACTGCGTGGTGCGATCAGCCGGATGATTTCGGCCAAGCGAGACCGTGACGGAGAGGCCTTGCGGACAAGGCCCGAGATCCGTCTGGTCCTCCGTCCGCAATTTGAGACTGCCATGTCACCTGCTTCTATCGCCGTGCTCGCCGTGGGCATGTCCGTCGACGCCCTGCTGGCCTCGATCGGGCGGGGCGCCGCCTCCAGCCGCCCGCGTTTCACGCAGGCGCTTCGCACCGGTGTGGTCTTCGGCATCGTTGAGGCCATCACGCCGCTCATAGGCTGGGCCGCGGGGTTTGCCGCAAGCCAGTATGTCGCGGCCGTCGACCACTGGATCGCCTTCGTTCTGCTCGGCATCGTCGGCGGGCGCATGCTCCTGCATTCCATGAAGCCTGCGGCCGAGCGCAATGATGCTGCGCATGGCAACTCGCTCTGGGCCCTGATGGCGACCGCGATCGGCACCAGCATCGATGCCATGGCGGTCGGCGTGTCGCTCGCCTTCCTGGACGTGAACATCTTCGTCGTCGCGCTGGCCATCGGCTTTGCGACATTCGTGATGTCGACGGGGGGCATGATGGCCGGCAACCTGGTCGGCGCCAAATTCGGGCGCTGGGCCGAGCGGATCGGCGGTCTCGCCCTCATCGGCCTCGGCACCTCGATCCTGTTCAGCCACCTGATAGCGGGCTGAACCTCAACCCCGCTCGAATGCGGCCCAGACGGCCTCGGCAACGGGCCCCTGACGGGCCATGGGACGAAACAGCCGGATCTCAATCGGTATGGCCAGGCCGGGATCACCGGCCTGGACCAGTCGGCCGAGCGACATATCCTCCTCCGCCAATGTTCGGGGCAGCCATGCGACCCCGTCTCCGGCGCGCGCCATCGAGAGCAATGTGGCGGCGAGGTGCGATGTAAAGACCGTCTCCAGCGCAACATTTCGATCTGCAGCGCGCCGAAGCCCGGTAATGATCCGCCCCAGGCCGGACTGCTCGCTGTAACCGAGATACTTGACMGGCACAGTGCGCTCGAGCCGCCAGCGCGGCGCCCCATCCTGGTCGGGCGCACAAAGCGGCACGAGCGTATCGGCCCCGACCACGATGCTCTTGAACTGGCTGGTTTCGACCCGGCTGCCAATGCTGGGGTGATGGTGGCAAAGCAGGAACTGCACATCCCCCCGCAGCATCATCTGCTCGCAGGCCTGCATGCTGTCGGAGATCAGGTTGAGGGTCCCAAGGGCCAGGATCTTCTCATTTCCACGAACCCATTTCGGAAAGAACGTGAAGGAAAGGGCGTGGGTTGCCGCGATAGACAACGGACCGGCGCCACGTCCGGCAACCTCCAGGGTATCGCGCCGCAACTGATGCAACGCGCGTGTCAGAACCTCCGCCTGATTGCGGAACTGCTCGCCTGCCGGTGTCAGCGCGACGCTATGCGTGGTGCGGATGAACAAGGGCGCACCGATCCAATCCTCAAGCGCGCGGATCCTCCGGCTGAAGGCCGGCTGGGTCACGTGCCGTGCAGAAGCGGCCCTGGAGAAATTCAAGGCATCAGCCAGCGCCAGGTAATCCTCAAGCCAGATCAGTTCCATTGGTAATGCCTAAAACGCATGATCAATTCCGGCAACAGCATTGGCGTTTGCCGCAAAGCAGTTCTAACCGTCGCTCCCGTCGTCATCTGCGGCTGTTCCCGCCCCTCAGCGGAGGTTCCGCCGGACGGCGCCCGAACAGAGGCAAGCAAGCGCCTCGCGGAACGGAATGGGGCGCCTTATCGAATGGAAAACTGGTCAATAATCAGCAGGATCAGCGAATTCTGCCTCCGGCGTCGATCGACCTTCGAGCAGGTTCGGACGGGCCTCGCCCAAGGTCGACACCAGCTTGCAGCGGATCGCCCAGGCTTCACCAGGCGAGCGAATGTCCCCAGCCTCCCCTCTTCGGAAACATTCGCTGTCGGCATAGCCAAGCCGAGCGGTCCCACGGAGGCCAGCAGGCCGGGATCGCGCCGGGCCTGGCGCATTGACGCTCCACCAGCACAAAATCCAGAACCGAACGGAAGGACCTGACCATGCGTATCGTCGATGTCGTCGAGATCACGAAGCCCATCGCCTCTCCCATCCGCAACGCCTATATCGACTTCTCGAAGATGACGGCGAGCCTTGTTGCCGTCGTGACCGATGTCGTGCGCGACGGCCGACGCGTAGTTGGATACGGCTTCAATTCCAACGGGCGCTATGGCCAGGGCGGCCTCATCCGAGAGCGCTTCCGCAATCGCATTCTCGAGGCCGAGCCGAAGAGCCTGCTCGATGATGCCGGCACCAATCTCGATCCCCAGCGCGTCTGGGCAGCGATGATGTCGAATGAGAAGCCGGGCGGACATGGCGAGCGCTCCGTCGCGGTCGGCACTCTCGACATGGCGGTCTGGGATGCGGTCGCGAAGATCGCCGGCAAGCCCCTGTTCCGCCTTCTGGCCGAGAAGAAGGGCCGCGAAGCCGATCCGCGTGTCTTCGTCTATGCGGCAGGCGGCTACTATTATCCAGGAAAGGACAACTCGGCGCTCCAGGCGGAGATGCGGGGCTATCTCGATCGTGGCTACACTGTCGTCAAGATGAAAATCGGTGGGGCCCCGATCGACGAGGACCGCGAGCGCATCGAGGCGGCGCTGAAGGAGATCGGATCGCAAGCCCAGCTGGCGGTGGATGCGAATGGCCGTTTCGACCTGGAGACCGGCATCGCCTACGCCAAGATGCTGCGGGATTATCCTCTATTCTGGTACGAGGAAGTMGGCGATCCGCTCGACTACGCCCTCCAGGCCGCCCTCTCGGAATTCTATCCGGGGCCGATGGCGACGGGCGAGAACCTCTTCTCTCACCAGGACGCACGCAACCTGCTGCGCTACGGCGGCATGCGCCCGGATCGCGACTGGCTTCAGTTCGACTGCGCCCTGTCATACGGGCTTGTCGAATATCTCAGAACGCTCGATGTCCTCCAGCAATTTGGCTGGTCGCCGTCCCGCTGCATTCCCCATGGCGGGCATCAGATGTCGCTGAATATTGCGGCTGGCCTCGGCCTGGGCGGCAACGAGAGCTACCCCGATCTCTTCCAGCCCTATGGCGGCTTCCCGGATTCGGTTCGTGTCGAGGACGGCCACATCGTCATGCCGGACCTGCCGGGAATCGGATTCGAGGGAAAATCCGACCTGATCAAGGTCATGCGAGCGCTGGCTGAGTGAGCGCGCGCTGATGCAGCCAATGCAGCGCGATCGTCAGGGGCAGCGGATCGACGAGAACCGTCGGCGGGTTGACGCGCAGGGGGCGGGCCATCTAGCACGCGGCAGGTTGACACGGCCGGGGCGGCTCGATGCGCCTCGTCGTGGTTCCCAGCCGAATGCGGCTAGCTGGGGTGACAGGCGTGGTGGAGCCAACGGTCTTCGGAACCCTCGGTCGCAACCGTCTGCGCCGCAACGCGCGTGCGGCCTGGCTACGCTTCAGACGGGACCTGCCACGGCGGCTGCGCAGCGACGAGATCGCGCTCGTCGTCTTCGCCGGCCTGGTCGGCATCGCGGCCGGCCTGCTCGTCGTTGCGATGGTCGGGGCTTCGAAATTCCTGCACCTGTCCTTTTTTGCGACCCATAAGGGCGACGTCAGCGGCGCAGCCCTGGTCGATCCGCTCCGCGCGGTCGCAATACCTGTCCTGGGGGGCCTCTTGATGGGAGTGCTCGGCGTGGTGCTGGCTCGCCGCAGGCGGGGCTCCGTCGTCGACCCGATCGAGGCCAATGCTCTCCACGGCGGGCGCCTGTCGCTTCGGGACAGCCTGATCCTCGTGGCCCAGACGCTGGTCTCGAACGGTTTTGGCGCGTCCGTTGGCATGGAGGCCGGCTATACGCAGGGCGGTGCCGCCTTCGCCTCCAAGATCGGACGCCTGCTGCAGGTCCGGCGCGCCGACTTGCGGGTGCTGGTCGGCTGCGGCGCCGCCGGCGCGATCGCCGCGGCCTTCGATGCGCCGCTGACCGGCGCCTTCTACGCCTTCGAGCTCATCATCGCGACCTATACCGTCGCGATGCTCGCCCCGGTCGTCGTCGCCTCGCTCTGCGCCATAGGCGTGACCCGGCTCTTCCTGACGCCGATGCCGTTCCAGGTCGACATCACCGCGCCGCTCACCGGGCAGGACTATGTCCTCGTGATGGTGATGGGGGCACTCTGCGCCGGCCTCGGCATCCTGCTGATGCGGGGCGTATCGCTGGCCGAGTACCTGTTCAGGCAAAGCCGACTGCCGCTCGCCCTGCGTCCCGCCATCGGGGGGTTGATGGTGGGCCTGCTGGCCCTGCTGACGCCGACCGTCCTGTCCTCGGGACACAGCGCGCTGCATGTCGGCTTCGCCGCCGACTACACGGCGTCCTTCCTCCTCACCGTGATCCTGCTGAAATCGATCGCCTCGGCGGTCTCGATCGGCTCCGGCTTTCGCGGCGGCCTGTTCTTCGCCTCGCTCTTCATCGGCGCCATGTTCGGCAAGCTGATGGCTCTGGCCTGGACCGCCGGGTTCGGGATTCCGGCCGCTTCGACGGTCTTCGCCGTCGTCGGCATGAGCGCGATGGCAACCGCAGTCGTCGGTGGCCCGCTGACCATGGCCCTGCTCGCCCTGGAGACGACGGGGAGCCTGCCGCTCACGGTGGCGGTGCTCGCCGCCTCGGTCGTCTCCTCGATCACGGTGCGCCGCACCTTCGGCTATTCCTTCGCGACCTGGCGCTTCCACCTGCGCGGCGAGGCGATCCGCAGCGCTGCCGATATCGGCTGGGTTCGCGACCTCGCCGTCGGGCGCATGATGCGCCGGGATGTCCGGACGGTCGCGGAAGGCACATCCCTCGAAGGCTTCCGCCGCGCATTCCCGCTGGGCGCGAACCAGCGCGCCGTGCTGGTCGATGGACAGGGCCGCTATGCCGGCCTGGTGCTGGTATCCGAGGCGTATGGCGCCGATCTGGAGGTCGCCACGGTCGCTGAACTCGCCCGCAACCAGAAGGACGTCCTGCTGCCTTCGATGAATATCCGCGAGGCTGCGGCGCTGTTTGCCGCATCGCAGAGCGAGGAACTCGCCGTCGTCGACAGTCGCGAGACGCTGCAAGTGATCGGCCTTCTGACCGAGCAGTTCGCCCTGCGCCGCTACAATGCGGAGCTCGATCGCCAAAGCCGCGACCTGACCGGCGGCTGAGCGCAACCCAAACAGGGGGGCTCCCGCCCCTCCGCTGCCGCGATTGCGGAGCCCCTGGGCCCGAGAACGCAGAAGGGCCGCCAATCCCGGCGGCCGCTTCATCCCGAAACCCGGCGGGCTTCGACCTGTGGGAACGCCTGGATCAGAGACGGCGCCGGCCCCAACCCGGCATTTCGCGCTGCTCGTCACGGTGGCCACCTCCAAGCACCGCCCCGAACCAGCCCGCGGCAGCACCGACGAGAAGCACGGCGGCCGTCAGGAAGGCCGAGATGATGCCGACCTTCCGTGCCTTTTCGGCGGCCTGCTTCGCCGTCTCCTTGGCCTGGTTCAGTTTTGCCAGCGTGTCATCGACACGCTTTTCCGCCTCGGGCTTGCCGATCCCGGCACGGCTTGCCATGCGGGTCGCGATATAGTCGCGGTCCGCCGGATCGAGCGTGCCATTCCCCATCGCCGTCGACATCAGCCGGCTCAGCTCCGAACGCTCTTCGGGCGTCACCGGCGCACCGGCGCCGGGCGCCCGCAGGATGCCATCGATGGCCGAGCCGAGCGGATCCGGCTGCAGCTTCAGGAGCGAAGTCGCCCCCGAGGTTGCGGCTGCCGCGCCCTCAAGGGCTGTGCGGCCCGCGCCAACAGCCGATGACGTCGCGATGAAAGCCAGCAGGAGCGCCCCCGTTGCCCAGACCAGGAGGCCATGCGCTCCGTCACGCATCTCCCGTTCGTGGGCGGTGGCATCGGGAACAGGGCGCCGCATCCGGCCGGCCACATAGCCGCCGGCAATGCAGGCCGAGACGGTGACCCAGAGCGCCCATAGCGCTGCTGCGATGCCGAGCACGGCGAGCGAAGAGCTGCGCGAAGGCTCCGCCGAAACCAAGGAAAGCCCGATCGCCGATCCGAAGGCCGTCATGATCGAGGAGATGGCGGCTGCGAGCACCGCTCCCCCCAGGATGGGGGCCCATTCCAGATAGGAGGACGGAGCCGGCGCGACCGCGATCGAGACATCGGTTTCTGTGGGAAGAACAGCCATTCTCGCCTCCTCTCAACGCAGACCAAGGAACGAGAGGATGGCCATGACCACCACAATCAACCCGACGAGATAGATGATACCGTCCATTGCCCCCTCCTCCTGATTGCCCGTGGCCAGCGCCACAATCGAGCAACCTCCGGTGGGGCATTCGGTTCCCTGCGCTATGGGGCGGCCTCTCAGGCCAGCGAACGAGCGGCTACCATTGCTCAGGACGACCGGCTGAAGCTGCGCCGTGACGTCGCGATGCTCCCGGCTCCGCAGCGTGCTCTGTATTTCTCGTCCACGGGCATGTTGGGCTGATCCGCCCGCTCGTTGCTCCTCGCCCATACGATCGCGCGCAATTACGACCCCTGCCCGCACTTCGCGCCAATAAATCGTTTGGTCGATGCGGCGAGATGCTCGGTGCCTCGGTGGAAATCTCCGTCGTATAAAAATTCCTTGCTGCCCATGTGGAGAATAAATCTGCGGTATCCMACATAGGCGCCGAAGCTATTCTTTGAATCGATCCATCCGCAAAGGTATACGTTCTCAGACACAGGCCTGACATTTCTGATTTTAGTCGAAGTACCGTCGTTCATGTGCAGATCGATAGCCTCAATCAGGGTTGCTCGGTCTATCGGCTCCAGCTTGGCCAAACTGCCATCGATATCTTCGAATGCGACGACGCCTGTCACGAGCAGCGCCGCAATGACCACAATGGACATTCGCAACATCTGGCTTCAATCCTCTATGACAGGCCAAGTTCGCTGAACAGCAGGGTGTCGTTGCCAGCAGTTCGGATCGCGCGGTCGGCAGCCGATCATCCACCCCGCCCTCGATTATCGTCAACACCCAGCGGACGAGGCGCTCGGCCGTTMGGCAGCGGGTGCCACGCGCGGCTCGCTGTAGCGGCAGGTCGGGCCGATCCGCGGCAGGACCGGCACAGGCAGACAAAAAAAGACCCGCCGCCCCTTTCGGAGCAGCGGGCAAACTCGGGCGACCCGAGGGTCGCTGGATTCGGGCCTCAGCCCTTGGTCACGATCGGCGAAGCCACCGGCGGCGGGGCTTTGCCTTTGCCCTTGCCGTACATATCGGCGGCACAGCCACCAATGCCCATCAGCCCCACAGAAACGGCCAGAACCAGTATGGTTTTCATATCGGTTATCCCTCGTTGCCAGGACGACGACGCCGCCCATCCAATGTAGCATGACGGAAGGGAAATTCCCATTTCCCCGATCGGTTCCATCGATTGAGGAAGTTATCGTGCGAAGGTTAACGAAAAAGACCCACCATCTCTCTCGGGATGGCGGGCCAGTTCGTGGGAATCCTCGCGGATCACTGTGAAACGAACGGGCATCCCTCCGGTTCCCGATGGGCCGCCCTGGGCGCCCCGGTCGCCCGCGTCCTGGCCGGCACGGTGCCGGGACGCGACTGCTGACGGGTCAAGCGCAGGCCGGCTCTGCACATGCCGGATTGGCAAGGTTGCAGAGGCTAGACGAGCGATCCGAACCTTGTTGCCCGCGAATTTCATGAATTTCGTACCGAATTCAACGGCACCGGCTGAGCGCTCCGGAGACGGGCCAGTCGGCGGCGATCCGATGCCAGCGCGCGGCTAGAGCGTCTTGCGAAGAACCCATTCGCCATGGCGCGTGGTCTCATTCGCCTCTGTAAATCCAAGCGACAGGTAAAAGCCCAGCGGGCTGTGCTGGCCCAGAACAACGCTGGTGATCAAGGTATCGAAGCCGAGCGCACGCCATTCCGTAAAGGCCAATTCCATCGCGGCACGCGCATGGCCTTTTCCCTGGTGCTTCCTGTCGACCATGAAGCGCCAGAGATAAGCCGATTTCGGCTGTTCCCCGCTGCGCCACAGGATGAAGCCCACGGGCTCGTCATCCGCATAGATCGCTCGAAACATCGATGTCGGCTCGAAATGAGCCTGAGCTATCGATACCGCTACAGGCGCAACATAGGTGCGCTGTTCGTCGGCGACCTCCAGGCTGCAGATCGATCGAACGGTTGCGGCGGTCACTTCGCGCAGCTCGACGCCCATGCTTCGCCTATCCGCGTCCCACCCGATCTGCCGCATTCCTAGCAGCAAACCGCTTTGACGCCTCCTGCCCAACGGAAAGACCCACCACCGTTCTGCATGGTGGGCCCATCCCGCAGGCCGAGCCTTGCGGGTTCCCGACCTTCCGGCTCAAGCCAGGGTACGAACCTTTGGCTCGCGGCCCCATTGGCGCGTGCAGGCGGGGGCAAGAAAGGCCTGAGCCTTGGCACCGAGCTCCACGACGCCCGCATCCGCGACGATGCCCGCCTTGTCGAGGAGCGGTTTCGCTTCGGCGCTGAAGCCGATCGCCTTGAGATGGCCAAAGGCGTCCTTGGCGAAATCGATGGCTGCGCCCTCGCTGAGCAGGGCTGCGCAACCTGCTTCGGACAGCACGAGGGCGATAGCGTCGAACATCACCGACGGCGTGCCCGCCAGTTGACCGTCGGCCTTCAGCGTCCTGCCGCCCTTCAAGGTCACGCCGCCGATCCTTGGCGCGACGATCTTGACCGTGCCGCCCTCGCCCTCGACGGCCTTTCCAAGCATGTCGATCAAGGCTCCGTCCGCCCCGTCCGAAACCAGGACACCGACCACCCGGCCCTTCAGCGTCTCGGGATACTTGCCGACGATGCGCAGGGCTGGCGAAACCTCCATGTCCTGCGGGGCCACGGCCGGCGCCGATGCCTTGGGCAGCGCCATGTTCATCCCGTCCGCGACGCGACCGGCCAGTGTCTCGTCGACATTGCGTAGATTGGAGAGAACCCGCAAGCGGACATGGTCGAGCGAGACCTTCGACAGCTCGAAGACCAGCGCGCTGGCGATGTGGGCCTGCTCGATCTCCGTCTGCGATCGAAAGAACAGTCGGGCGTGCGAGTAATGGTCGGCGAAACTCTCCGAACGCAGCCTGAGCTTCGTCTCCTCCACCGGCAGGGCGAAGGTCCGGAAGCCGCCGTTCGGATCCTCGCGCGGCCCGCCGTCCTCGCCGGCCTCGCTGAGGCTGTTGGGCTCGTAATTCGCGCGCCCCGTGAACACCTTTGTCTGCATCTGCCCGTCGCGCTGCAGATTCTGGAAGGGACAGCCCTTGGCCTTGTTGATCGGGATCTGGTGGAAGTTGACGGTGCCAAGGCGCGAGAGCTGCGTGTCCTGATAGGAGAAAAGCCGCCCCTGCAGCAGCGGATCCTCCGAGACATCGATGCCCGGCGGCATGTTGGTCGGCAGGAAGGCGACCTGCTCCGTCTCGGCAAAGAAGTTGTCCGGGTTGCGATTGAGCACCATGCGGCCGATGAAGCGGATCGGCACGAGCTCCTCGGGTATCAGCTTGGTGGCATCGAGAATGTCGAATGGCAGCGCGTCCGCCTCCTTCTGGCTCAGGAGCTGGACACCGAACTCCCATTCCGGAAAATCACCCGCAGCGATGGCTTCATGCAGATCGCGACGGTGATAATCGGGATCGGCACCGGCGATCTTCACGGCCTCGTCCCAGCAAGTCGATTGCGTGCCGAGCTTCGGCCGCCAGTGGAACTTGACGAAGGTCGGCTCATCCTTGTCGTTCAAAAGCCGGAAGGTGTTGACTCCAAAACCCTCCATCATGCGCAACGAACGCGGAATGGCCCGGTCCGACATCGCCCACATGATCATGTGGGTGGCCTCGGGCATCAGGCCGATGAAATCCCAGAAGGTGTCATGGGCGCTGGCGGCCTGCGGATATCCGCGATCGGCCTCCATCTTCACGGCGTGAATGAGATCGGGAAACTTGATCGCGTCCTGGATGAAGAAGACCGGGATGTTGTTGCCGACGAGGTCCCAGTTGCCCTCCCGGGTGTAGAACTTGACCGCAAAGCCACGCACATCGCGCGGCGTGTCGACAGAACCGGCGCCGCCCGCGACGGTCGAGAAGCGCGTGAACAGCTCCGTCTTGACGCCGACTTCGGTGAGGATCCTGGCGCGGGTGAATTCGGCCAGCGACTCAGTCAGCTCGAAATAGCCGTGCGCCGCCGAGCCGCGTGCATGGACGATCCTCTCGGGAATGCGCTCGTGGTCGAAATGCTGGATCTTTTCCCGGAGCACGAAATCCTCGAGCAGGGTCGGGCCACGCCGCCCCGCCCTGAGCGAGTTCTGGTTGTCGCTCACCGGCACGCCGTGGTTCGTCGTGATCCGCTTGTCCGGAGCAGAAGCAGTCTGGTGCGTCTCGCCCCCGTTGCCGGGGTTTGCCCTTGGCGTTCCCGTCGATCTTGATTTGCTCATGATGGCTGCCCGTCGCTGGCTTGCAAGTCGTCGGGGCCAGGTTTGGCGCCGCCCGGATCTTGCATGTGCGGCTCCAACGTCCGAGCCGGCCGCCCGTTCCCACCGAGACCGCTCCCGAAGCCCTGGTCCGGCGCCGACAGCGCGGGATCGAGTGCTCGCCTGCGCTGACGGTTGCTCGCCCCGGTTCCTTGCCAAAAGCTCGCCCTCAGAGGTATCGAACTGCCGAACGGCGGCCAGAGTTGTCGGCAATGATCCGCTGAGAACAGCGACGCCGATCGGTCGGTTGCTCCAACCGCTGCTCGCCTCGGCCGCCCCGATCCCGTTCACCGGCAATGTCAGCCGGCCCGACCGGCGCGCGCCAGGCCATGCGAGACGAGACGATCGATGATTTCGGCATAGCTCACGCCGCTGGCGGCCATCGCCTTGGAATACATGCTGATATTGGTGAAGCCCGGAATCGTGTTCACCTCGTTCACGAGAGGCTGCATATCCGCCGTCAGGAAGAAATCGACGCGCGCCATGCCATCGCAGCCGAGAGCCCTGAATGCCCTGGCGGCCATCTCCCGCATCTGCGCCTCGACCTCTGCGGGCAATTCCGCCGGTACCTTCAACGCCGCACCGTTCTCGTCGATATATTTGGCGTCGTAGCTGTAGAAGCCATGGCTCACGGCCGGAACGATCTCTCCGGGCCGGGATACGAACAATCCGCCCCTTTGATCTTCCAGCACACTGAATTCKATCTCGCGCCCCTGGATGAATTCTTCGGCAAGCAACTTGCGGTCATGCCGGAACCCCTCGCTCAGCGCCGGCCTGAATTCCTGGCTTCCGGAGACCTTTCTGACGCCGATCGAAGAGCCCTGCCGCGCCGGCTTGATGAAAAGCGGTAGCCCAAGTTCTCGTTCCAAAGCAGGAAGGTCAGGTGCAGCATCGTCGCTAATGGTCACGGATCGGGCGACCGGAAGGCCGGCTGCCCGCAGCAGGCGCTTGGCGATATCCTTGTCCAGCGCCGCCGCAGAGCCGAGGATGCCGCAGCCCGCGAGCGGCACGCGCGCGACTTCCGCAAGCCCCTGTATCGAACCGTCCTCGCCATAGAGCCCGTGCAGGACGGGAAACAGGATGTCGATCGTCCCGGCGTCGACCATCCTGCCGCCGGCCTCGATCGCGATCATTCGCCCGCGTCCGCCCGGGACGAGGGAGACCTCCGTACCGCTCTCGGGTTTGGCGAGCATGCCCCCCTCGAGGCGGCTCAGCAGCCATTGCCCTTCGCGCGTCACGAAAATCGGTACCGCGTCATATTTCGCGGGCTCCAGGGCATTCATCACATTGGTGGCCGACAGCACGGACACGTCATGCTCGGCAGAGCGTCCGCCGAACAGCACGGCAATCCGCAATCGGGGCGAAGACATCGACATCAGGAACTCCAGGAGATTCGCTTTGCAGAAGGCTCAAAAACCGACCGCGAAGCCGTGATGGGCGAAGACGCGGTCGAAGAGGGCCTGCAGCGGCGTGGCGCCTGCATCTCCATCCCTGCTTCTCCTCGTCGATCTGCGGCGGCACTTTGAAAGTGGCTCAATCAGAATGCATTATTGATTCATTTTACAGAGCCACTATACGATTCCACCCTGAGCCACTTGGTGAGCCATTTGGATGGGAGGCTTGATGAACCTGAAGCGGCGCAGGGAAAGCCCATCGGCTCGCTTTCAGCCGGGTATCAATCCATCCTCCCCGGCATCCCTGGCGCGGCAGCTCTACCTTGCCCTGCGCGGTGCGATTGCCGACGGCCGGTTGGATGCGGGACAGCGCCTGCCCTCGACCCGCCTGGCGTCGCAGGAGTGGAAGCTGTCGCGCGGCACCATTGCCGAGGCCTATGAGATCCTGATCGCCGAGGGCTATGCCATCGCCCGCCACGGGTCGGGCACCTATATTTCTGCAGGCGTTCCGGATGGGCTCTTGAGAGCCGGTGAACGCAAGGAGCCAGCGGCTCATGCGACCAGCCGCGCGCTCTCGCAAGCGGTCACGCGGGTTCTGACCTGCGGACCCAGCCTCGAACCACAAAAGCCCCTGCCGTTTGTGACCGGCCGGATCGCCCATGATGAGCGGACCGCAGGCCTCCTGAGCCGCATTGCCGGCCGGCACATGAACTACGCCTTTGAAGGCTATGGCGATATTCAGGGGGAGCCCGCGCTTCGGGCCGCGATCGCCGCTCACCTGGCCGTTTCGAGGGGGGTGCGCTGTACGCCTGATCAGTTGTTCATCACGGCCGGAACGCAGCAGGCGCTCGACCTGGCTTTTCGCGTGCTGGCCTCACCTGGCGACAGCGTCGTTGTCGAGGACCCGTGTTATCCGCCGGCCAGACAATGCCTGACTCTCAATGGCGCGCAGATCGTCGGCCTGCCCGTGGATCACGAGGGGGTCATGACGGAGGTCTTGGCGGCCGGCTCGCTGCAACCACCGGCGCTGTTCTATGTGACGCCGTCAAACCAGTATCCGGTCGGCTCCGTTCTTTCCCTGCCGCGGCGGCTCGAGCTTCTCGCCTATGCAAGGGGGCATGGCTGCTGGATTGTCGAGGACGACTATGACAGCGAATTTCGCTATGACGGTCATCCGATCGCCTCGCTGCAAGGCCTGGATCAGGCCAATCGTGTCCTCTACACCGGCACGTTCAGCAAAGCCCTGCTGCCGAGCCTGCGGCTTGGCTATCTCGTGGTCCCGGCCGATCTGGTGCCGGTGTTCCGGGCGGTGCGCCCGGCGCTTGACCGCTGCCCGCCGACTTTCCAGCAACGCGTCGTCGGCGATTTTCTCAATGAGGGCTATTTTCCAGCCCATCTGCGCCGCCTCAGGGAGCGACTGCGCGCGTCGCGGGATCTGCTGACGGGCCTCCTGAGGGACCGTGCCAGCGAGCATCTTGCCGTCGTCGTTCCCGATCAGGGCATCAATCTCACCGCACGCAGCACGGGGACCTGGAGCAACGACAGGGCTGTCTCCGCGGCCGCCCTGGCGAAGGGCGTCGTCGTCATGCCGCTGTCCCGGATGAACGTCGCATCCTCCGATACATCGAGACTGCTGTTCGGATTTTCCGGGCTTTCCGAGGCGGAAGCCGATCTGGGAACGCGGCTTCTGGCGGAGGTGCTCGACGGTACGGATTTTCGCAAGGCGCCCGATTGAGGCGGCAATCCGGGAGGCGCGAGGCCGGTATCCGACCGCTCAGTCCGGGTCTCGCGGAAACGCCTGGATGCCGGTGGGCAGCGCAACCCATCCATGCCGCCGGATGTCGTAGACGGACACCTGGGGCAGCGGGAAATCCGGGTCGCCGAAGGCGCCGACAGCAACCGAGACCGCCCCGGTCGCCCCCTCCTCGCTGTGGAAGAGATTGCTCCCGCAGACCGGACAGAAGCGGAATTTGAACGCCGCTCCCTGGTCGCCGGTACGAACATATTCGAACGCCCGCCCGGACACCGTGTAGGGAGCGGCAAAGCTGGCCAGATAGGCGAAAGCGCTTCCCGTTCGGCTCTGACATGCCAGGCAATGGCACAGGCCGACCCCACGCGGCTCGCCTTCGACGGTGATGCTCAGCTGGCCGCATGTGCAGGAGGCGACGCGTTGCATGGGATCTCCCGAGCGTCAGAGCCACCTGCACGCAGCGGATGCCCGTTCGCCGCGTGGCATCCTGTTGCAGCGCGCTACGCGCCCGCGGGGGCTCAGTGCTTTGACGACCGGTGCTGGCCCGACTGGCGCTGCATCTCACCGGCCAGGCTTGTCTCGGAAGGGTGCCGCGTATCCGTCAGGGGCCTGCCGTCCCGCACGCAATAGCCCTGGGCCCGGCCGGCCAGTATCCATTGCTCGATCTGCTTGCCCAAAGCGTCGCCCTCGTCGTCATGGCCTGCGAGATAGTGCTCGCGCTGGGTTCGCTCCATGCGCTCCAGCACGGCCATCCAGTCTGTGTAGGTGGCTTTCGTCATCCCGGCCTCCCCTGCTGCAATCCCCGCGAAGCATGAATTGTGCCTGTCCGATATTCCTCCAGCCCGCCCGCGATCGAGCGCCGCAATCCATCCCATCTTTGCCCATTCCCGGACGACAGGGTCTGCCATATCCGACCACGCGTCCACGCCCGGTCAAACAAAAATCCGTGTTGGTTCATGGCCCGCCGATCGGGCTCGCTGATCACCGGACATTCCAGGGCCTCGGGATGATAAGGGGCCCGATCCGCAAGCGTAGCCAGACCCGGCGTTTCGAGCCGACCTGAACGACCGGGCTGGCCGCATGTCACATCAGGAACGGCTCAGCCGGCGGGTCCGCGTCAATTCGATCGCCGTATGGCAGACGACCGCTGCGAAGATGACCGCGCCCCCGATGACCGTGGCAACCGGCGGTTTCTCGGCCAGCAGGAGCCAGACCCACAAGGGGGTCATCACGATCTCCGTGGTCCCGATGAGCGCCGCCTCGGCCGGCGGCAGGTGACGTGCGCCCATGATGAAGAGCACCAGGGCTATCGAGAAATTCGTGGCGCCGAAGGCCGCGAGCACGACCCAGTTATGGAGGTCGAGCGAACCAGCCGAGCCGAAAGGGGCAAACAGCACGAAGGTCAAAAGCGCGCTGACGATGATGGGCGGCAGCGCCGGCAGGTCCGGGTTAAGCCTTGGCAGCACGATGACCATTGCGAACGAGGCCGTCATGACGAGGGCAAGCAGGTCTCCGACGACCCGCCCGCCGCCGATCGACGACGCCATGATGATGCCGACCCCGACCAGGCAGACCAGGCCCGTCGCCAGCGTACGCCAGGACGCGCGCTCCTTCAGGAGTAGCCAGCCCAGGAGCGCGGCAATGAACGGTGCGGTTGCATAGATGGCGGCGACGTTGGCGACGCTGGTCGTGTAGTAGGCGCCGATGAAGCTCGCCTGGCTGATCGTCTGGCAGGCGATCATGGCCAAACCCGCCGGCTGCACGACCGCCCGCCAGTGCCGGCGCGACAGGCCGCCGCCGAGCATGAGCAAGGGCCCAATCAGGAAGAGACCGGCGAACAGGGAGCGCCATCCGATCGCCGTCCAGACATCGGTGGTCAGCAGGCGCGAATAGAGCCCGCTGGCGCTCCAGCAGATCGTCGCCGCCAGGACGAGGAACGTCCCCCTGGAGCGCTCACTCATGTGTGTCGAATGCTGGGTCAAGCGCTGTGTCTGCCGGTGCGTCGGGTTCGGGGTCGTGGCGGGTCTTGTGGCGCGGGACTATGCGATTGTATAGCTACTATGCAAGCGCATAATATTGATCTGCTGACCCTGACTGCATCGGAGGCACAGTGATGACGGCGACATTCAGGCGGGCCCCCGACTTCAACCGACGCGCCGACCTGATCGAAGCCGCGCTCGACTGCATCGCGGAGCTCGGCATCCAGGGCACGACGGTACGCGCCGTGGCTGCCCATGCCGGCGTCAGCAACGGCCTGATCCGGCACCACTTCGCGTCGAAGGACAATCTGATGGTCGAAGCGTACCGTCGGACGATCGAGATCATCACCGGACCGCCTCTCGCGATCGTCGAGACGGAGGGCAGCGCGCATGAGAAGCTGCGCCGTTTCATCCTCGCGAGCATCAGCGGGCCGGTCGCCGATCCTCGCGTCCTGTCGCTATGGGCGACCTTCATCAGCCAGGTTCCGATCAACCCTGCCTTCGCCGAGGTGCATCGCGACAAATATCTCGCCTACCGATGCGCCTGCGACCACCTGATCGGAGAAGTGCTGACGGCCGAGCAGCGCAATCCAGGCCCATCCGAGCGGCAACGCCTCAGCATCGCGCTCAACGCCGTGATCGACGGCCTCTGGCTTGAAGGATGCCTCAGCGCAGAGGAGATCGACGAGAGGCTCCAGGCGGAGACCGGGATCAGGACGATCGAAAGCCTGCTGGACATCAAGCTTGCCTGATAAGCCAGATTCCCGCCCCGTTCCGCGAACCGGACTAGCCTGATGCCCCGAGTGTAGCCTGGCAGCGCGGCGCCCGAACGCCGACGCGCTCAGCCCTGGGCGCTGCGGGCCAGATAGTGGTCGAGGCTCGCCCGCGTGCCGACGTGCCAAATTCGTTGCAGGGTCTGACCAAAAGCCTCCCGGAAGCGCGCGTCGTCCGCCAGATCGCCATAGACATCCCGCATCGCGAGCCAGGACTCCGGCTGGATTCTGGCCTTGCGGGCCTGCTCCGTCAGCCTTTGCCAGCTCGGATCGTTCGGCGCGATCGCCTGCCCGCTTTCGGTTTCGCCATAGCAATAGCGGCACCAGAGCGCGGAGACGAGCGCGAGACCGTCGATGGGGCGGCCTGCCCCGAGCGCGTCGCGCAGCGTCGGCAGGATGAACTTGGGCTGGCGGTTCGACCCGTCCAGGCAAAGCCGGCGGATCGTGTCGCCGATCTTCGGATTGGCGAAGCGCCGCTCGATCGTCCGCCGATAAGCCCCGAGGTCGGTATTGGGCACAGGGGGCACGAGCGGGATGATCTCGTGATCGAGCAGGGCCCGGAGGAAACGCGCGATCTGCGGGTCCTCCATCGCCTCATGTACGAAATGGATATCGAGCAGGCCGGCGGGATAGGCGATCGCCGCGTGCCCGCCATTCAGGATGCGGATTTTCATCAGCTCGAAGGGCGCGACATCGGCGACGAATTCGACACCGACCTGTTCGAGCCGCGGCCGCCCGGCGGGGAAGCGATCCTCCAGCACCCATTGCCGAAAATCCTCGCAGAAGACCGGGCGCCGGTCGTCGATGCCGAAATCGCTGCGCAGGGCCGCGCGCTCGCGCTCCGAGGTCGCGGGCGTGATGCGGTCGACCATCCCGTTGGGAAAGGCGACGCTCTCGCGGATCCAGTGCGCGTCGGAACGGTCGACCAGTTCCACCAGCCCGGCGACGGCATTCTCCGTGACATGGCCATTGCCCGGCAGGTTGTCGCAGGACATCACCGTGAAGGGCGCAAGGCCGGCGGCGCGGCGCTGCAGAAGGGCGGCGCCGATCAGCCCGAAGGCGGTCTTTGGAGAGGCGAGCCTATCGGCGGCATCCGCAATGATATCGGGGTGGTTCGCGTCGAAGGCCTGCGTCGCCGGATCGATGTAGTAGCCGCCCTCGGTGACGGTGAGCGAGACGATCCGCGTGCGGGCATCGACGAGGCGAGCGAGCAGCCCTGCCCTGTCGCCGGGCGGGATGAAATCGATCATCGCACCGGTGATCCGCGCCTGCGCGGAGGTCGCTTCCTGCGCGACGACCGTGGTCAGGAAGTCCTGGGCGGCAAGCTCGCGCCCCATCGCCGCATCGCTTTCCTGCACGCCGGTGCCGATGATCGCCCAGTCGCGATCGAGCCCGCTCTCGAAGAGTTCGTCGAGATAGCAGGCCTGATGCGCGCGGTGGAAATTGCCGACGCCGAAATGGACGATGCCGGCGCTCAGATCCTCCGGCCGATAGCGCGGCCGGGCGACCGCGCTGCCGATTTCGCCGAGCCGGGCCCGCGACAGAGTGACGGCCATCGCCTCACCCAGCCTTCGCGGCCAGCAATTGCAGGGCGAGATCGGGGCGATCGCTGGTGATCTGCGCGATCGGCTGCCCCAGCCAGTAATCAAGCTCGCGCAGGGTGCTCGGCACCCAGACACCGAGTTTCTCGCGCCCGACAATGCCCAGCGCACGATCGAGTGCCAGCCGCAGCAGCGACTGCTCGACCGCGATGATGCAGCCGAGATCGACGAAGCGCCGCAAGGTGGCATCAACGCCGCCGAAGGCTTCGCAGGAGCGGCGATCGACCGAAGCGAGGCGGCGCATGTGCGGGGCCTTCGCCCGGATCTCCTCGATGACCTCGGGAACGAAGCAGGTCAGGACGACGCGCGAGGCCATGCCTCTGGCCTCGACCAGGGCGATGACCTTCTCCAGCAGTCCCGCATGGGGATTGCCGAGCGCGTCCATCTTCATCTCGATCTCGAGCTCTATGCCGGTCGGCGCGAAGACGTCGAGCACGGCCGCCAAGGTCGGGATCGTCTCGCCCAGCGTGTCGTTGAGCCGAACCTTGCGCAGCGCCTCGCGGGAGAGCCCGGCGACCGGCCCCTTATGGTCCGTGGTGCGCTCGAGCAGCGGATCATGGATCACCATGATCTCGCCATCGGCGGAGAGATGCACATCTAGTTCGACCGCGTCGACCTTGAGGTCGCAGACGTTCTTGAGGTCGCAGACTTGCCGGAAGCCGCTGAGACTGTTCTCCGCCCAGATATTGCGCGCGCCGCGATGTCCGATGATCCGCATGATGGTCGCCTTGGTTTTATGGTGCTGGCCGCTACTTGCCGCTGTCGACAAGTCCCTTCACGAACCAGCGCTGAAGGAGAAGGATGACGAGGGTCRGCGGCAGCATCGTCAGCAGGGCCGCGTTCATCAGGAGATGCCAGGTCGGCAGCGAGTCGGCCTGCGGCATCAGCTTCTTCAGCCCGATCACGGCATTGGCCATGGCGGGCTCGGTGGTGAGCAGCAGCGGCCAGAGATACTGGTTCCAGCCCATCAGGAAGAGGATGATCGCGAGCGCGACGATGTTGGAGCGCGAGAGCGGCAGCAGGATCAGGCGGAAGAACTGCCAGGGGCTGGCGCCGTCGATACGGGCGGCCTCGCAGAGTTCGTCCGGAATGGTCAGGAAGAACTGGCGGAACAGAAAGGTCGCGGTGGCCGAGGCAATCAAGGGCAGGATCAGGCCGGAATAGCGGTTGACCATGTTCCAGTCGAGATCGACCAGGACCTGCATGCCGAGCCATGAGCCGAGGATGTTGAGCGGCAGGGCGACATTCGCCGCCGATTCATAGGTCGGGACGATGCGGACCTCGATCGGCAGCATCAGCGACATGAAGATCAGCCAGAACACGGTCAGCCGGAAGGGAAAACGGAAATAGGTGACGGCGAAGGCCGCGATCACCGAGACCGAGAGTTTTCCGATGGTGATGCCGCTGGCGATGATGAAGGAGTTGAGCAGGAGCCGGCCGAAATTGGCGCTGCTCAACACGGTCTCCAGATTCGTGAAATAGGCGTCGCCAGGCAGCCAGGACATCGGCACCCGCATGACCTCCTGCTGGGTCAGCGTTCCCGTGACGAAGACGAAATAGAGCGGCAGGCAGACGAGTGCTGCGCCGACCAGCAGGATGAGATGGCAGACGACGTCAAGGACGGGCGTGCGCTCGTTCATGCTCAGGCGCTCCCCTTACACGCTGTAGTTCACGCGCCGCTCGATGAAGCGGAACTGCGCATAGGTGAGGAGCAGGGCCAGCCCCATCAGGATCACGGACTGGGCGGCGGACGAACCGAGATCGAGCGTGACGAAACCGTCCTGATAGACCTTGTAGACCAGGATCGAGGTCGCTCCGGCCGGGCCGCCGCGCGTCGTCGCGTCGACGATGGCGAAGGTCTCGAACAGCCCGTAGACGAAATTGATGACGATCAGGAAGAACAGCGTCGGCGCGATCATCGGCAGCGAGATGCGCAGGAACCGCTGGATCGGCCCGGCCCCGTCGAGATAGGCGGATTCCAGGATCGAATGGGGCACCGAAAGCAGCGCCGCGACCAGGAAGATGTAGTTGTAGCAGATGTGTTTCCAGGACGCCGCCATGACGATCAGGGCGAGCGCATGCGAGGAATTGCGGTTCGGATCCCAGTCGAAGCCGAGCCCCTGCAGCATATGGGCGACCGGGCCGACGCGCGGGTTGAACAGGAAGGCGAGCATGATGCCGGCGATCGCGGGCGCGATCGCATAGGGCAGCAGCAGGATGGTGCGGTAGGCACCGCGCCCGCGCAGGATGTGGTTCGAGGCGAAGGCGAGCAGCAGCGCGAGCGACAGCGTCAGCACGTTCTGCGCGACGGTGAACACGACCGTGACCTGGACCGAGGACCAATAAACGCTGCTGCGGAACAGCCGCTCGAAATTCTGGAAGCCGACCCATTGCGTCGTCGCGCCGAACGGATCGGTGAGCTGGAACGCCTGGATCAGCGCCCTGACGGAGGGGATGAAGAAGAACAGCAGGAGGATGAAGAGCTGCGGCGCCAGCAGCCAGAAGGGCAAGCGCCATTCCGTGAAATGGGCCCGCTTCAACCCGCTCTCGGCCTGCCCGTCGGAGAAAGCCGGAGCAGTCCGGCGCCGCAGCGGCCAGCGCAAGCGCCAGCCGCCGGCAGCCGCCGCGGGAAGCTCCGCCGCGCTATTTCTTGCCAGCATTGAGCTGCTCGTAGCGGCGCAACGACTCGTTGCCGCGCGAAACGGCATCGTCGAGCGCCTGCTGCACCGGCTTGCGGCCGAGGAAGGCGGCCGAGACCTCTTCCATGATCGCGACATTGATCTGGTTGCTGTTGCCGATACGGAAGCCCAGAGAATTGTCGCTCGGCGTGCCGCGCATCAGCTGCACGACCGCGATCTCGCGCGTCGGGTTCTTCTGGTAGTAGCCCTGCGCCTTGGCTGCGTCATAGGCAGCGACCGTGACCGGCACATAGCCGGTGGCCTGGTGCCACCAGACCTGCGTGTCGGTCTGGGCCAGGAAATTGTAGAAGGCGCCGATCGCCTTGTACTTCTCCGGCGTGTGCCCCTTCAGGGTCCAGAGCGCCGCGCCGCCGATGACGCTGTTCTTCGGCGTCACACCCTGCTCGAAGGGCATCTCGGCCGCGCTCCAGTCGAATTTGGCAGCGGCGACGACGGCGGCATGCGAGGCAGTCGAGGCGATGATCGTCGAGCATTCACCCGAGGTGAAGAGCTGGATCGGGATGACGCCCTGCCCCGCGAGCTGCATCACGCCGGGGCCGATCAGGCGCTTCATCCGCTCGACCTGGCCGACGAGCTTGCCCTTGTTGAAGACGAAGCTGGTGTCGAGCCCGTCCATGCCGTTGCGCTTGGTCGCATACGGGATGTCGTTCACGGCGCTGTAGTTTTCCAGGAAGCTCCACTCGTAGTCGCCCGGCAGCACCATGGCGCATTTCGACACGCCCTTGGCCTTGATCGCTTCGAGCTGCGGCTCGAGCTCCTGCCAGGTCGCGCCGGGCTTGTCGAAGCCCGCGGCTTTGAAATGGTCGCGGTTGTAGAACAGGATCGGCGTCGAGGAGTTGAACGGCATCGCCTGGAGCTTGCCGTCGATGGCGTAGTAGCTGACGACCGGCGCGATGTATTTCTTGACGTCGATCGGCTGGCCCTGCTGGGCCATCAGTTCGCTGGTCGGGATGATCGCCCCCGAATTGACCATGGTCAGGAAGGAGCGCTCGTTCGACTGCACGATCTCCGGCTGGCGCTTGGCCCGATAGGCGGCGATCGTGCCGTTCAGGACCTCGTCATAGGTGCCCTTGCCGACCGCCTTGACGACATAGTCCTTCTGCGAGTCGTTGAACTTCTTGACCAGCTCGTCGACGCGTTCGCCGAGCGTGCCGCTCATCGCATGCCAGAACTCGATTTCGGTTGCCGCCTGGGCGCAGGACAACCCCGCCAGAAGCATCGCACCCGCACCAGCGAGCGCACCAAAGACAGGTCGCATTCAAAGCCTCCCTCGTCGGTTTATATGAGCATCTGCTCTTGATTGAAGCATATGCTCGCACACTCCGCTTCTATGTCAACCATCGATGACAAAGCGATGACGGCCGCCGGCAATCGGGGGGCACGGGCCGGACATCAGGACGAAGCGGGAGTGACGCGATGGACGCAGGGAGCTGCTGGCCGGCCTCAGAGCGCCAGCAGGGCGCGCGCCGTATCCTCGTCCGTGACGAGGCCATTGATGAGACGACCGCTGAGCGCGGCACGCAGAGGAGCGACCTTGGCGGTACCCTGTCCGATGCAGATCCGCAGCCGGTCGCTGCCGGGCTCCGGCGGCACGGAGGTGACCCGCAGATTGGTACCGCGGTCGAGCAGCCTGCCCTCACCGTCGAAGACCCAGCCGGTAACCTCGCCGACCGCGCCGTGGCGCACCATTTCGAGCAATTCGCTGCGCGTCATGAAACCGTCCCGATAGAGCACGGCGTCCTCGCCGATCTGGCTGATGCCCATTAGCCAGAGATCGGCCTCGCCGGCGATCGCGCGGATACGCCGGATCGCCTCGATCTCGATCAGCTGCGCCCGCTCCTCGGGGCTCGAGACATAGAGCGGCAGCGGCATCGGGAAATGCTGGGCCTTGGTGATCTCGGCGAGCTTGACCAGCGTGTCGAACGGGCTGGCGGAGCCATCCGGCGAGATCGTGCCGACCAGCGAGACGAGCCGGTGCAGCGGGCAGGACATCGGCGACACCCGCTCGATGCTGGCGCGCATCGAACGCCCGGTACCGAGCGCCATGACCAGCGATTTGCGCGAGCGCAGCCAGCGCTCGATCAGCACCCCGCCGAGCGAGGCGACGCCGGCCGCAGCCGTCTCGGCCGAGCCGTCGGAGGGCGCGATCTCGCAGTGCTGCAGCTCGAAACGATCGCGCAGCCGTGCCGCAAGCTCCATGCAGGCGCCGATCGGATGGTTCATCTGGAAGCTGATCAGCCCCTCGCTGCGGCTGAGCGAAACCAGCCGCTGCGCGGCGGGGCGCGAAATGTTCAGGATCCCGGCGATGTCGTCCTGGGTGCGGCCGGCAATGTAGTAGAGCCAGCCGGCGCGGGCGGCATCGTCGAGGCGCGCGCTGTCATTATCGGCCATGACGCCTCAGCCCGCCGTTGCAGGCAGCGCGAGCTCGCGCCAGGCGCCGAGCAACCTGTCGGCGCCGGCCTCGACCAGCGCGCGCCGCTGGTCCAGCACCGCAAAATGACTGCCTGCGGTCAGGCCATAGGCGGTCATTCCCGCCGCCTTGGCGGCAAGCACGCCGCTGACGCTGTCCTCGATGACGAGGCAACGCTCGGGCGCTACGCCGCGCTCGCGCGCCGCAAGCAGGAAGAGGTCGGGCGCGGGCTTGCCGCGCTGGACGCGCGTCGTGCTGAAGATCCGCCCCTCGAACAGATTCCAGAGCTCCACCTTGCGCAGGCAATGCTCGATGCGCTCCTCGTCGCTGGAGGACGCGACGCAATAGTCGACATCGAAGGCCTCGACCGCCTCGCGCACGCCGGCAACGGGTTGCAGCGCCGCGCTGAAGGCGGAGAAGAGCCGCGCCCGCCAGTCCTGCCTGAAACTCTCCGGAGCCGGCCGGCCGGTCATGCGCTCATAATCCTCGACGACTGCGCTGGCGGGGCGCCCGAGATAGCGCCGCATCACCGCTTCCAGATCATAATCCGGGTCCAGTGGCGAGAGAATATCGACCAGGGTGCGGCAGCTGATCGTCTCGCTGTCGACGAGCACGCCGTCGCAGTCGAGGATGATGAGGTCGAAGCGTGGAAGCGGAGCCATGAGACAGCAACAATCTTGAACGGATGCTCCGATCAAGAGCATCCGCTCGCATTCCTGTCAAATCCTGCAACCGCGCCTACTGCAGCGCGCGACTGAATTCAGCGGCGCTCTGCCAATCGTCGTAGCGCTCCCGATAGGCCGCAACGAGATCCCGCTGCGGATTGAAAATCTCGGGGCTGCCCAGGGGTTGGGTACAGATTTCGCCGGAGTTCTCGCCGGTGCAGGCCAAGCGGGCGAGCCGCGCCGCCCCGAAGGCGGCGCCGGTCTCGGTCTGAGGATAGCGATGCAATCTCATGTCCAGGACGCTGGCGAGGATGGAGAGCCACAGGCCCGAACGCGCGCCGCCGCCAATGACCACGGCTTCCATGATCGGCCCGCCCGCGCTTTCCAGCGCCGCCTTGCCGTCCCTGAATGCGAAGGCGACGCCCTCCAGCACCGCCTGCGTCATGGCATTGCGGCCGGTTTCGTGACCGAGACGGGCGAAGCCGCCGCGCATCTGCGGGTCGTTATGGGGCGTGCGCTCGCCGGAGAGATAGGGCGTGAACAACACCGGCGATGGCGCCGTGACGGTCTCGCCGAGCGCCGCCAGCAACTCGGCCTCTGTATGCCCCGTCACGTTCGCCCACCAGTTCAGGCTCGCGGCGGCGGAGAGATGGACCGACATCTGGTGCCAGAGGCCGGGCAAGGCATGGCAGAAGGCATGAACGGCCCTGTCAGCCCGCGGCTCGAAACCGGCGGTGGTACGCCAGAGCACACCGGATGTGCCGAGCGACAGGAAACTCGCCCCGGCGGCGACGGCGCCCAAGCCAACCGCGCCGGCCGCATTATCGCCTGCCCCTCCGGCAAAGAGCGGCGGTGAATCAAAGCCGAGTTCGCGGGCGAGATCCGCGCGCATCCGTCCGGCGGGCTGCGAGCCCTCGACGAGGGCTGGCATCTGGCTGCGATCGAGCCCGGTCGCAGCAAGCATCCTCTGCGACCAGTCGCGGGAACCGACATCGAGCCAGAGCGTGCCTGATGCGTCCGACATCTCCTCGATCGCTTCCCCCGTCAGCACAAGGTGCAGATAGGCCTTCGGCAGCAGGACTTTTCGGATGCGCCGGAAGAGAGCGGGCTCATGCCGGCGGACCCAGAGCAGCTTTGGCGCGGTGAAGCCCGGCATCGCGATGTTGCCGGTGATGGCGCGCGAGGCCGGCTCGGCCGCCTCGAGCGCGGCGCATTCCGCGCTGGCGCGGCCATCATTCCAGAGGATGCAGGGACGCAGCGGCCGGTCGGCCTCGTCCAGGAGTACGGCGCCATGCATCTGCCCTGACAGGCCAATGCCCCTGCAGAGACGAAAGGCGGAGGGCGCAGCGTCCCTCAGGTCGTGCAAGGCGCCCAAGGCGGCGGCGACCCAATCGCCCGGCTCCTGCTCCGACCAGAGCGGCTGCGGACGATGCACGGTGAGCGCGCGCGCCGTATCGGCGACGACGCGTTGTTGCCCGTCGACCAGGATGGCCTTGAGCGACGAGGTGCCGAGATCGATGCCGATGAAGCTCACGTCAGGCGCCACCTCGCCAGTGTCGGACGCCCGTCATGTTTCCACGAGCGCTTCGGTCATCGGACCGGATATCGTGTCCGGTCTGATGATCTAAGCTTATGTGTTTGCATCGGCTTTCCCGAAAACCGCGATCCACTTTTCGGGCCGATGCTCTTATGTGCTTGCATCGGCTCTTCCGAAAACCGCAATCCACTTTTCGGGCCGATGCCTTAGCGCGCGTCATCAGCGGGCCCTCGCGGGTAGATCAGGCTCTTCACCATGCCGGGCTCGTTGGCGGCGTGGCGACGAAAGGCGTCGGGCCCGTCGGCAAGCGAGAAGCGGTGGCTGACGACCGCATCGACATCGACCTTGCCCTGCGCGACGAGTTCGATCGCCCGGGGATAGACATGGCCCATGCGCCGCGAGAACTTGATGGTGAGGCCGCGCCGGCGGGCTTCGGCGGCGGGAACGACATAGCTGTCGCCATCGGGAATACCGACGAGCACGACCCGCCCGCCGATGCGCGCGGCGCGAATGGCATCGCGAAAGCCTTCCGGTGCATTGGTGGCCTCGACCACCAGCGGCATGCCCTCGCCCTTCGTCCAGTCCGCGATCTCGGCCACGCTGGCGCCGGCCTTGCTCGCGCCGAGCTTGAGCGCCAGCGCGCGCCGATGCTGCTGCGGATCGCAGGCCAGAATCTCGCCGACGCCGACGGCCCGGAGCACCTGCAGGATCAGGAGCCCGATCGGGCCGCAACCAATCAGCGCGACGCGTTCGAGCAGGCGGGGCTTGGCGAGGTCGACCGCGTGGATCGCGACGCCGAGCGGCTCCAGCATCACGGCATCGCTCGGCGTGAAGCGTTCCGGCACGGGAACGATCTGCGATTTCGGCACCCAGATCCGCTCGGTCATCGCGCCATCATGCGGGGGCGCACCGATGAACACGACCTCGGGGCAGAGATTGGGGTGGCCGTCACGGCAATGCTGGCACTGGCCGCAGGCCTGATTCGGATCGACCGCGACCAGTGCGCCCCGCGCCAGGCCAAGCTCCGGCAGGTCCTCGGTCAGCCAGCCGCTGAACTCGTGGCCCGGCACGAAAGGGGTGGCAATCACGGCCGAACCGATGCCGCCATCCTTGTAATAGTGCAGATCGCTGCCACAGAGGCCGACGGCCGCGACATCCAGCAGGGTTTCACTGGCAGCCCCCTCGCGCAGGTTGAACGGCGCGAAGCGCGCGTCACCCGCGGCGTGAAGAAAGATGGCGTGGGACATTCTGCAACGCACTCCGGCTTCGCTGGGTCTTCTACAAATGTATTTGTGTATTTACATTAGTGAAGGTCAAGGCAAATCCGCAGCGGCAGGCCGCATCGCTGTGCGTTGTCGCAGCAAACGAAAGCGATGTAAGCCCGGTGCAGGAACGCAATCTCGACCGATTCCGCCGCGAAGGGCTGGCGGTCTCGACGCCGCTCTCGCCCTTGGGATGACGCGATGCCGGAGGATCCGCAAACCCAGGTCAGGGCCGCCTGGCTCTATTACATGGAAGGCCTGACCCAGGCGGATATCGCCGACCGGCTGAAAATGACGCGGCTGCGGGTCAACCGCCTGCTGAACGAGGCGCGCAGCAGCGGGCTCGTGAATATCACGATCAATTCGCGGCTGGAGAGCTGCGTCAGGCTGGAACAGGCGCTGGTCGAGGCGTTCGGCCTCAAGGACGCGATCGTCGTGCCGACGCCGAGCGACCCGGCACAGATCTCCGCGCAGATCGGCAAGGCGGCCGGCGAGCTGGTCTCGCAGATCATCGACGAGCATCCCTCGGGCGTCTTCGGCGTCGGCTGGGGCGGGACGCTGCGCGAGACGATCCGGCATGTGCGGGCCGGCCAGTATCGCGACCTGACCGTGACCTCGATGATGGGCGGGCTGACCTATGGCATCGAAATCAACACGTTCGAGATCGCCAGCCATTTCGCCAGGCTCTGGCAGGCGGAGTGCCATTATCTGGCGGCACCGATCTATGCCGGCACGCCGCAATCGCGCCACACCATCCTGGCGCAGGACGTGTTCGAGGCCGCCTTCGCCCGCATCCGCGCGACCGATGTCGCGATCCTCAGCGCCGGTGATCTGAGCGAGCGCTCGCTTTTGGTGCGCTACGGGCTACCCGGCGATGTCGGCCCCAGGGAATTGGCGGAGCATGGTGCGGTCGGCGACATGCTCGGGCAGTTCATCGACGCTGAGGGCAACGCGATCGACCACCCGATCAACCGCCGCGCCATCGCCCTGCCCCTGGACGGCCTGCGCCGCATCCCGACCGTGATCCTGGCATCCGGCGGCACGAACAAGGCCGCGGTGATCGCAGCCGCACTCCGCGCCAGGCTGGCGTCCGTGGTGATCACCGATGAAGACGCCGCCGCGGCGGTGCTGGCGCTGCATCGTGGCTGACGCGTGAGCGCGCGAGGCGCTCATCGCCGCCAGAAGGGCTTGGCGATCTCGGCCTCGACCTGCCATGTCGTCAGGCCGATATCCCTGATCAGACGCGGATTCTCCTGCAGGTTCCGCGCGAGCTGCCAGCGGAAGCGCAGCCGCCAGCGCCAGGTCGTGAGAATGCTGCGCAGGCTCGCCAGACTGGACTGCAAACGCGACATGCCCGGCGGCGCGGCCCGGTGCGGGACTGAGGCAAGGGTACAAGATCCGTCCATGACAACCTCCATCCGGTTTGAGGGGTCGGGAGCCCTCGGCCTGAATGAGGTTGAAGACTGCGGGAGACGAGCAGCGTCGTACTTAAGCCAGCCCAAA
This sequence comes from Allobosea sp. 05T439, assembly GCF_056396005.1. NCBI lineage: Bacteria > Pseudomonadati > Pseudomonadota > Alphaproteobacteria > Hyphomicrobiales > Alloboseaceae > Allobosea > Allobosea sp. 05T439. The sequence goes on along the minus strand of NZ_JBFTKP010000022.1, from coordinate 75,461 downwards.
TAGTTCCAAAAACTTCCAAACGGGCTATAAATGCGCCGCATGCAGGGATCGCGCTTTGCCTTTGGTCCGTTCGTGCTTGATTCAGGTGCGGGAACGCTGCTTCGCAACGATGTCCCCGTTGCCCTTGGCCAGCGCGGGCTGAAACTGCTTGCGGCGCTCGTCGAGCGGCCCGGCGAAATCCTGGAGAAGGCCGCGCTGATGGATGCGGCCTGGCCGGGTACGGCCGTCGAGGAAGGCAATCTCACCGTCCAGATCGCGCAGTTGCGGAAGCTGCTGGGCCCGGGCGCCGATAGCGGCGAATGGATCGTGACCGTTCCGCGCGTCGGTTACCGCTTCACGGGGGCGATCGAACAGCTTGACGGCGCGAGGCGCGCCCCTTTGGCGCTGCCCGGGAAACCCTCGATCGCCGTTCTGCCCTTCGTCAATCTCAGCACCGATCCCGAGCAGGAATCCTTCGCCGATGGCTTGACCGAAGACCTGATCACCGACCTGTCCCGCAATGCCGGCCTGTTCGTCATCGCCCGCAACTCGGCCTTTGCCTATAAGGGCAAGGCGATGGATGTGCGCGCGATCGCAAGCGATCTTGGCGTGCGCTACCTGCTGGAGGGCAGCGCCAGACGCGCCGCGGGCCGCGTGCGCATCAACGCACAGCTGGTCGACGCGGTGAGCAGCGAACATCTCTGGGCGGAGCGCTTCGATCGCAGCCTGGAGGATATCTTTGCCGTCCAGGACGAGGTCACCGGCAAGATCGTCGAGGCCCTGCTCGGCCGGCTCAGCGCCCCGCCGCCGCGCAACCGGCCCAAAAACCTCGAGGCCTATGACCTCTGCGTGCGGGCGCGCAAGCTGATCGATGAATCCCCGCAGACGGCGCGGGAAGCGCATCTGATGCTGACGCGCGCGGTTTCGCTCGATCCGGACTACGCCGAGGCCTATCGCTGGCTGGCCATGAACCACTGGATGGGCTGGGTGCATTGGGGCGAGCCGATGGAACCCGCCCGCAGCACCGGCCTGGCCCTGGCGCGCAAGGCGGTGGCGATCGACCCCAATGATGCCGGCTGCCGCTGGGTCCTGGCCTATCTGCTGGCCTATGACCGCAGCTTCGCCGAGGCGGATGCGGAATTCGCCCGGGCGATCGAACTCGACCCGAACGAGGCCGATATCTTTGCGACATTATCCGACATCGCGGTCCTCGCCGGGCGGACCGAGGACGGCCTCGCGCATATCGGCAAGGCGTTCCGGTTGAACCCGTATCCGGCGGGCTGGTACTATCTGACGCTCGGCCAGGCGCAATATGCAGCGGGCGACTACGAAGCCGCCGTCGAGACGCTGCGCAAGGACGAGACCTATCGCACGAGCTCACGCCGCTTCCTGGCGGCAAGCCTGGCCCAGCTCGGCCGGCTCGACGAGGCCGGCTCCGAGGCCGCGCTGTTCCTCGTCGGCAATCCGCATTTCACGACCAGGCACTGGGCCGCGACGGAGCCCTTCCGCGACGCCCGGACGCTCGCGCATTTCGTTGATGGCTTCCGCAAGGCCGGTCTGCCCTGACGTCGCTGGCGTGCACCGTTCCTGCGCCCTATTCCTCACGCCCCGGGGCGTCGCGATCGCGCTCGTAGCGTCTCGCAAGCGGAAAGGGCGGCAACCAGGATTCGCGCCGGATGATCCAGCTTTCATAGGTCGGCATCAGCTGGTCCGGGGCATCGAGCGAGCCCAGATTGACTTCGATTTCATCGCCGCTGCGTCCGAACAGGGGCGAACCGCAACGGGGGCAGAAGAAGCGCCCGCGATAGTCGCGGGTTTCGCCCTCGACCGTCACCGCATCCTCAGGAAACACCGCGGACGCATGGAACAGGGCGCCATGATATTTGCGGCAGTCGAGACAATGGCAGAGGCCGACGCGGTAGGGGCGGCCCGAGGCCACGATCCGGACATTGCCGCACCGACAGCCGCCCGTGAAACGGTCCATGCTGCGTCTCCTCGCGAGGTCAAGCCGCCGGAATGGTTACAGCGATCCCTGGGAAGCGTCCATGCGAGTGGGGCTCAGGCGCCCCTGATCGCCTCCAGGAGCTCCTCATGGATCAACCCGTTCGAGACGACCTTCTCCAGGTCCTCGTCGCGTGAATCCTGTCCGCCGACCGTCGTGACCTTGCCGCCGGCCGCGCGCACCAGCGGCATGGCGGCGGCGTGCGAGACGATGTCGGCCTTCAGCCCGATGAAGGCATCGAGCCGGCCTGCCGCCACCAGCGACATTTCAAGCCCGCCGGAGACGATGACGCGCACGCCGCGGCAGAGGCCCGACAGCCGCCGGATGACGGCGCAGGTCCGCTCCGTATCCTCAATCGAATAATGCGAGGTCAGGCAGATCGAGACGACCGCGTCGGCAAGGCTCTTGGTCCGGGAGACGGCGGCAGGCTCTCCATTGATGCTCGCGACGGAACCTTCGGCATAGCGCGCGACCAGCCCGGCGAGCGGGGCATGGGTCAGGCCGAGCACGGTGCGGCCCTCTTCCTGATAGGCGAGCGTCACCKAGAACCAGGGCAGGCCGCCGGCATAGTTCACCGTGCCGTCGAGCGGGTCGATGATCCAGCAGGGCGCGTCGKACGCGCCGGAGAAGCCGGCCTCCTCGGAGAGGATCGCCGCCTCCGGCGTCAACCGGCGCAGGCCCGCGATGACGAGACGCTCCGAGGCGAGATCGGCGGCGGTGACGACATCGCGCAATTCCTTGCGCGTCACGGAAAGCTGCTCGCCCTGCATCGCGACCAAGAGATCGGCGGCCTCGCGCGCCAGCGCGCCGGCCTGTTCGAGAAGGGAAATCAGGCGCTGGTCAGACATGGGCTGCCACCGCCTGCTGCTTGCCGGGATAGGCGGGGTCGAGCACGAAGGGCCGGCGCGGGCCGAAATCGCCGATCGGCTGGAGATGGCTGACCAGGCCGGTCTCCGGTTTCCAGACATGGATCGCGAGCGCGGGCGGCTCCATGACGAACCAGTTCTCCGTGCCCGGGCACAGGTCGAGCGCGACCTGATGGGCGGTGCCCGGCGCGACAAAGCCGATCGTGCCGGCGAAACGAAGCTGGATCGGGCGATGGTAATGGCCGCAAAGCACCCGCTCGATCTCGGGATGACGGGCGATCAGCGCGACAAAACCCGGCGAGACCCGGCAGGGCATGATGTCCATGCCGTCGACGCCGACCGCGAAGGGCGGGTGATGCATGAAGATCAGCGTCGGGCGGCCGCGCCCCTCGGCAAGGCGCTCAGCGAGCCAGGCCTCGCGCTCGGCACAGATCTCGCCGCCATCCTMGCCGGGAATGACCGTATCGAGCCCGATCAGCCGGACCGGGAAGTCCTCGATTACGTAGTGCAGGAAGCCGCTCTTCGGCAGGTAAGAACCGCCCTCCCCGAGCACGGAAGCGAAGACCTCGCGCCGGTCATGGTTGCCGGGCACGGCATAGACCGGCATCGGCAGCCGCGCGAGCTCGGCGCGGACGATCTCGTATTCCTCCGGCAGCCCGCAATCGCAGAGATCGCCGGTGACGAGCACGCAATCCGGCCGGGGCTCCAGCGCCAGCACCGCGTCGATCGCCCGTCGCGTCGCAGCATTGGTGTCGACGATGCCATAGGCCGGCTGGCCATGCGGGCGCACATGGAAGTCGCTGAGCTGGGCGATGATCATGAGGGCTCCGTAGGGCCAGGCAAGGATGATCGAAAGGATTTGCCGCCCGGCTGGCGCCGGGCGGCGTGGAGCGAAGCGTCAGGCGCGCCTGTTCACTTCATCAGCGCTTCGGTCTCGGAGACGATGCGCTCGATGCCGGCCTTGGGCTGGATGTCGCCGCGCATCACGCCGGAGATCACCTCGCGCTGTTGGCGCCAGATGCGGACCGAGTTGCCGCCGGGATAGCCTTCCCAGGGAGCAGCGCGCTGGACCTGGCCGTTGATCGTCCGGAAATTGGCGTTGTCCTTGTAGAACGGACCGAGATACGCGTCCCCGCCGGCGCGCAGGTTGGTCGGCATGTAGCCGGCGGTCTCGACGACGATCTTCTGGGCCTCGGGGCCGGTCACGAACTTGATGAATTCCCAGGCCGCCTTCTGCTTGGCTGAATCCTTCGCCGTGATCAGCGCGGCGTTGCCGCCGGTCGGCAGCTTGCCCTTGGCCTTGTCATCGACCGGGAAGAGCGCGGTCTTCAGGGTGAAGCGGTCGCCGATCAGGTCGGTGACCTGGCGCAGCCGTGCCGGCGTGTCGAAGAAGATGCCGATCTTGCCGGCGATGAACTGCTGGCGCGACTGGTCCCAGTCGATCACCGGCATGCCGCCTTCCGTGACGAGACTGCGCAGCAGGCCCAGCGTCTTCTCGCCCACCTCGCCGCCGAAGGCGACTTTCTTGCCGTCGGGCGACAGCATGGAATGGCCGCCCTGCAGGATCACGCCGCGCCAGAGCCAGTCGTCGGGCCAGTCATGGATATTGTAGGCGAGACCGGCGGTGTCGCCGCTACGGATCTTTTTGGCGAGCGCAACCACCTCGGCCCAGGTGTCGGGCAGTTTGTCGGGGTCGCCGCCCGCCTTCTTCACCAGCTCGGCATTGACATACATCAGCGGTGTCGAGGCGTTGAAAGCAAGGCCAGCCTGCTTGCCGCCGACCTGGCCGAGCGCGAGCAGCGCGTCGGAGTAATTCGCCTTGCGCCAGTCTTCCGGCTCCCCCTTCAGCAGCGGGCCGAGATCGACGACCTGCTTGCGCTTGTCGAGCGTCTCGACCAGTTCGCTCAAGAGATGGAAGCCGGAATAATAGACATCCGGCAGCTGGTTGGTGACGGACTGACGCAGCATCGCCTGATGCCCCTCGTCATAGCTCGCCGCCGGCGCGCGGAAATTGATCTTGATCTTGGGGTGCGCCTTCATGAATTCCGCGGCTATCGGCTCGTGGAACTTGGCGAAGGCCGGGAAGGCATAGAGCACGTCGAGCGTGACATCCTGGGCGCGGACGGCCGTGGATGCGACGAGGGCGAGCGCTGCCGCAGCAAGCGCCTTGCCAAAGGGTTTCATGTTTGATCTCCGTGACATGGACAGCGAAGCTGCCGGGTTGAATCGATGCGTCAGGCCTGAGCGTCTTGCGGTTGGAGCTTGGCAGTGCCGGTCCTTGTCGGAGCCTGCCTACTTCACCCCGGTCATCGTGATGCCGTCGATAAACCTCCGTCTGGCGATGAGGAAAGCGAGGACGAGCGGCGCGGTCAGGATCGTCGCCGCGGCAGTGAGCGCGCCGTAATTCGAGCCGGTCTCGGCATCGGCGAAGAACATCATCCCGAGCGGCGGCGGGGCGAGCTTGGCATCGGAAATGACGATCAGCGGCCAGTACAGGTCGTTCCAGTGCGCCACCGCCGAGAAGACCGAGAAGGCGGCGATGGCCGGCCAGGCGCTTGGCGTCACGATGCGCCAGACGATCTCGAACTCGCTCATGCCGTCGAGCCTTGCCGCGTTGATGATGTCGTCCGGGAAGCTGCGGAAGAACTGGCGGAACAGGAAGATGGCGAAGACCGAGAGGAAGAACGGCACCATCATCGAGAAATAGGTGTTGAGCAGGCCGAGCTGGGCGAGCGCGATATAGAGCGGCATGGCCGGCACCTGCACGGGGATGCAGAGCCCGAGCAGCACCAGGACGAAGAGCGCGTTGCGGCCGGGAAAGTTCAGCTTCGCCAGGGCATAGGCGCAGGGAATGGCCACCAGCAGTTGCACGACGAGGATGCCGGCGCAGAGGATGACGCCGTTCAGCGCGAAGCGGAGCAGCGGCGCCTTCTCCATCGCGAAACCGTAATTCTGCAGGCCGTAGAACTGCTTTGGCCAGAGCGAGATCTCGGCGCTGAAGATCTCGGCCGGCGGCTTGATCGAGGTCACCAGCATCCAGATGAAGGGCGCCAGCATGAAGATGGCGCCCGCGATCAGCACGCCATGGACCAGGGCGAGCGAAAGGAAACGGCGCAGCACCGAATGCACGGGCGTGACGGCGGCGGGGGCAAGCGCAGGAGCGGCCATCAGTAATGCACCTTCTTGTCCAGCGCGAAGGTCTGCACGGCCGAGAAGACGAGGATGAAGGCGAGGAAGATGAAGGTCAGCGCCGCGGCATAGCCGGTGTGGAAATACTGAAAGCCTTCGAGATAGATGTTGTAGAGCAGCACCTCGGTGGAGCCGACCGGGCCACCGCGCGTCATCACCGCCACCGTGTCAAAAATCTTGAAGGCGGTGATCATCGTGGTGACGAGCACGAACATCGTTGTCGGCCCGAGCAGCGGCCAGGTGATGGTAAGGAAGCGGTCGATGCCGCTGGAGCAGCCATCGATATCGGCCGCCTCGTAGAGATCGCGCGGGATCGCGGTCAGCCCGGCGAGGAACAGGATCATGTTGAAGCCGAGCAGCTGCCAGATGCCGATCACGGCCAGCGTCGCCAGCGCCGTCGATGGCTCGCTCAGGAAGGCGACCGGCGCAAAGCCGAGCCATTTCAGGAGACCATTGACCGGGCCGAGCGAGGGGTGGAGCAGGAACTGCCAGACGGTCGCCATCGCGATCAGCGTCGAGGTCACCGGCAGGAAATAGATCACCTCGTAGAAGGACCGGCTGCGGCGGCGCCGATGCACCATGACCGCGATCAGCAGCGCGCCGAAGACGCCGCCCGGCACGACGATCGCGACATAGAGCAAGGTGTTGACGACAGAGCGCCGGATGATCGGATCGGCCAGCGCCTTCTGGAAATTGGCGAGGCCGACCCAGTCCATGTCGACGCCGCCGAACTCGTAATTCGTCAGGCTGAGCAGCATCAGCACCGCAAGCGGCAGCAGGATCGTCAGCAGCAGCAGGATGAAGGCCGGCAGCGCGAAGCCGAGCCCGGTCAGCCGCTCGATCAAGGCCCGCCGGCGGGCGACTGGCGCGAAAGCGGCGGGCGATGAGAGGGCAAGCGTCATGCTCAGGCCCTCAGCGGCACGACGGAGGCGCCGCCCTGCCCGCGCGGCTCGAGCCTGTCGCCGTCGGCATCGAAGATATGGCTCGCCGCTTMATCGAAGCCGAGCGTGACCTCGGCCGCCTCGTTGACGCCGGCGGCGACCGCGGGGCTCGCGCGCATGGTGACGCCCGGTGCATCGCGCCCGGCGAGATCGAAATGCAGGATATATTCGGAGCCGAGATTCTCCTTGCGCCTGAGCCGCGCCGAGAACCAGGCGCGGCCTGCGCCGGCCGGCTCGCCATGGATAAGCGTCAGCGCCTCCGCGCGGATGCCGAGGGTGACCGCCTGCCCCGCCGCCGGCGCCACCGCAAGCGCCATTGGCCGGCCAAACAATTCGAGGCGGCCTGCAGTGCCGACCGTCGCGGGCAGGAGGTTGATCGCCGGGCTGCCGATGAACTGCGCGACCTTGAGCGAGGCCGGTTTCTCATAGAGCTGCGAAGGCGTGCCGAGCTGCAGAATCTCGCCTGAATCCATCATCGCGACGCGGTCCGACATCGTCATCGCCTCGACCTGGTCATGCGTGACATAGATGAAGGTCGCGCCCAGGCGCTTGTGCAGCTCCGCCAGCTCGGTGCGCATATGGACGCGCAGCTTGGCGTCGAGATTGGACAGAGGCTCGTCCATCAGGAAGACATCGGGGCTGCGCACCATGGCGCGCCCGAGCGCAACGCGCTGGCGCTGGCCGCCCGAGAGCTGGGCCGGCTTGCGGTCGAGCAGATGGCCGAGCTGGAGCTGGGTCGCGACCGCGTCGACATCCGTCATGATGCCGGCCATGGCCTTGCGCCGCTGGCCCGAGAGCAGGCGGAGCAGCGGCAGGCGCTGCCAGAGTTTCAGCCGCGCCATCATCAGCGGCAGCGCGATATTCGCCCGCACGCTCATATGCGGATAGAGCGCATAGGACTGGAACACCATCGCGACGCGCCGCTCATGCGGGCGCAGATGATCCACGCTGGCCCCGCCAATGGCGACGCTGCCGGAATCCTGCTGTTCCAGCCCGGCGATGATCCGGATCAGGGTCGATTTTCCGCAGCCGGAGGGGCCGACCAGCGTCAGGAATTCGCCATCGGCAATGTCGAGTTCGACCCCGCCGAGCACCTGTGTCGGCCCAAACGCCTTGGCGATGGAAGACAGTGCGACTGTGGCCATGTCGTTCGCCTCTTGAACTGTGAGGGATGGCGGGGCGGTGTCGAACGCGGCCGCGAGGCGCGGCCGACGGCGTCGTCAGGCGGCGCGCGGCGGGTAGACCTCGTGGATCACATCGTCGATCCAGAGCGTTGTCAGCGCGGGAATCTCATGGATCGCGGCGGTGAAATCCCGACCGTCGAAGCTATAAGTGACGGCGCCGAGCGTGCTTGAACCGGCCATGCCGGGCTGCAATTCGGGGCCGACGACGAAGCCCGAGGACGGCCCCCAGATGTAGCGCGTGCCATCGATCATGAAATCATGGGCCCGGTGCAGATGGCCGCTGGCGACGAAGGCGACGTCATGCCTCCGCACGAGATCGAGCAGATGGGCCCGGGGCCTCGGCGGCACGCTCCAATAGCCCTTGTCGCCTTCATCCGGCGTCTCGACGAAGAGCGGCCGGTGCAGGAACCAGCCGAGACGGCGCCCCTCGGCCTCGGCGATCTCGCGCTCGAGCCAGGCGAGCTGGCGCTCCTCATCCGCCTCGTCGCTGCCGAACAGCATGGAATTCAGGCCGATCAGCCTGAAGCCCTCGATATCGCGGCTCCAGAAATCCGCGCCGAGATGGCTGCGCCAGCGCGCGAGACGCTCTGCATTGACCGGCTGATGCGGATGCCAGGCCTCGCCGACATCATGATTGCCGGGAATGCTCAGCACCGGCAAGCCGAGCCCGTCCAGCAATTCGCGGCAATGGCGCATATCCTCGTCGACATCGGCGCCATCGACCGTGACATCCCCGGTATGAATGACGAGGTCCGGCCCCTGCCCCGCCAGCCAGGCTCTCAGCGGCTCCCAGTTGCAGGCAAAATGCGGCTTGCCCGGGCTGAGATGGGTGTCGGAAATCTGCACGAGCCGCTGCATGGTCCCCTCCCAAAGGGCGCTCCCGGTAGGAAGCGGCCTGCCGCCGTCAGATGCAGGGCAGTGCTTTTGCAGTGGATCATACAAATGAATGTTTTATGACACAAATGTATTTTGCGAGATGACGTGGCTTGCCGCGCGGGCGTTGTGCACCGGGCTGGAGGCGCTCGGTCACCGCAGGTTCGGCCGGCTGAGGGGGGGATCAGAGGGTGGCGCCGACCACGCGCCCCTCAGCGGCGCCTGCGCCGGACCGAACGCCCGGCCTTGATCTCTAGCCTACGGAACCGCACGCCTCGCCCACGCCAGAGATCGCCCACGCGGCGCGGGGACGAGCCGCCTTGCCCTCTCCGTTCGCAGGCGTTCGACTTTGCAGCCACACCCGTCCGTATTGCGTCAAGTTCCAACATTCGGCGCCTGTTGCTGAGCGGACATTCGCCGCAACATTGGAGCCAAGGGCACCTTACCAAATCGCAATCCGGACCCAGACCGAAACCGATGAAGGACGAAGCTTCAATGCACGGTGCTTGAGAGCAGCTTGCGGGGCAGCGAGCTCATTCTCCTGCAGCCATCGGTTTCGACTACGATGGTTTCGCACAAACCCTCACGAAGCACGGCTTCACGCAGCACGGCATCGATCTCGCAGGCCAGGGCGCCCGGACGCATGGCTGCGAACTGCTCGTCCTGGAGCGCGACCAGACGCTCGGCGAGCAGTGAAAGTCCACGCTCGTCCCCGCCGATAAGCACCGGACGCATCAGTCGGGCGCCGTAATTGCGCAGTTTCGGGATCAGTTCGACATGGAGGATGTCGCTCTCGCCGAGCGGCTGCGCCGTCATCACGCCGTGCAGGAATTCGTGGTCGCCAATGCCGGGCAGGATCGGGCCGGTTTCGCCTGTATCGGCGCCGTTCTCGAGAAAGCAGGCAGCGGCGACGGCTGAGGCTGCCCTTGGCGAAAGCCCGGGCCGCGCCCTTTCCGCGATTGACCTCATCGCCTTGTCGGCGATGCTGGCGGCCTGGCCGATCTGGTTGATCTCGGCCGGCGACTTCACGGCCCGGAGCAGGTCGCTCGCCTGCGGCAGGTCGACAAAGCGAGCCTGCGGCAGAAGCGCCGCGAACCGGTCGCGCGTCGCGGCCGTAAAGCCATAGGAGAGATGATCGGCGCCGATCCGCGCGTTGCCGAGGCCCCGTCGACGGATTTCATCGGCCATCACGGCGTGGGGCTCAGCCGTATCGGGAAACCCGACGATATCGGCAAACCAACAGGCGGCGCGGCAGGGCCCGGCGTCGAGCTCCCGCAGGACGAACCACGGCTCGCCCTCGAGCGGCAGGAAAGCCGCGCGATACATTGTCTCCGAGACCGTGAAGCCTGTCAGCCATGCCAGGCATTCGGCATGGTCGACCAGCAGAAGCTCCGCGCCGACTTCCGCCATCGCGGCGCGGGCACGCGCCACCCGCCCCGCAAATTCCTCGCGCGAGAAGAGCGGGCTCACGCCACCTCGCAGATATCCAGGATGGTCAGCATGTAGATGCGGACCATGTCGAGGAAGTCGCGGATCTCGACGCGCTCGTCGGGCATGGTGTTGTAGCGCCCGCCGGGCCCGCAGACGATGCCTTCCATACCGGCTTCGGCATAGAGATGGCCGGCATCGGTGCCGAAGAAGCCCGGCGGCTTGATCGCGCCGGTCGGCTGCTTTTCGCCGCGCACCGCCTCATAGGCCGCATTGACCGTCTTGACGATGCGCGCGTCCCTGGCGACCTCGAAGGCCGGCATCGACTGGTGGCCTTCCTTCTTCTCGATGCGGATCGTGGTCTTCAGGCCGGGGAAGCGGGCCTCCAGCGCGGCGAGCTCGCGCTGCATGTCGGCGAGCGCGCCTTCTTGCGTCTGGCCGGGCGCATAGCGGCCGGAACCCTTGAGCTTGCAATAGTCGGCGACCTGCGGCGCGCGCCACTCGTGCAGTTCCTTGCCGAGCGCGCCATGGACGACGCCGACATGGACGCGGTTGATCGATTCATGCTCGGCGGTCAGAGCGCCGGAGAAGGTCATGCCGTTCAGCCGCGGGATCAGGTCGCAGGCCGCCATGACCGCGTCGACCGCCTGCTCGCGCTTCGAGAGATGGCGCGTGTTGCCGACGAGTTCGATGACGAAGGAGAAGGCGCAGGCGTGCATGGTCACGGCCTGCACGTCGGTCGGCTCGCTGTTGACGAAATAGTCGGCGCGGATGCCGCTGCGGATCGCAGCGACGGTGCCGACCCCGCCCTGAAGCTCGCCGACGACATAAGTCAGGACGACGTCGCCCTTCAGCTTCACGCCGGCATCGAGCAGCGTCTTCACCGCGCAATAGGAGGCCGCGTCGCCCGCCTTCATGTTGGATACGCCGATGCCGTAGATGAACTCGTCGTCGACGAGCCCGCCCCAGGGATCGACCGTCCAGCCCTCGGTTGCCGGGTTGGTGTCGAGATGGCCGTTGAACATCAGGCTCTTGCCGCCGCCTGTCCCCTTCCAGCGCCCGATGGCATTGGCGCGGCGGCCCTCATCGAAGGCCTGCGCCTCCGCCTCGATGCCCATCGCCTTCATCTGGTCGACGACATGATGGACGAGCGCCCGCTCGCCGTCGGTCTCGGAATAGCTCTTGTGCCTCGCCCAGTCTGAGAGGAGCGCGAGGCAGGCCTTCTCATCGAGGGAATGGATCAGGTCGCGGGGATTCATCGTCAGGGCCTCGAATGTCAGGCTGCCGCCGCGGCCGGAGCCGGCACGGCGTCGAGCAGGGAGCGGGTATAGGGGTGGAGGGTTCCGTCGGTCAGCGCGGTGACATCGACGAGGTCGACGAGGTCGCCGCGATACATCACCGCGACCCGGTGAGCGATCTGCCGCACCAGGTTGAGATCGTGGGTGATGAAGAGATAGGCCGTGCCGAAGCGCTTCTGCAGGTCGACCAGGAGCTCGACCACCGAGGCCTGCACGGAGACATCGAGCGCCGAGGTGATCTCGTCGCAGATCACGAGTTTTGGCTTCGAGGCGAAGGCGCGCGCGATCGCGACGCGCTGCTTCTCGCCGCCGGAAAGCTGATGCGGATAACGGTCCGCGAAAGCGGCCGGCAGCCTGACCTGCTCCAGCAGTTCGCCGATAGCAGCCGCATCCTTGCGCGCGCCCGGCTCGCCATAGAGTTCGAGCGGCCGCGACAGGATCTCGCGAATGCGCTGGCGCGGATTGAGCGAGGAATCCGGATGCTGGAAGATGATCTGGACGTCGCGGCGATAGGCGCGGTCCATGTCGTGGAGCCCCGCGATCCGGCGCCCGGCGAAGCGGATCTCGCCCTCGAAGCGGTTGAGGCCGGTCATCGCCCTGGCGAGCGTCGACTTGCCCGAACCGGACTCGCCGACGATGCCGAGGATCTCGCCCGGCATCACCGAGAGGCTGACCTCGCGATTGCCGGTGAACTGAGTGTTGGCGCGCCCGAGCAGCCGGCCGAGAAAGGGTTTGCGGCCGTAATGGACGCTGACCTTCTCGACCTCGACCAGCGGCGTGCCGGCGGCAGGCTTCGCCGTCTCGACGAGGCGGTGGTCGGGCCGGGGCACGGCGGCGAGCAGCTTTTGCGTATAGGCGTCGCGCGGGCGGGCGAAGACTTCGCCGACCGCGCCCTGCTCGACGATCTTGCCGCGATGGATCACCGCGACCTTGGTCGCGATCTGCGAGACGAGCGCGAGATCATGCGAGATATAGAGCGAGGCGACGCCGGTCTCAGCCTGCAGTTCCTTGAACAGGTCGAGGATCTGGCGGGCCGTGATCACGTCGAGCGCCGTCGTCGGTTCGTCGAAGATGATGCATTCCGGCTGGCAGGCGAAGGCGGTCGCGATGACGACGCGCTGCTTCTCGCCACCCGAGGCCTCGTGCGGATAGCGTCGCATCATCTGGCCGGGCACCTTCAGGCCGACATGGGCGAGACGCTCCTCGCCCTCGGCCCAGGCCTGCCTGGGCGTCAGGCCGCGATGGCGCACCAGCACCTCGGCCAGTTGCGTACCAAGCGAGAGCGTCGGGTTAAGCGAGGTGCTCGGATCCTGGAAGACCATGCCGATGCGCTTGCCGCGGATCGCCTCGATCTCGTCTTCCGAGACCTTCAGCAGATCCTGCCCGGTCAGCCGGATGGCACCGGCCTCGCGCGCGCTCTTCGGCAGGTGGCGCATGATCGCCCAGGCGAGCGAGGTCTTGCCCGAGCCGGATTCGCCGACGAGGCCGAGCACCTCGCCCCGGGCGATGGAGAGCGTCACGTCGTCGAGCGCGCGGGTAAAGCCCGCAGGCGTCGCGTAGTCGAGGCCGTAGCCGGCAATGTCGAGGATCGGGGTCGCCATCACCTCAGCTCCTCGGGTTCAGCGCGTCGCGCAAGCCATCGCCGAGCAGGTTGAAACCGATCGCGACCAGCGCGACGGCAAGGCTCGGCCACAGGATCATCCAGGGGCTCAGATGCATGAAGCGGCGGGCCTCCGCGACCATCAGCCCCCATTCCGAGGCCGGTGGCTGGGCGCCGAGCCCAAGGAAGGAGAGCGTCGCAAACAGCATCACCGCGAAGGCGACGCGGATCGTCATCTCGACGACGATCGGGGCGACGACATTCGGCAGCATCTCGCGCCCGACGATATAGGCGGCGCTCTCGCCGCGCGCGATGGCGGCGTTGACATAGTCCTGCTTGCGCACGGCGAGCGCGACCGAGCGTGTCACCCGCGCCATGCCGGGCGCGAAGGCGAGCGCGATGGCGAGAAGTGCGTTCATGCTGCTCTTGCCGAGCAGGTTCACGATCAGCAGCGCCAGCAGCAGGCTCGGGATCGACATGATGGCATCGACAGTGCGCATGATCGCCTCGTCGCTGCGCCCGCCGAGAAAGGCCGAGACCGTGCCGACCACGGCGCCGACCAGCGTGCCGAGCGCAGTTGCGATCACCGCCATGACGACCGTGGCGCGTGCCCCATGCAGCAGGCGGCTCAGGATATCGCGGCCATACTGGTCGGTTCCGAGCCAGAACTGCGCGCTCGGCGGCTTGTAGCGCATCAGCGGCGCCATCTTCTCGGGGTCGTAGGGCGCAAACCACGGCCCGACGATAACGGCGAGCAGGATCAGGCCGACGATGATCAGGCCGAGCGCACCTTGCGGCGAACGCAGCATCCGCTTGAGGATCTCAATCATACTGGATCCTCCGGTCGAGCCAGGCATAGGCGATGTCGGCGAGGAAATTGGCGACGGCGTAGGTCGTCGCAAGGATCAGCGCGCCGGCCTGGATGGATGGCAGGTCGCGCGCCTGGATCGCGACGATGAGCTGGCGCCCGATGCCCGGCAGCGCAAAAATCTCCTCGACGACGATGACGCCGCCGAGCAGATAGCCGACATCGAGCGCGACGATGGTGATGGTCGGCAGCAGCGCATTGCGCAGCGCGTGCTTGAACAGCACTTGCCGCTTCGACAGGCCCTTGAGGCGCGCTGCGCGGATATAGTCGGAATGCAGCACATCGACCAGTTCGGAGCGCACCATGCGCGAGACATGGGCGATCAGGATCAGCGAGACGGTCAGCACCGGCAGGACGAGATGCCTGAGGCCGCGCAGCGGATCCTCGGTCAGCGGCACATAGCCCGTCGCCGGCAGCCATTGCAGCCAATCCGCCAGCACCAGCACGACGAGCGTGGCGGTGACGAATTCCGGAAGCGAAACACCGACATAGGAGAGAAAGCTCACCCCCAGATCGGCGGCCCGGCCGCGTCGCACCGCCGCGATAATGCCGAGCGGGATCGCCAGCACCAGCATCAGCACGATCGAGAACAGCGCCAGCAGCAGCGAGCGCCCGAGCGCCTCGAGCATTGCGGGCGCAACCGGCTGGCCGGTGCGCATCGAGAGGCCGAAATCGCCGTGCAGGACGCCTGCGAGCCAGTGCAGGTACTGCAGCCAGATCGGGTCGTTCAGCCCCATCTTGACGCGCAGCGCCGCGAGCGCATCCGGCGTCGCGTTCTCACCCAGCATCATGACCGCAGCATCCGCCGGCAGGATCTGGGTGATCGCGAAGACGATCAGCGACACGACCAGCAGCGTGTAGCCTATCAGCAGGATCCTTTTGAGGATATAGGCGGGCGACACGCGCTTATGCCTCGCTTTTCGCTTGGAGCCGGATCCGATCAGATTGAATCAATCTGATCGGTGAAGCCGTCTCTCGCTTTGGAACGGGCTCAGCCGCGCTTCGGCGCGTTGGCGCCGAGCGAGACGAAATCCAGCCGGAAGACGGCGCCGCGCGGATGCAGCTGGTAGCCCTGTACCCAATCGCGCTGTCCGCCGAGCAGGTCGAAGAAAGCGGGAATGATCGAGGGCACCTCGTCATACATCAGCTTCTGCGCCTGCGCGTAGAGCGCGCGGCGCTTGGTCTCGTCGACCGTGGCGCGCGCCTCGAAGATCAGCTTGTCGAAGGCGGTATTGTTCCAGCGCGTCTCGTTCCAGGCAGCGTTCGAGGTGTAGAGCAGCGAGAAGATGGCGTCGGCCGTCGCCTGCATGTTGTAGAAGCCGACATAGAACGAGCCCTTCTTCCAGACCTGGTCGAGATAGGTCGCGTGCGGCATAGTCTCGACCTTGATGTCGAAACCGGCGGGCTTGGCCATCTCGCGCAGGGCCACGGCCAGCTGCGTGCGTTGGCCCGGACGATCCGAGGCGATCAGCGTCGCTTCCAGCCCCTTGGGATAGCCGGCCTCCGCCAGCAGCGCCTTGGCCTTGGCGATGTCGGCCTTCTTCGCCGGCAGCTCGGCGAAGAAGCGATAGGCCGGGCTGAGCGGGGTATCGTTGCCGGGCGAGCCAAAGCCCTCGGTGACGAAATCGACCATCGCGGCGCGATCGACGGTGAGCGCCAGCGCCTGGCGCACGCGCACATCGTTAAAGGGTTTTTGGTCGCAGCCGAAATTGACGTTGCAGAACTGGCCCGACGGCACGCGCAGCGCCTTGACGCCCGAGGCCTTCTGCAGCCGGCCGAACTCGGTCGGCGGCGTGGTGCTGATCAGATCGGTATCGCCGGCGATCAGCGCCGAGGCTTCGGCACTGACATCGGGGAAGACCACGACCTCGACCTTGTCGAGATAGGGCCGTGCCTTGTCGTAATAGGCCTCGTTGCGGGCGACCACGATCTGCCGCTCCGGCTCGAAGGAGACGAGCTTGAACGGGCCGGTGCCGATCGCCTGGCGGTCAAGCTTCTCCAGCCCGCCCTTGATGACGGCAGCCGGCACGATCTTGGCGTTGGTATAGGCTAGCGTCACCGGCAGATCGGCGAAGGGCGCCGACAGGGTGAAGACGACGGTCGCGTCGTCCTTGGCCGCGACCTTGGCGATCGGCCCGACATTCTGGCGTGCTGGCGAGGCAGTCTTGGCGTCGAGAATGGCCTCGAAGGTCGCGACCACATCGGAGGCCGTGCAAGCCGAGCCGTCATGGAAGGTCAGGCCCTTGCGGAGCGCGAAGCTCCATTCGGTCAAATCGGCGGAATTCGTCCAGGATTCAGCGAGATCGGGCTCGGCGCTCATGTCAGGATTCAGGCGCGTCAGGCCGGAATAGAGCAGTTCGGCAACGAGATATTCCGGGTTCACCCGGGTGACGAGCGGGTTGAGCTTGGAGACGGCCTGATCGACGCTGACGCGCAAGGTGCCGCCGCGCCGGGGCGCATTCTGGGCGAAGGCCGGCAGACCGGTCAGGCTAAGCCCGCCGAAGGCGGCGGAGGCGGCGAGGAAATCACGACGGTGGATGCTCGGCATGGAACGCTCCTTCAGCTTCGGGATATGAGAGGGGTCAGGCAAGGTCGGGGTTGAGCTCGGGCCTGAACTCGGCGGCGAGATAGGCGAGCACGGCGCGCGCCAGCGCGATGATGTCGGAGACCGTCGTGTACTCGCCCGGCGCGTGGATATTGCGGTCGGGGCGGCCGAGCCCGCCGAGCAGCACTTCCGACCGGCCGGTTGCGCGCTGGACCCAGCCGAAATCAGAGCAGCTCGCCGCGCCCCAGCGGCGGAAATCCTCCGGCGCATAGCCGAAGCCCGCGCCGACGGCGGCCTGCCAGCGCGGCCAGTGCGGCCCGGCCGGATCGCTGGTCGGAGCGAGATGTCCGATCAGCGCCGTCTCGACGGTCAGGCCGGGGACGGAAGCGACGGCGCGGCGCACCGTCTCCTCGATCTCGGCCAGCGCGTCCTCAAAAGCTTCCTCCGGCATGTAGCGGCGGTTTAGCGTGAGTTCGAGCAGGGCCGGCACCTGCCCGCCGGCCGTGCCGCCGCCAATGGTCGCGATGTTGAGCTGCGCGGCCAGTGCCGGTTTTCCCGGCGGTGGCGGCAGTGCGGACAGGCGGGTCGCCACCTCCGCCTTGAGACCAGCCAGCGCGTTCAGCAGCGGCAGCGAACCCTCGATCGCGTTGAGGCCGCTGCCGCGCCGGTTGCCTTCGCCGGCATGGACCGCCTGCCCGCGGACCCGCACCAGCAGGTTGAAGAGCCCGAAGCAGCCGGCCCAGATGCGCGCCTCGGCGCTGCCGTTGAAATTGATGATGGGAGCGTGGAGCCTGCCCAGCTCGGCGCCGACAGGGCCGTCGAGCCGGCCCTGCTCTGCGAGATAGCGGATGCCGGGATAGAGGCCGCCCTCCTCGTCGGTGCAGAACAGCAGCATCGGATCATAGGCGAGTGCGATGTTGCGGGCCTTGGCCGCCCGCAGCGCCAGCAGCACGGCTGCGATGCAGCCCTTCATGTCGGCAGCGCCGAGGCCGATCAGGCGTTCGCCATCGCGGGCCATCGAGAGCGGATCGGTCGTCCAGCCCGGTGCGGCCGGGACCGTGTCGACATGGAAATAGAGCCCGCAGACCGGCTTTCCGGTCTTGGCGGTCGCAATCAGATTCGTCCTGGTGCCAGCGGCCGGGCCGTTCGGGACACGCCAGAGCTCGTCCGGCACATCGACGCGCTCGGTTTCCAAGCCGAGCGGGCGCGTCAGCGCCTCTATCAGCGTCGCGAAGTCGCCATAGCCCTGCCCCGGCGGAAATGAGGTATCGACCGCGATCATCGCTCCGAGATCGGCGATCGCCGCCTCGACCGCCTCAGCAATCCAGGCGCCGGCGCGCTCCAGCCCCGCCGTCTCGCGCACAGCCTCGCGCGCCTCCTGCCCGTCACGGCTCATCGGACCGCCCTGCCCCGGCGCGGTGGCTGGGCGGCGCGGACGCGATCTGCCATGGAGATGGCTGAGGTAGCGGAGTGCATGGCCATTGGCGCTCAAGCAGCTTTCATATAAACTATATAGAAATAGGACTCAGCCTCATGCCTCCTGTCAATGCCAAAAAAGCGACCGCGCCTGCCGCGGGATTGATCAGCGGCGGCGACGTGGCGTCCACGCTGCCGAACCTCGTCTCCCTCGATTCCGCACCGCTCTATGAGCGCGTGAAGCGGCATATGTCGGAGGCGATCCTCGTCGGGGAATGGCAACCCGGCATGGTGCTGCCCAACGAAACCGCATTGGCGCAAGGGTTTGGCATCGCTGTGGGCACGGTGCGCCGGGCGATGAGCGACCTCGTTGCCGAGGGTTTGCTGTCACGTCGGCGCAAGACCGGCACGGTCGTCACCGGCCGCGCGCCGCATCATTCGCTGCGCTTCTTCTTCCAGTATTTCCGTCTCCACCGGGCTGACGGCAGCCTGGTGCGGTCGACAAGCCAGTTCCTGACGGTAGAGACGCGGCAGGCTACGCCCGAGCAAGCCCAGCGCCTACAGATCAGAGCTGGCGGTGTGGTCGCGATCCACCGCATTCGGCATGCGGACGGCCGCCCCGTCATGCATGACAAGTTGCTGCTCGCAGAAGAAAGAGTCCCAGGCCTACCCCGCGAGCCGGCAGCTCTGCCGCCGCTACTCTACCTTCATCTGCTGGAGCATTACGGCATTCGCATCTCAGCAGTTCGCGAGCAGATTACCGCTGAACTTGCCAATGATGAGGACATCGCCCTCCTCGATCTCGCCGGGCCGGAAGCAGTGCTCGCCATTGACGAGGTCGCCTACGATCAGGCGGGCCTGCCGACCATTCTCGGCCGGCATCGCGCCAGTACGCGCGCGCATGCTTACATCAATGAGGTTCGGTAGGCGCCGCAACCGGGCATGGGAGGGTCGGCCAAAAGCTGACGTTGGGTGCCTGCACGGGCTATATCGGTTGGCGGCCCATCAGGACGCGAACGTCCTGGCCAACGGTCAGCGCCTTCCTTGGGTGTGGCAGCGATTTACCCATCGCGCCGCAGATGGCCACCGTTGCGCGCGAATTGACGGCCGCCCAAAACGCCCTCCGCCGCATCGAGCCCCGTCTGATAGGCCCCGTGCGCAGTCGAGAAATCCTGCGTTGAACAGGCCTCGCCCGCGAAGAAGATGCGCTCGTCCCATGGGCTTGCCAGAATGGCGCGCGCCTCGACGCAGCCGGGGAGCGCGTGGCTGTAGGAGCCCCTGATGAAGAGCGATTTCGCCCAACGCGTCTGGGCGACCGGTTTCAGCCGGCGGCGGATGCCGGCGCCGAAAAGGCCGGCGAGCTCGTCCTTGGCGAAGGCGACCATGTCCTCGCCCGATTCGAGTTCGCGCGCCGCGGCGCCGCAGATGAAGCCCTCGATCAAGGGTCGGCCGAACGGGCGCAAATGGTAGCTGCCGGTCTTCGCTTCATGCGGGTTTCCCAGCACCTGCGTGTCCGGCTCCAGATCGTCCGGGCGGTCGATCGCGAAGGAGACCTTATCGGCGAGGCCGAGCGGCAGGCGGGACGCCGCCTCGATGTGGTCGGCAAGCGCCGCCGGCAAGCGGATTGCGCCTGAAGCCAGGACATCGGTCGAGACCGTGATGATCGCAGCCCCTGCCCTGATCGTGCCCGAGCCCGTGACGATGGCGAGTTGGGATTGGTCAGCCTCGATTGCCGAGACGGGCATGCCGAGCGAGATCGGCAGCCCGGATGCCGCCCTGGCGATGAGCGCGCCATAGCCCTCGATGACGCGCCAGTTCACGCCCGTATCCGCATCGGCGAAGGCGAGATAGTCGCGGATCGAGAGCGTCTCGAGGTCAGTTCCGTTGATATAGCTGCTGACGGCCTCGAGATAGGGATTCCAGGTGCCGCCCTCCTCCAGCAGATCGGAGGCCCGGTCAGTCTCGGCCGGGGCCTGGCGCAGGCGCTGCTCGAAGCCGGCGAAGGCGGCGCGGGCCGCCATCTGATCGGCGGCGGGGAAGCCGATATTCCTGAACTGGCGCCCCCAGGGCGGCAGCGTCCTGTCGATGGTGAAGCCGAGATCCGGCGCCAGCGCGGTCCAGGGATTGCGCTCGGCTGAGTGCAGCCAGCCACAGCCGAGATCGATCGGCAAACCCTCGTGCCGGATGGTCCAGGCGCGGCCGCCGACCCTGTCGCCGGCCTCGATGACGGCGAGCGACAGACCGGCTTCGCCAAGCCGTCGCGCTGCCGCGATCCCGGCCGCGCCGGCGCCGACCACGACGACATCGAGTTCCGCGCTCATTCGACCGTCCTTGCTGCTGCGCCCAGTTCCAGCCAGTCGAGCTCTTCCTCGAGCCGATGGAAGGCATCGTCGCCGATCGTGCCGTCGCGCCGCAGGGCCAGCGCCTTGTCGCGCGCCGCGGCGAGTGCATCGCGCCGGAGTTGGTTCTGCGTGGTATCGAACTCGTCGCTGTCGCGCGTCTGCGCGAGCATGTCGTCATATTCGCGGCGCACCGCCAGCGCGGCCTCCGACGGCGCATCGCGGATCGTTGCAATGGCCGCCTTGAGGGCGAGCTTTCGCGCCATGCGAAACTCGCGCTCGACCGGGCGGTCGTCCCGCGGCGACAGCCGGCGCAGCAGCAGCGGCAGGGTCAGCCCCTGGATCAACAACGTCCCGACCACAACTGTGAAGGCGCAGAGCAGGATCAGGTCGCGGTGCGGAAAACCGCCCGGCAGGGCATAGGCGGCCGCAAGCGTGACGATGCCGCGCATGCCGCACCATGCGATGATCAGGCCATCGCTGCCAGCCGTTGACGCCGGGCGCGTCTCGTCCTTCGCGCCCTCCGTGGCCCGGCGCGTCAGTTTCGCGATCGCCTGATAGGTCATGACCCAGCTCAGGCGCACGATGATGACGGTTGCCAGGACGGCCAGCGCAATGACGGGAAAGGCGCCGATCTCACGCGGGCTGAGATTGGCGAGGATAGGCCGCAATTGCAGGCCGATCAGCACGAAAGCCAGGGTCTGGAGCACGAAGACGGTCGTCTCCCAGACCGCATAAGACGGGATGCGAAGGCGCGCGCTGGTGCGGGCGGGCGCGGTGCGCGCAATCACCATGGCATAGACGACGATGGTGATGATGCCCGACAGATGCAGCCGCTCCGCCAGGATCCAGACCCCGAATGTCGTGATGAACTGCAGGATGATGGCGCTCGGCGGGTCCTTGAACGCGCCGAGGAAGCGGACCAGCGACCAGCCGAGAAACGCGCCGAGCCCGATACTGCCGATGACGACGAGGCCGAAGGTCGGCAGCGCCGAGGCTGGCGAGAAGCCCCCGACGAGCACGGCCCCGACGGCAACGCGATAGATCAGCAGCGCGGTCGCGTCGTTCAGCAGGCTTTCGCCTTCCAGGATGACGAGGAGCCGATGCGGCGGGCGCAGGCGGCGCAGAACGGCGGTCGCCGCGACAGCATCGGGCGGCGCGACGATCGCGCCGAGCGCCACGGCGGCGGCCCAGGGCAGATCCGGCACCAGCCACCGGGCGACCGCCGCGACCGCGACCGTCGTCACCCCGACGGCAACGACGACGAGACTGCCGACGGAGAGCCAGTTCCGGCGCAGGTCGCGCGGCGAGGTATCGAAGGCGGCGTCGAGCAGGATCGGCGCGACGAACAGGGCGAGCACCAGTTCGGGATCGAGCGCGAATTCCGGTGCGTTCGGAACCAGCGCCAGCGCCGTCCCGGCGACCGCGAGCACGACCGGATAAGGCACGCCGATGCGCCGCGCGCCCGCCGAGAGCAGCACCGCCCCCAGCATGATGGCCAGGATCGACTCGAAGAAGATCATCGCCGGATTTTGCGCGGGGCCGCCGGCATTGTCGATTGGCGGGCAGATCAGTTTGGCGGCAAGCCCGATCGCAGGAGGCGGACCGCAGGATGAGCGCGGCTGAGGCCGTCACGCGCATATCCTCGCGCCCCTGCCCTGCCGCTGCGGGCAGCCTGCACTCTGGCGGATGACCGGAGCGCCATGACAGGAACGCGCTAGAGCATCGGACCGAAAGGTGGAATCCGGTTTTCGGAAGAATCCGATGCTCGAACAAAGAGCGAGATCGCCGCTCCTGTCCGAACGGACGCACGGCGATCTGGGCTGGCAGTTTGCATCCGGGCTCTCCTGGGATACGCCTTTAGGCCTGTGGGCATGGCGTTCCCCCATCTGGCTTCGGGAGGTTGCAGCGTGGCACTTTTGACCCGACGGCGTTTCGTCGCCTCACTTCCGGCTCTGGCATCCGCGCTGGCATCGCCGCTGCGCGCGCAGGTCGGCACCCCGACAGGCACCGGCACGACACTGTTCCAGGACGTCCGCATCTTCGACGGGACGGGCAGCGGGCTCTCGGCACCGTCGCATGTGCTCGTCCGCGGCAATCTGATCGAGCGCATCGCGACGGCCCCAATCACTGCGGAGCCCGGCACCGTGGTCATCGCGGGCGGCGGGCGAACGCTGATGCCGGGGCTGACCGACATGCACTGGCACGCGATGCTGGTGCGCTCGACGCCGTCGCAATCGCTCTTCGGCAATCTCGGCTTCAATTATCTGACGGCCGGCGCCGAGGCGACCGAGACCCTGATGCGCGGCTTCACCACGGTCCGCGACATGGGCGGCCCGTCCTTCGGCCTCAAGCAGGCCATCGATGGCGGCGTGCTGCCCGGGCCCCGCATCTATCCCTCCGGTGCGGTCATCACGGTGACCAGCGGGCATGGGGATTTCCGCCAGCTGACCGACCTGCCGCGCGCGCAGGGCTCACTGTCGCGGATGGAGCAGGTCGGCGGCAGCATGGTCGCCGACAGCCCCGACGAGGTGCGCATGCGGGTGCGCGAGCAGCTGATGCAGGGCGCCTCCCAGATCAAGCTGACGGCCGGCGGCGGCGTCGCCTCGCCGTTCAGCCCGCTCGATGTCTCGACCTTCACCGCAGACGAGCTGCGCGCCGCCGTGGAGGCCGCCGAGAACTGGGGGACCTATGTCACCGTCCACGCCTACACGCCGGCGGCGATCACCCGCGCGATCTCCGTCGGGGTGAAATGCATCGAGCACGGTCACTTGATGGACGAGGCGTCGGCTCGGCTGATCGCGGAAAAGGACATCTGGCTGAGCACGCAAGCCTTCCCGGACGAGATGGCGGAGGCCTTTCCGCCGGGCTCGGGCGAGCGGGCCAAGGCCTATACCGTGTTTGCCGGCACGGAGAAGACCTTCGCGCTGGCGAAGAAATACAAGCTCAAGCTCGCTTTCGGCACCGACATCCTGTTTTCGCCGCAGCTTGCGAAGCGGCATGGCGAACTTCTCGCCAAGTGGAMGCGCTGGTTCACCCCCGCCGAAACCCTGGCCATGGCGACCAGCACGAATGCGCGGCTGCTCGAACTGTCCGGCCTGCGCAATCCCTATCCGGGAAAACTCGGCGTGGTTGCGCCCAACGCCCTAGCCGATCTGCTGCTTGTCGACGGCAATCCGCTCGAGAACATCAATCTCGTCGCTGATCCGCACCGGTCTTTCGTCGTGATCATGAAGGACGGCAAGATCTACAAGAATGCGCTGCCGGGCTGAGGGCCTAAGGCGGCTCTGATGCCGCCATAGTCTTTCCTGCCCTGCTGGCGGAACCCCGATGGGGCCAGGGCATTCCAAGGTCGTGGGGGACTTTTGACGAACCGTGAACCGCCTTCGTCTGCGTGGAAACCAGGCCGGAACTGGCCGTAAACAGCGAAAGGACAAGCCGTGACGATCGCCAAGAACACGATCTGCCTCTGGTACGACAAGGACGCGGAAGCGGCCGCCCGCTTCTACGCCGAGACCTTTCCGGACAGCGCGGTGGGGGCCGTCCGCCGCGCCCCGACCGATTTCCCCTCCGGCAAGGCGGGCGACGTGCTGACGGTCGACTTCACCGTCGCCGGCATCCCTTGCCTCGGCCTGAATGGCGGGCCCGCCTTCAAGCATAACGAAGCCTTCTCGTTCCAGATCGCCACCGACGACCAGCAGGAAACCGACCGCGACTGGAACGCGATCGTCGGCAATGGCGGGCAGGAAAGCGCCTGCGGCTGGTGCCGGGACAAATGGGGCATCTCCTGGCAGATCACGCCGCGCGTGCTGACCGAGGCCATGGCGGCCGGCGGCGAGGAAGCAAAGCGCGCCTTCACCGCGATGATGACCATGAAAAAGATCGATGTCGCCGCGATCGAGGCGGCGCGGCGCGGCTGAGGCTCGCAAGGGGGTTTTGCCCATTGTAGCCCCGCCGGCCATTGCGATACCGGGTCGTGTCCGGCGCAGATCCAGAGACGCTGCGTCGCGCTGGCGCGGCGGGCGCAGCTTGGGGATGCCGGATCCCCGCCGCGGCTCGATCCCGCTTGAAGGCCAGCCCATGCGGCATTATCTTACCATCGTCTTACCCACGGCATTTGGACACCATGGCAAGCGCGCCGAAATTGACAACGACGGTCTCCACGAAGGGCCAGGTCATTCTGCCCAGCTCCATTCGCCAGCGGCGCGAATGGGGGGCCGGAACGCGCCTCATCGTCGAAGAGACACTCGATGGCGTGCTGCTGAAGCCGGCTCCTGCCTTTGCGGAGACCCAGCCTCAGGACGTCTTTGGCGTTCTCCCGCCTGTCGGCAGGGCGAAGACGCTGGAAGAGATGGCGGCGAGTGTTCTGGCTGAGGCAAAGCGCCGGCATGCTCGCGATTGATACCAATCTGATCGTTCGCTACCTGACGGGCGACCATCCCCGGCAATCAGAGCGCGCGCGCATTCTGATCGACGGACAGCCGGTTTTCGTCGCGCAAACCGTGATGCTCGAGGTCGAATGGGTGCTGCGCAGCGCCTATGAGTATGATGCGGCCGATATCACCCGGGCCTTGAGAGCCTTTGCCGGCCTTCCCACAGTGACGGTCGAAGACGGCGCGGTGGTCGCTGCTGCCTTGGATCTGACTGAGCGCGGCATGGACTTCGCCGATGCCCTGCATCTCTGCAAGTCGGCCCATTGCGAGGGTTTCGCGACGTTCGATCGCAAGTTCATCACATTGGCGAAGGCGGCGGGCTATCGGCAGGTGCGAGAAGCCTGACAGGCAGGTCAGCGCGCGCCCCCAAACGAAAACGGCCCCGCATCACTGCGGAGCCGTCTTCCGTCGGGAGCTCACGCGGGGAGCTCGACCTTGGATGCCGCAGGTCTGACCAAGCAGGCCAGGAGCGAGCGGCCCGACTGCCTTACGACCTTCTGCTGCGCCGGGCCAGCGCCATAGCCGGCCACGATGCCGCAGTTGACGCCTCTGAGCTTCTCGTTTCCCCGCAGCGGTCGGTCGCCGCTCTATCCCCGGCGACGGCATAGCCGTCAGGACGGCGCCCCTGCCCTGTCCACGCGGAGGCTCTTGACGCCGCCTCAATCACGCAACATATGAAGTTACATGAATCGCGACAGTCGTT
This sequence comes from Allobosea sp. 05T439, assembly GCF_056396005.1. NCBI lineage: Bacteria > Pseudomonadati > Pseudomonadota > Alphaproteobacteria > Hyphomicrobiales > Alloboseaceae > Allobosea > Allobosea sp. 05T439. Next base: position 49,797 of record NZ_JBFTKP010000022.1, on the reverse strand, counting down.
TGTCCGGGGTGCTGCACGTGCTGCTGCACATGGCGGACCAGAACAGCCCCGTGACCTCGGAAGCGCTGGCGCGGATGATGCGGACCAATCCCGTGGTGATCCGGCGGGTCATGTCGGGCTTGCGCGACCAGGGCTATGTCCGTTCCGAGAAGGGTCATGGCGGCGGTTGGACAATCGCCCGAGACCTCGCCGAGATTACCTTGCGCGACATCTATGACGGCATCGGCTCGCCCGCCCTCTTCGCCATCGGCAACCGCAGCGAGGCGCCGGCTTGCGCCGTCGAGCAGGCGGTCAATGCGGCGCTTGATGGCAGCTTGCGCGAGGCGCAGGCGCTGTTGCTGGCCTCGCTCGAGACCGTGACGCTGGCAGCCTTGAGCGCGGATTTCCGGCAACGCCTGGCGCAACGCGCGCGGCTCCAGCCCGAAGGATCCACCTGTGTCGACTGAACGCGCGGCTCGCGAAGAGCCCTTCCTCAGGAATTTTTCCGATCCCGAAGCCGTCTCGCGCTATGCAGAGGGGCCGCGGCGTTTCGTGCCCGGTCTCGACGCGCTGCACCGGATGACCGGCCTGCTGCTGGCAGAAAGCGCCCCCGACGACGCGAAGGTGCTGGTGCTCGGGGCGGGCGGCGGCAGCGAGATCCGCGCGCTTGCAGAGGCGCATCCCGGCTGGAGCTTCGTCGGGGTCGATCCGGCAGCCGCGATGCTGCGCCTCGCCGAACGCACGCTGGGGCCGCTGATGGATAGGGTCACGCTGGTCGAAGGCTATATCGACGATGCGCCGGCCGGCCCCTTTGACGCGGCGACCTGCCTGTTGACGCTGCATTTCCTCGCCGCGCCCGAGCGCGAACGGACGGTGCGCGAGATCCACGCCCGGCTTCGCCCCGGCGCGCCCTTCGTCGCTGCACATGCGAGCTTTCCCCAGGGCGCCGACGAACGCGAAACCTGGCTCGATCGCTATGCCGCCTACCCGATCGCGTCCGGCGCCGATCCCGAGCAGGTGCAGCGCGCCCGCGCGGCCGTCGCGGCCAGCCTGCAAAGCTTCTGCCCCGAACAGGACGAGGAGATCCTGCGGGCCGGCGGCTTTGCCAATGTCAGCCTGTTCTACGCAGCCTTCACCTGGCGCGGCTGGGTCGCGAACGCCTGAGGGGGGCACGGTCCGAGAGCGGACGGGGCCCGTCAGAGCGAAACCAGAGTCCGCGCGGCCATCATGCTTGCCAGCAGGCCAAGCACGGCTGCGCTGGCGCGATAGCCGATCCTGGCCCTGGCCGGGTCCTGCAGACTGCGCTGCAACGTGCTGCCAAGCAGCACCCAGCCGAAGCCGATCGCGACGATCTCCGCCGACAGCAGGGCGAGCCACGGCAGCAGCGCCGGGAACCCTGCCGGGGGCAGAAGGGTGGAGGCGAAGATGAGCCCTTTCGGATTGAGCAGCGTCGTCAGGAACACGCGGGCGAAGGTGATCGAACGGCCGTGAGCGAGAGGCAGGCTGCTGCGCTGCCAGAGCGCCGTTGCCAGGTAGACCAGATAGAGCGCAACGCCTGCCTGGAGCGCCGTTGCGACGATCGGCCGGGATGCGATTAACGGTCCCAGGGCCAGGCGCAGGATGGCGATCGCCAGGAGATAGCCGAGGAGCTCGGCTGCAAGCAGGGCGGCGGACCGGCGCCAGCCGATCTCCGCGCCGGAGGTCGCGAGAAGCGTATTGGTCGGTCCCGGCGTCGCCAGAAGCGAGGCACAGACCGCGATGAAGGCGAGCAAGCTCATGCCGAGCTGATGCCGCAGACAGGCCCTCCCCGCCTTGATCTCGATCAGATTCCTGCGGTTCGCCCAGGCCGCCGCTCGAGCGCGGCAGACTCGTCAGAGCAAGCGCCTTCGTGGCAGGGTTCGCCGTCCGAAGCAGCCGATCCCGGAGCGGGCGTTGAACCTCCGCCAACTCACCTATTTCGTCCGTGTGGTTGAGGCCGCCAATATGACGCGCGCGGCCGATGAGCTGCGGATCGCGCAACCGGCGCTCGGCATGCAGATCAAGCAGCTCGAGGAAGGCCTCGGCGTCACGCTGCTGACGCGCCATTCGCGCGGCGTCTCCCCAACCGCCGCCGGCGAAAAGCTGTTCCGGCGCGCCGTCGAGATCCTCGACCTCGTCGCGCTGACGCGCCGTGAACTGCGCGAGGACGCACGCGAGGCCGTGCGCTTCGGCCTGACCCCGAGCCTGATGCAGATCATCGGGCCGGAGCTGCTGTTACGGATCTCGGAGCGCGCGCCTCACCTTGCCGTCAGCCTGACCGAAGAGATGAGCCATCTCCTGGTCGACAGCCTGCATCGGGCCGAGCTCGACCTGATCCTGGCCTATGAGGTTCCGGACGCACCGGGCTGCTGGAGGCGCGCCCTCTACCAGGAAGACCTCGTCCTCGTCACCGCGACGGGAGACCGGGACACGGCCCCCATCAGCTTCACCGAGGCTCTCGCCCATCCTCTCATCCTGCCGGAGCCGCGCGATGGCGTGCGCTCCCTCGTCGAGAAGACCGCCACCGAACACGGGCTCGTCCTCCGGCTCGAACACGAGGTCCGTTCGATTTCCGGCATCAAGACGCTGGTCGCGCGCGGGCCTGCGGCCGGCATCCTGCCCTATGGCACCGTGCTCGCGGAGGTCGCGGCCGGAACCTTGTCGGCCCGCCCGATCATTGCACCGGTGCTCAGGCGCACGCTCTACCTCGCGGGCTCCCGCAAGGCCGGGCAGCTTGCCGCGCTCCCGATCATCCGCGACGCCGTTGCTGCGGCGATGACGACGCTGTCGGCGGCGGTGATCGGGTTGGGGCACCCGCTACCGGCCGCCGAGCCACAACAAAACGCTTAGCGCTGACCTAAGCGCTTCGCATTGGATTTCGTCCGGCAGAATGAGTGACCCTGCCGCGACGGCGCAGATCCGCGCATTTCAATCGAGGGCGTCCCATGCTGTCGAACGCGCCTGCCGGAGCCAGCGAGGCTCCGCTCCCACAGGGCACCCGGGAGCTTGATGCGGTGGTCGCCGAGATCGTTCTCGCGAGCCGCATCCTCGCCCGCGAAGGCATCGTCGACAGTTTTGGACATGTCTCGGCGCGCCATCCCGATCGCAGCGATCATTACCTGATGCCCAGAACCCGCGCGGCCGAGCTGGTGGCGCCCGAGGATGTGCTGGTCTTCGACCGCGAGGATGCCCTCGTCTCGGTGACGCAGGCCCGCATCTTCGCCGAACGCAGCATCCATGGCGCGATCTACCGCGCACGCCCGGATGTGCAGGCCATCTGCCACCACCATGCGCCGGCGATGATGCCGTTCTGCACGAGCGATGCCGAACTCGTTCCCGTCTTCCATCTGGGCGCGACCATGGGCGCGACCGTGCCGCTCTGGGACAGCCAGGACGAGTTCGGCGACACGAACCTGATCGTCTCGACGCAGGCGCAGGGGGATTCGCTTGCGCGTGCCCTTGGGGCAAACTGGACCGTGCTGATGCGCGGCCACGGCGCCACCGTCGCGGGCCGCTCGCTCCGGGAGGTGACCTTTCGGGCGATCTACGGCGCTCGCAATGCCGAGGTGCAGTTGAAGGCCGCCCAGCTCGGCGCGGTTCGCCGACTGACGACCGCCGAAGCGCTCTCTGCCGCCGAATTCAACCTGAAGCCCTTCGCCATGGACCGCGCCTGGGAGCAATGGACCCGGCATGTCGACGCGCCCGGGCCCTTCTGAGCACCGACCCAACGACCCTGAACAACTGGATGGGAGGTCACCATGTCCGAGCCGATGTCTCGCCGCGCCGCCCTGGCTCTCCTCGGTGCGGGCTCTCTCGCCCTGCCGGCGCTCGCCCAGAGCCAGACCGGCTATCCCACCAGGCAGATCCTGCTGATCGTGCCCTACCCGGCCGGAGGCGCGGTCGATCTTGCCGCGCGGCTCGTCGCCGAGAAACTGCGCCTCGAATTCGGCCAGCCGGTCGTCGTCGAGAACCGGGCCGGCGCCAACGGCATGGTCGGGGCAGCGGCCGTCGCGCGGGCAGAGCCTGACGGCTACACACTGCTGATGGCGCCGCGCGAGGTCTTTGGCATCAATCCGATCCTGATGCCGCAGCAGGCTCTCGATGGCAAACGGGACTTCGCCTATGTCGGGGTGGTCGCGACGGGCCCCTATGTGCTGGTCGTAAATCCCGGGCTCGGCGTCGGCAGTTTCGCCGAGTTCGTCGCCCTCGCGAAGCAGCGCGAGCTGCCCTATGCCAGCTTCGGCAAGGGCAGCATGGCCCATCTCAACATCGAGGCGCTGGCACGCAGGCTCGGCGTCAGGATGGTGCATGTGCCCTATCGCGGTGCGCCGCCCGCCGTCACGGCGGTGGCGACGGGCGAAGTCGCGCTGACCATCTCCACGCCGCCGGCCGCGCTCTCCCTGATGCAGGACGGAAAGCTGAAGGCGCTCGCCGTCGGGAACGAGCGGCGGCTGCGCGACATGAGCGAGGTGCCGACGATGACGGAACTCGGCCTCTCCGATGATCCGCTGATCCCGAATTTCTTCGGCCTCGTTGCCCCCGCCGGGACTCCAGCGCCGATCGTCGCGCGCCTGAATGCGGCGGCCGCGCGCGCGATCATGGCTCCCGAAATCGCGACAAGGCTCGCGGCCAGCGGGCTCGACCCCGCTCCCGGCTCCCCCAGGACATGGCGCGCCTGGTCACCGGAGACATCGAGCGTTTCGGCCGGCTGATCCGCGAACTGGATATCAAGGTCACGGAATAGTTCACCGGACAGGAAATCGGATCCGGTGCGATGACCTAACCTCTTGTGTTTGCATGCCTTCGATTTTTCATCCGGCGAGACGGCAGCCGTCAGCTGCCTGACATGCTACGCGCCGGGCAAGGGCGCGTCGGGATGGACCAGCCCGGCCTCCCGCAGCTCCCGCCAGAACGCGGCAGGCACCACCTCCTGCAGCGCAGCCCGGTCTTCGGCGATGCGGCTCGGCTGGCTGGCGCCGGGGATCACCGCAGCGACCGCGGGATTGGCGAGCGAAAACTGCAGGCCGGCCGCCTTCATGCTGACGCCGTGGCGGTCGGCGATGGCCTTGATGCGCGCGACCTTGGCGCGGATCTCCGTCGTCATCGGTGCGTATTCGAAGTTCGGGCCGCCGACCAAGGCACCGGAGCTGTAGGGGCCGCCGACGACGATGCCGAGCCCGCGCTCGGTGACCAGCGGCATCACGCGCTGGAGGGCGCGYGCATGGTCGAGCAGCGTGTAGCGTCCCGCCAGCAGGAAGCCGTCTGGGCGCGGACCGTCGAGCCCGAGCAGCAGCTCGATCGGCTCCACCCGGTTGACACCGAGGCCCCAGCCCTTGATCACGCCTTCGTCGCGCAGCCGGTCGAGGGCCCTGAAGGCGCCCTTGCGCGACGCCTCGAACACGCCGAGCCATTCGTCGCCGTAGAAATCCTGGGCGACATCATGGACCCAGGCGATCTCGATACGATCGGTCTTCAGTCGCTTCAGGCTGTCCTCGATGGACCGCAAAGTTGCGGCCTCGGAATAGTCGTTCACGATCCTGTTGGGGCGGCCATGCTTGAAGACCTCGCCCTTCTCGCCGAGATCTCGCGCACTGACATCCTCGATCTMGTCGAGGATGACGCGGCCGACCTTGGTGCTGATGACGTATTCGTCGCGCGGCCGGCCATTGAGCGCCTCGCCCATGCGGATTTCGGCGAGGCCGGCCCCGTAAAAGGGAGCGTTGTCGAAATAGCGGATGCCGTCCTTCCAGGCAGCCTCGACCGTTGCGAGCGCCTCCTGCTCGGGAATGTCGCGGAACATGTTTCCAAGCGGGGCGGCGCCGAAGCCGAGCTTGCCCGGAAGAATATCCTTGAGTGACATGGTTTGATCCTTTCGTTGGAATGCCCGGTCGCGTCAGTCAGGCAACCCGCAGGGCGTCGAGCACGAACGCACAGCGGTCCGCGAGGTCGGCAATCCCTGCATGGTACAGGATTTCGATCCGGCACAGACGCGGCGGCTCGTGACCATCGCAGCGAACAGCTATGTGGTTGCGCCCGGCATCAGGCTGCGCCTCATGCTCTACGGCACCGATCTGGCCGAGACCGGCGCCATCTCCGGCACGGCTGCGATGGTGCTGGGTCGCATCGTCGGCCAGCGCCACATGAGGCCGGGATGCCTCGCCTGCGCCGATACCTTGAGAGCGTCGCCGCTGCCGAGGGAAACGTCCACCGGAGGTTGCCCTATCCGCCGCTCGCCAGGAAGGCGTGCTCGATCAAGGGGCGGTTATGGCCGAGGTGCGGTTCAATCAGCATATCGAGATGCCCGCCGACGATCGGGACCACGTTCAGATCGGTGAAGAGCTCGCCCCAGCCCAGATCTAACGGAACGCCGGGCCGTCGGCATCGAAACAGGGTGGCGGCTATCGGCAGCGCGGTTTTCGGCTGGCGGAGCCAGTGGTCGAAGGCGCGCATGCGCAGCACCTCCTCGAGCTCGAGGCGCAGAATGAAACGTGGCCGGGCGAGGATCTCCCATTTCAAGCGCTCGATGCCGCTGGCGAGCTGGGCCTCTGCGCCGAAACGGGCAAAGATCTTGGCGACGGCCCGCAACATCATGCGATCGATGGTCACCCGGTGCGCCCGGATGCGCTGCGCCGTGCGGGCCAGGGTCTCAGCGTAGCTGTGATGCCCGGCGCCGATATTGGTGTCGAGGATTCCCAGGAAGGTGACCGACCGGCCCGCCGCGACGAGCGTGGAAGCAACCTCGAAGGCGACGCCGCCGCCCAGGGAATAGCCGATGAGCTTCACATTGCCCTCGGGCTGGGCATGGTTGATCTGGTCGACAACGGCATCGACCATCCGGGGTATCGTTCCCTGTCCGGCCAGCAGGTCCTTCAGGTTCTCGTAGCGCACGGCGACAATCCGGGCGACCTTGCCCATCTCCAGCCCGAAGGCCGCAAGGCTAGGGCCGTAGCCGATCGATCCCGGCACGATGAACAGGACGGGCCGCGTGTCGGAGGGGGCAGGCGGATGTCTCGTCGCCTCGTCGCCGGACGCTGCCCTGACGATATCGGCAAAACTCATGTCGATGGTGAACAGGTCCAGATCGAGTTCCCGCCCAAGCGCCTCCTCGAGTTCCATGACGAATTGCAGCAACTTCAGGGAATCGCCACCCGCTTCATCCCAGCGGCTGCCTGCCGCTCCCTTGCCCTGGAGTATCCGTTCCCAAAGGGTCCCGACCACCGCCTCGACAGCATGAGGGTTTCCCATTTGTCGGGATTCCGGAGCGTCATCGTTGTCCTTGGGCGGGCGCAGCCCGCCATCCAGCTCCCGCAGCCGGATACTGTCGATCTTCCCGCCCCGAAGCCGTGGCAATTCGGCAAGACTATGCAGCCGCGTCGGATGGACGGCGGCCGGCAGCGACCGCCTGATCAGCGCGCGCAATTCTGGAATCAGGTCCGTGCCCGCCTGTTCGGCGGGAACGACAAAGGCCACCAGTTCGTTTCCGTCCGTCACGACCGCGACGGCATCGCGGATGCCGGGCGCGCGCCGCAGGACAAGTTCGAGTTCGGCCGGCTCGACGCGCCGTCCATTGATCTTGATCTGGCGCCCTTTGCGTCCAACGACCCGCATCAAGCCGGTTTCGTCCACTGTGACGAGATCGCCCGTTGCGAAGAGCCGAAGCTGCGGATCGGGCAGGCCCGCCTGAAGCGGGAGATTTCTGCCGCGTTCCCAGTATCCAAGGGCGACGTAGCTGCTGCGGAGCAGCAGCTCGCCCTCCTGCCCTGGAGCGACCGGATCTCCGTTCTCGTCGACCACGGCATAATCAACGCCGGGCAGGACGAAACCGACCGGAACCGTTGCACCCTGTTCCGGATAGTCCCTCGGCAGGAACCACTGTGTTCCCGTACTCTCGGTCGACAAATAGCTGATCTGGATGAAGCAGGTCTCCGGCACCGCCGCGCGGAGGCGATCGATATCGGCCCAGAGCACCCTTTCGCCGCCGACCCGCACCACGCGGAGCGAGGCAAACGTGTCGGGCTGGGCGCCATTCATCAAGACGCGCAACAAGGCAGGCACGAGATAGGCGACCGTCACCTGCCAGGTCTGGAAATGCTCGCGAACGGCGCGAATGCCGGCGCTCTCGACATCCAGCAGATACAATGTCGCGCCGCAGAGCATCGGCGTCATCATTTCCCGGCATCCCGCGATGGTCGCAGGCCCGGTCAGCGGCATGAAGACATCATCGGGGCCGATATGGCCGGCGTTTACATATTGCTGAACACGCTGGAGGAGCGCGCGTTGGCTGTTGACCACGCCCTTTGGCGTTCCGGTGCTGCCCGATGTGTAGAGAACGATGGCCGGCGCATCGACGGAGATCTCGGATTGCGACAGCGGGACCCTGCCAGGCGGCGCCTCCGCGAGACATTTTGCCGGGTCGATCCATTGCAGCGGCACCGCATCCGGCCAGTCCTGCGGTTCGCCAGGGCCGACCCTCACGATGGCCTTTAGGCGCGCATCCGCCGCAATGGCCGCCAGGCGCGGCACCGGGTCCCGCGGATTGAGCGGCACCGCGGGCCTGCCGGCGCGCATGGCAGCCAGCATGGCCACCGGGTACCAGAGGGCGTTGCCGAGAAGCAGTCCGACCGTCTCTCCGGGCGGGACCGCATCGGCGATGACGGCGGCGAGGATCTGAACCGCGTGCAACAACCGCAGAAAGGTCAGCGATGTCGTGCCGTCACTGAGCGCGATCTTGTCTGCGTGCTTCTGGACAACCCGTTCCAGATGTTCGAACGCCGGTGCGTCCGAAAAATCGTCGCTCATCTCTGCGAAGGGATGGCTGGTGGGGCCGTCCCTGTCGAGGGCGCGCGCCGATGCCCCTGCCCAGGCCACATCGTCCAAGATGCTGTTTCGGACGGTCGTTGCGTCCTGCGGCCTCCCATCACCTGGAATGGACCGCACGGCATGAGAAGGCGAACCTTCTGAACGTCGGCGCCCGATCGCTTCCAACATTGCCCCCATTGTTGACCGAGTTCTGCCGCATTCTGCGTTGCCGCTGCGGCAACGGCATCGTCAGAACGAATGAACCCGACGGGGGGCCTGCCGGCGGCGTTCGCATCTCCTCAAATCCTGTTCGGGCGTGGCTCCCCGGCTGCCGGTGCTGGCCGGACAGCCCGCATCGCATCGGTGCTCAGCGCCCCTAGATGTGGAGCGTCAACAGGTTGTCCTCGTCGCGAGCGAGTCTGCTGATGGGTGTCTTGGCCTGGATTCCGCCGTGGGGGCGATGCCAGTTGTAGTGATGGAGCCAGCGCGGCAGCTCTTCGGCTCTGCGCTCTGAGTGGCCGCTCAGCCGCTGGCGCCGCAGTGCGATGATCTGCTCGACCTGGCCTGCCGGCGTCGGGCGATGCAGCCGGTGCGGACGCGACGAGCGGTCCGCCAGCCCGGCCATGCCCTCGGCGGCGAAGCGGGCGATCCATTTATGGACGGTCTTGAGGCTGACGCCGGCCGCCTTGGCGATCACGCCAGAGGCCGTGCCTGCCGCCGCCATGCGCACGATCCGCTCTCGACCCAACTGCGTCAGACGGGCATTCTTGTGGATGTTCATCCGGTCCTCCTTCGATGGAGACTGAAGCTTCGCAACCTCAGCTTCCTCGCTCGGGACCGGATGGACAACCTATTGAGAGCTCACACCTAGATCATCAGACAGGGAAATCGTATCCGGTCCGATGATCTAACCCTTTGTGATGGCATCGGCTTTCCCGAGAACCGCAATCCACTTTTCGGGCCGATGCCCTAGTAGGAGCGCGGCAGCCCCAGGTCATGCTGGGCGACATAGTTGAGGATCATCTCCTCCGAGACCGGAGCGACGCGGAACAGGCGCGCGTCGCGCCAGAGCCGCTCGACATGGTATTCCTTCGCATAACCCATGCCGCCGAGGGTCTGGATGGCGCGGTCCGTCGCCAGCCCCGCGGCGTGGCCGGCAAGCCATTTCGCCATATTGGCCTCGCTGCCATAGGGCTTGCCCTGGTCGTAGAGCGCCGCCGCCTTCTGGTTCATCAGCCTGGCGCATTCCAGCTGGATATGCGCCTCGGCGAGTGGGAACTGGATGCCCTGATAGGAGCCGATCGCCGCGCCGTTGAAGATCTTGCGTTCGCGGGCATAGTCGGCTGCAAGCCGGATCGCGAGTTCGGCCGTGCCGACCAGCCCGGCCGTGGTGACGATGCGCTCGGTGTTCAGCACGTCGAGCAATTCGCGAAAGCCGCCATCGAGCGTGCCGACGAGCTCATGCCCCTCGACGCGCACATCCTCGAAGAACACGGCGCTGGAGGGCAAGGTGTTGGTGCCGACCTTCTCGATCGCCTGATGGGTCAGCCCCGCCCTGTCGACATCGATGAGGAAGAGACTGATGCCGTCGGTCTTGCGGCTGACCTCCTCGAGCTTGCGGGTGCGCGCGACGACCAGCATCTTCGTGGCCTGGGGCACCGCGGTGATCCAGATCTTCTGGCCGTTGAGGCGCCAGCCATTGCCGTCAGTGCGGGCGAATGTCTTGAGCGCGAGCGAATTCGTACCGGCATCCGGCTCGGTCAGCGCCATCGCGAACAGCGCGTCGCCCGCCACCAGCGCCGGCAAGAGCTCGCGCTTCATCGCCTCGGTGCCGAAGCGGCTGATGGTCACCCCGCCAAAGACCGGATTGCACATGAACATCTGGCTCAGCGTCGACCCGCCGGCCGCCGCGCAAAGGTTCTCGACCGCGATCGCGACTTCGGCCATGCCGAGCCCGGCGCCACCATATTCCTCCGGGATCGCGATGCCGCAGAGCCCGGCCGCGCAGATCTCGCGCCAGACGGCGCTGGGAAATTCCTTCTTCGCGTCGAGCTCGCGCCAGTAGTCCAGGCCGAACTTTTCGCCGACCCGCCGCGCGGTTTCCGCCAGCATCTGTTGCTCGTCGCTGCGGTCGAAATTCATGCTGGCCTCCGCTCCGCCGCGCGCTGGCGCAGCAGCCGCAACGGGTTTTCAAGGGTGTTGACGATGTGATCGAGGAAGCGCGCCGCCCGCACGCCGTCGAGCACGCGGTGGTCGCAGGAGAGAACCAGACCGATTTCGCGCCGCAGGCTCGGCAGGCCATTCGCATCCGGCCGGAAGACCGGCTTCTGCGCCGCGACGCCGAGAATGGCCGACTGGCCGGGATTGATGATCGGCACGAGATGCGAGGCGCCGAACATGCCGACATTGGAGACAGAGATGGCGCCGCCTTCGAGCTCGGCGCTCGCGAGGCGTCCGGAGCGGGCGCGGGCAACGAGATCGCCGCACCCGTCAGCGACCGCATCCAGGCTTAGGTGGCCGGCCTCACGAAGCACCGGCACGAGCAGGCCCCGTTCGCTGTCGACCGCGAGCCCGACATCCGGACTGGCGAGCTCGATGATCTCGTCCTCGGCCCAGAGCAGGTTGCAGGCCGGCATCTCGACCAGGGCCCGGCCCACCGCCGCCATGATGAAATGCGTGATGCTCAGGCGGGTCTGCCCGCCGCTGCCGTTCAATTCCTCGCGCAGGTCCAGCAGCCGCGAGATATCGGCCTCGGCATGAACGTAGAAATGCGGGATCGTCTGCTTGGACAGGGTCAGCCGGCGCGCGACGATCCTTTCCATGGTGCTGGCGGGGCGTCGCCGGTCGGACGTCGCTCGCACGGCCGGAGTCGGTCGGGCGTTCGCCTCGGTCGGTGCGATGGTCGCTGCCAGAGCCGCCTGGACATCGGCCTGCTTGATCCTGCCGCGCGGGCCGGAGCCTGCGACCAAGGCCAGGTCCAGGCCATGCCGGCGGGCGATGCGCCGCGCCAGCGGCGTCGCGATCACGCGATCCCCCGCAACTGGCGCCGGCACGGACACCGGTTCCGGTGCCGGCTTGGCCGCGGTCATCTCCGGAGCTGCGGCCTTCTGCACCCCGGCAGCCGGGGCCGCGCCGGCCCAGGTTGCGAGCACGGCGCCGACAGGGACCGTCTCGCCTTCCGGGATCAGGATTTCGCCGATGCTGCCGGCCTGCTGGGCCTCGATCTCGGTCGCGATCTTCTCGGTCTCGACGATGAACAGGATGTCGCCGGCCGCAACCCTGTCGCCCGGACCGACGCGCCAGGACGCGAGCAGGCCCTCGGTCATGGTCAGGCCGAGCTTGGGCATCACGATGGGGGCGGCGCTCGACATGGTCACACGCCCCGGAAGCTGGCTTGGCGCTTCTGCAGGAAGGCCTGGCAGCCTTCATGTGCGTCGGCGGAATCGAGCACGAGGCCGATCATCGCCTGCTCATGGCGCAGCGCCGAGGGCAGCGGCATATCCGCACCGTCATTGAGCGTGCGCTTCAGGAGTTTCAGGACGAGCGGGGATTTGGTCGCGATGCTGGCCGCAAGCGCCAGCGCCTGGTCGAGCAGTTCGGCATCGGGCACTACGCGGTTGATCAAGCCGAGCCGCTCCGCCTCGGCCGCATCGATGCGGCCGCCGGTGAACATCAGCTCCTTCGCCCGGCACAGCGGGATCTGGCGGATCAGCCGCTGAGAGCCGCCTGCGCCGGGGAACAGGCCCAGATTGATCTCGGGCAGGCCGAACTTGGCCGAGCTCGCGGCAAGGCGAATATCGAGGCAGAGCAGCAATTCGGTGCCGCCGCCCAGCGCCCAGCCGTTCACCGCGGCGATCGTCGGCTTGTCCAGCGTCTCGATGCGGCGGAAGACGCTGTGCAGCCGCTCGCCGAGCTCGAGATAATGCGGCAGGCCCTGGCGGCTATCGAGATCGGCGATATCGCCGCCGGCGACGAAGGCGCGCTCGCCGGCTCCGGTCAGGACGACGACCTTGACCAGCGGATCGGCCCCGGCGCGGCCCACGGCCTCGTCGAGCGCCGCAAGCGTCGCCATGTCGAGCGCATTCAGCGTCGCTGGCCGATTGATCGTGATCAGGGCGGTGGCGTCACGGCGCTCATAGAGAATGCTGTCGGACACGGGTGTTCCTCTCGATCTCAGGCGAGTGTGCGGCGCACGGCTTGCACCACCCGCTCGGCGGAAGGCAGGTAGGCCGTCTCCAACCCCTTGGAGAACGGCACCGGCATGAAGGGTGCGCCGACCCGTACGATCGGCCCGTCGAGTTCGTCGAAACCGATATCGGCCATCCGGGCGACGATCTCGGCGCCGACGCCAAAGGCCTCGACGGCCTCGTGCACCACGACGAGGCGATGGGTTTTGGCGAGCGAGCGCAGGACGGCCTGCTCGTCCCAGGGCTGGATGCTGCGCAGGTCCAGGATTTCGGCCTCGACGCCCTCCCCCGCGAGCTGGGAGGCAGCGGCCAGGGCCGTGTGGACGGCGGCGCCATAGGCAATGATGCTGACATCCCTGCCCTCGCGCAGCGTCGCCGCCTGGCCGAGCGGGATGACCGGCAGCTCGGCCGGCACGTCGGCCTTCATGGCGTAGAGCGCCTTGTTCTCGACGAAGACGACCGGGTCGGGATCGGCGATCGCCGCGCGCAGCAGGCCATAGGCGCTGGCCGGGTCGGAGGGGCAAACGACCTTCAGCCCCGGCACATGGGCAAACCAGGCCTCCAGGCATTGCGAATGCTGGGGGCCGGCGCCAAGGCCGCCGCCATGCGGCGTGCGCAGCACCATCGGCACGGAGCTCTGGCCGCCGAACATGAAGCGCGCCTTGGCTGCCTGGTTCACCATCGCGTCCATGACCAGCGTGGTGAAATCCATGAACATGATCTCGACGACCGGCCTGAGGCCGCTGAGCGCGGCTCCCACGGCGGCACCCGCGATCGCGGCCTCGGAGATCGGCGTATCGACGATGCGTTCGGCACCGAAGCGCTCGCGCAGGCCGCGGCTGGCCCCGAAGGCGCCGCCGGCCTCGGAGACATCCTCGCCGATCAGGATGACGGTGGGGTCGGCCGCCATCGCGTCGGCCAAGGCGAGGTTGATCGCCTTGAGATAACGAAGCTCCGGCATCAGTGTGCCTCCATCCCGGCTGGCGCCGCTGTGTAGACATCCGCGAGCGCAGCCTCGAAACCGGGGCCAGGTGCCGCGCGCGCCGCCTCGACCGCGGCATGAATGCGCGCCTTGACCTCTTCGGTGATGCTGGCCAAGGCGTCCTCGGCGATGCCGGCCTCAACCAGCTGCGTCGCGGTGATCCGCAGCGGGTCGCGTTCGCTCAGCGCAGCGAGGTCGGCGGCATCACGGTATTTCTGGGCATCGCCCTCGAAATGGCCACGCACGCGCGTCGTCATGCATTCGAGGATGCGCGGGCCGTCCGCCCGGACCTCGGGCACGATCCGCGCGGCGGCCTCGGCAACGGCAGCGACATCGTTGCCGTCGACCAGGACATGCGGGATCCGGTAGGCGGCGGCCAGATCCTTCAATGCAAAGGAGAGCTGCTTCGAGGTCGGCAGGAATTCGCCCCAGCCATTGTTCTCGCAGACGAAGAGCATGGGCAGCCGCCAGAGCGCCGCCATGTTCAGGCATTCATGCACGAGGCCCTCGGCCAGCGCCCCGTCACCGAAGAAGGCAACCGCGATCGCGCCGTTCTTCTGCGTCCGATGCGCGAGCGCGCTGCCGAGCGCGATCGAGAGCCCGGCCCCGACAATGCCGTTGGCGCCAAGCATGCCGACCGACATGTCGGCGACATGCATCGAGCCGCCGCGGCCGCGGCAGAGCCCGGTATCCCGGGCCAGCAGTTCCGCAAAGAACCCGTCGAGCGAAAGCCCCTTGGCGATGGCATGGCCGTGGCCGCGATGGGTCGAGGCGATCGTATCCTGCGCCGTCAGGGCCGCCATGACGCCAACCGACACCGCCTCCTGGCCGATGCTCAGATGGATGAAACCCGGCACCTCGCCATCGGCGAACATCGCGCTCAGCCGCTCTTCGCTGCAGCGGATCAGCACCAGCGAACGATAGAGCGCGAGCAACCCGTGGGCGGCGTTGTGGCCGGCCGGCGCGACGGAAGGGTCCAATGGTTCTGTCATGAAGCTCTCAATCACCAGGAGTCGCATTTAACATAAAATGATTTATGAGTCATAATTCATTTTTTGAGAATGCAACTGCTTCGATGCCAGGACGTTGATGCGAAGCGGGTCACGCCAAGTGGATCACGCCGGGCTACGCCGCCCGGCGCCGGCCTTCGATCTCCGAGAAGAGCCCGACGACCTCCGCGATGGCGCCATGCGGCAGGGCATCGACGACGGCCTCGATCCGCTCGAACAGAGATCGCGGCAGCCCCTGCTCGCTGCCGATGCGACCGAGCAATTCACGCAAGGTCGCGCGATCGAAGGCATAGTCGGCGGGCGTCATCCGCTGTTCATGGATCAGGGTCTCGCCGTCCAGCGTGTCGGCCTCGAGCACTGCGCTGAGCACCGGCACGCCGGGATCGGTGACGAGCGCGATCCTCTCGACCAGCGCATTCACCGCGGCATCGTCATAGGTCGTCATCTGCCGCGTGCTCGGCGCGCCGTGGACCAGGGTCGTGGCAATGCAGAACGGAATGCTCATCAGCGTGCCTGAAATCGAGCTGAACGGGCCGGTCGCATCCATGCCGGCATAACCGGTCTCATAGGGGTTCATCCGCACGCGCACCGCCGCGAGCGGCCTGCTAGCCAGCACCTCGCGCAGGGCGAGCGCACCGGTCACCGGCGTCTGGTTGAAAGCGCAAACCGGAAAGGGCTTGAAGGTGACGCGCAGGATCGCCCAGTCGCGGCCGAGGCTGGCGGCGAGACCGGCCGGCGCCTCCACCCCGGCAAAGCTGCGCGCGAGCCCCGCCCTGCCCTCCACGGCATGCGGCGCGGAGACCGAGCCGGCCGCGGCAAGCTCGGCGGCGGCCAGGCCGTTGCGGGCGACGATGCCGACCTGGTAGCGCCATTCGTCGGTGCCGTCGGCAAAGGATTGCAGGACGCCKCCGGTGAACGAGACGGCATTGGCCAGCGCTGCCGCGAGCGTCGCCTCGTCAAGCTCCATCAGCGTGCCGGCCGCAGCCGCAGCCGCAACGGTGCCATAGGTCGCGGAGGAGCGGAACCCG
This sequence comes from Allobosea sp. 05T439, assembly GCF_056396005.1. NCBI lineage: Bacteria > Pseudomonadati > Pseudomonadota > Alphaproteobacteria > Hyphomicrobiales > Alloboseaceae > Allobosea > Allobosea sp. 05T439. Next base: position 33,794 of record NZ_JBFTKP010000022.1, on the reverse strand, counting down.
GCCGGCGTCGTGCGGCCGGCGAAGGCCTGCTCCAGCAAGCCGCCAGCCTCGTAGCCCGCGACCAGCGCCGGAAGCAGCCTTGCAAGCGGATAGGCCCTGGCCTCGATCATCGCCAGCAGCATCGGGATCAGGATCGTGCCGAAATGCGCCGCCCCGCAGGTATCCTCCTGGGCCCGGCCATGGAACAGCGCTGCATTGGCGAGGCAGGCAGCGCCGATCGTGCTGCGCCTGCCATCGCCGAGCAGGGTCGCCCCGTGGGCGATCTCGCCATCGAGCGCCAGGGCGGCCTTGCGCGCCACCGGCGCATAGGGCGTATCGAAGCCATTGACCGCCATGCCGAGCGCATTGACGAGGCAGGACCGGGCCTTGGCCACAACCTCGGGCGGCAGGGTCTCCGTGCGCAGCTGCACGACAAAACGGGCGATCTCGCGGGTGAGCGTCGGCACGAGCAATCTCCTGGGCGATCAGAGCGCGAGATAACGCTGGCGGATGTCGTCATTCGCCTTCAGGGCCGCGATCGAGCCCTTGAAGACGATCTGGCCCTTGTCGATCACGGTCGCGTCCGTCGCGAGGCCGAGGCAGAAATGCATGTTCTGCTCGGCGATCAGGATCGTGACGCCGGTCTGGCGCAGCGTGCGGATCAGCTCGCCGATGCGCTGCACGATGATGGGCGCGAGGCCTTCGCTGGGCTCGTCCAGAAGCAGCACCGAGGGGTTGCCCATCAGCATGCGGGCGATCGCGAGCATCTGCTGCTCGCCGCCTGAGAGGCGCCCGGCCATGCGCTGGCGCAGGGGCACGAGCAGCGGGAACACCTCGTAGATGCGTTCGAGGTTCCACTCGTCCCGCCCATCGGGGCCCTTCTTCGCGGCGATCAGCAGGTTGTCCTCGACGCTGTGCTGCGGAAAGACCTGCCTGTCCTCGGGCACGAAGCCGAGCCCGGCGCAGGCGATGCGATGCGGTTTCTGGCGCGTCGTCTCGGCGCCGTTCAGGCGCACGCTGCCGCGCCGCGGCGGGGCAAGACCGGCGATCGCCTTCATCGTCGTGCTCTTGCCGGCGCCGTTGCGGCCGAGCAGCGCCATGATCTGGCCCTGCTCGACGGAAAAGCCGACACCGAACAGGATCTGGCTCGCCCCATAGAAGACGTCGACGCCGGACAGCGCGATGACCGCAGGGCTGGTGACGGAACCGCCGCTCATGCCGCCACCTCATGCTCGCTGCCGAGATAGGCCTCGATCACGGCCGGATTGGTCCGGATCTGCTGCGGCGTGCCTTCCGCCAGAACCCGGCCATAGCTCAGGACGCGGATCGACGGGGCGATCTTGAAGACGATGTCCATGTCGTGCTCGATGAAGACCACGGTCATCTTCTGCCGTTCCCAGAGCTCATGGACCTTGTCGATGACGCGCCAGCGTTCCTCGGGGCCCATGCCGGCGGTCGGCTCGTCGAGCAGGAGCACGCGCGGCTCGAGCACCAGGGCAAGCGCGATATCGAGCAGCTTCTGGTCGCCATGCGAGAGATTGGCCGAGAGGATGTGGCGCTTGTCGTGAAGCCCGACCATCGCGACGCAATGGCCGGCATGGGCGCGCGTCGAGGCGAGCGGGAAACGCGTGCCGAGGCGGCCCGCGTGGCGGTGATGCGCGGAGACCGCGGCCAGCAGGGTTTCCTCGACCGTCAGCGACGGGAAGATGCTCGCGACCTGGAAGGCCCGCCCGACCCCGCGCCGGACGATCTCACCGATGCTCAATCCGACGAGGTTCTGGCCATCGAGCCGGATCTCGCCGCTATCGGGCCGGATCGCCCCCGAGAGCTGGTTGAAGAAGGTGCTCTTTCCCGCGCCGTTCGGCCCGATGATCGCGGTCAGCGAGGCGGTCTCGAAGGTCAGCGTGACGTCGTCGGTCGCGCGCACCCCGCCAAAGGCCTTCACCAGATTGCGGATCTCAAGCATCGCTGCCGTTCCCCGGATCGCGGAAGCCGCCATAGCTGTGCCAGGAGGTGCCCGCGAGCCAGCCGCAATCGACGGGAACGTCGATGCCCGTGATCGCGGACGCGTCGGGCGAGGCCAGGAAGGCGACGACGCGCGCGACCTCGTCAGGCTCGACCAGGCGGCCGAGCGCTGCGCTGCCGACGAGGTTGGTGATGTCGCGCTCACCCTTGTCGATCGCGGCCTGCAATGCCGGCGTGCGGGTATAGCCCGGCGAGACGCTGTTGACGCGGACCTGGGCTGGTCCCCATTCGGCGGCGAGCCCGCGCGTGATCGCGATGACGGCGGCCTTGGCCGGCGCATAGGCGTGAAGCGGGACCGAGCGCGAGCCGGTGATCGAGGCGATGTTGACGATGCTGCCGGCGCGACGCGTCAGCATCGCCGCCCCGAAGACGACGCAGGCCAGATAGGTCCCGCGCTGGTCGATATGGATGACATGGTCCCAGACCGCCATCGGCAGCTCGGTCGGCCGCAGGGGCGGCTGCAGCACGCCGGCGCTGTTGACAAGAATGCCGACCGGGCCGATCTCGGCCTMGATCCGCGCCGCCACGCGCCGCAGCCCCTCCTCGTCGCCGACATCGCCCTGGACGGCGTGGCCGCCGAGCTCGGCGGCGACGCTTTCCGCCAGCGCCAGGTCGCGGTCTAGGATCACGATCCGGGCGCCGCGCTTGGCCAGTTCGCGGCAGCAGGCGGCGCCGATGCCACTTGCGCCCCCGGTGACGACGGCGATGGTCTTCTCGGTCATGTCGACGTCCCCTTCACTGCGACGGGAGCAGGCGTGGCGGCACCGCGCGTGCGCCGCGCCGCCAGCCATTCCATCACGAAATCCAGCAGGCCTTTGCGCAGGCCGAGCGCGAAGAGCAGGATGACCGAGCCGAGCACGAGCCCGTGATGCTCGGCCGTGCGCGTGACGAAATCGTTCAGCAGCAGCAGGATTCCGGTTCCGACCAGCGGCCCGAGGAAGTTTGCCGTGCCGCCGAGCATGACGATGAAGACGGCCTCGCCCGACATCGTCCAGAAGGCGAACTCGGGATAGGCGCCCGAGACGAACAGACTCATGATCACGCCGCCGAGGCTGGCGAAGGCGCCGGCGAGAACGAAGGCGGTCAGCCTCGTGCGATAGACATTGATGCCGAGAAAGCCAGCGCGGGTGGCGTTGTCGCGGACCATGCGCAGCGCATAGCCGAAGGGCGAGGACACGATGTGCCGCATCGCCAGGAGCCCGAGCACCAGCAGCGCGGCGCTGAACAGATAGAGCTGCTTCTGGTCGGAGAGGTTGATGCCGAGGAAGGCCGGGCGCGGGATGCCGCCGCGCAGGCCCTGGTCGCCACCGGTGACCGGCACCCAGGCGATGATCATGCTGTGGATCAGCATCTGGAAGGCCAGCGTCACGAAGGCGAAATAGATCTCCTTCAGCCGCACGCAGATCGCGCCGACGACGAGCGCGACCAGCGCCGAGATGCAGAGCGTCAGCAGGACGGCGAGCGGGATCGGCATGCCGGTGCGCTGCATCAGGATGCCGAAGCTGTAGGCGCCCATGCCGAAGAACAGGCCATGGCCGAAGGAGACCATGCCGCCATAGCCGACGAGCAGGTTGAGCGAGGTCGCAAACAGGCCGAGCGCGGCGCAGCGGATGACGAAATCGATCAGCGCGCTGCTGCTGGTGATGAACGGCAGGATGGCCAGGACGAGGAAACCGGCAAGGGCGAGCGCGGCGTCGCGAAGGGCTGGGCGGGTCATCTCAGGCCGCCTCGCGTCCGAACAGGCCGGTCGGCTTCACGATGAGGACGAGCGCCATGCAAAGATACATCAGAGCCTCGGTGAAGAGCGGAAAGCCGAGCGCGCCAAAGGCCCTGATCAGCCCGATCAGGATCGCGCCGACCAGCGCGCCCATGATCGAGCCCATGCCGCCGATCACGGTGACGATGAAGGACTCGATCAGGATCGAGAAGCCCATGCCCGGCGTCAGCGAACGGACCGGCGCAGCAAGCCCGCCGGCGAGACCCGCGAGCAGGCAGCCGAGCGCAAACAGGGCCGTGAAGAGCAGGCCGGTATTGATGCCCAGCACGGAGACCATCGCCGGGTTGTGAGCAGCCGCACGGATCGTCTTGCCGATCCTCGTCTTCGCGATGGCCAGGCCGAGCACCCCCGCCATCAGCAGCGCCGCGGCGATCAGGAACAGATAGAAGGGCGGAACGACCCCGCCCATGATGAAGAGCGGCGGCACCTGGAAGGCCGGCGGCATGCCCATGGCGCGGAATTCCGGCCCCCAGACGATCCGCACGAGATCGTCGAGGATCAGCACCAGCGCGTAGCAGACGAGCAGCTGCATCAGGACGTTGCCGCCATAGATGCGCTGCATGAAGAAGCGCTCGATGACGATCCCGATCAGGCAGGTCCCGACCGCGGCACCGAGCAGTGCGAGCGCATAGCTCTGCGTCGCCTGGAACACCGTCATCGCGAGATAGGCGCCGATCATGTAGAAGGCGCCATGGCTGAAGTTCACGATCTTCATCACGCCGAAGATCAGCGTCAGCCCGACCGCGACGAGGAAGAGCAGCATCCCGATAATGAAGCCGCTCGTCGCCTGCGTCACGAGGCAGGATGACGAGGACAGGCAGTCCGTCAGGGCGTTGAGGTCCATCGCGCGCTCGCCGGGAGGAAATGGGCCGGGCCGCGCGCCAGGGCGCGGCCGGATCTGATGGGACGCAGGCGTCGGGTCGACCCCGACGGATCAGGACGGGCTTCAGACGAAGCCCTTGTCCTTCTTCCACTCGGCCTCGAGCTCGAAGATGCGCTGCCAGGACACGCTCTTCATCTCGGGAACATAGGGCTCCTTGGCGATCGTCGTGCCCCAGCCGACGGCATAGTCGACGAGCGTCTGGTCGTCGGCCCGCATCGTGACCTTGCCCTCGGCGCCAAAGGGCGACTCGATCGTCAAGCCGCGCAGGACCTCGGCCAGCTTCTTGCCGTCGGCCGAATTCGCCTTCTTCGCGGCAGCGGCGAGGAAATTGACCGCCAAGGCGTTCTGCCAGGCCCAGTTGGTCGGGTACTCGCCATATTTCGCGCGATAGGCGTCGCCCCAAGCGGCGTTCTGGGGCGTCGCCGGGAAGGTCTTGATGTAGCGATTGCCGGAATGGATGCCGGGCGGCAGGTTCTTGACCGTGGTCAGCGCCGTGTAATCGGCCATGTTGACCGCGAAGAACTGCATCTGCGCGAAGAGCGCATAGATGCCGGCCTGGTCGATGAAGGAGGTCAGGTCGCCGCCCCAGAGGCAGGAATAGAGCGCCTGCGGCTTGGCCTGCAGCAGCTTGGTGATCGACTCGGTATAGTCGGGCTGGAAGATCTTCGGCCAGGATTCCGCGACGACCTCGGCCTTGGGCGCGAAACGCTTGAGATACATCACGAATTCGGCGGTCGTATCGCGGCCGTAGGCGTAGTCCGGCGAGCAGGTCGCCCAGCGCGTCAGCCCCTTGGCATTGACGATCTCGGCCGCATAGGTTCCGCCCGCGACGGAATCATGGATGCCCTGGCGCGCGCAACGGAAGGCGTTCGGCAGTTTGAGCTTGGGATCGGCCGTCAGGGACGAGGTTTCGGAATTGCTGTGAATGCAGAGAACGCCGAGATCGCGCGCCACCTCATGGACGGCGAAGGCGCCGGTCGAGGCTTCCGCGTCGATCAGGATCTCGCAGCCGTCGGAATTGACCAGTTCGCGGGCGACGCGGGCGGCCTCCTGCGGCTGCCCCTTGGTGTCGCGCACCACGAGCTCGATCGGCCGGCCGGCAAGCCCGCCGGCGGCATTGGCCTTCTCGACCTCCATCTGCGCGGCATTGCGCGAGGATGTGCCGAGCTGGGCGACGCGCCCCGACAAAATGGTCGGCATGCCCACCTTGACGGCCTTGGCCTGGGCGCGGGCGACCCAGGGCGCGGCCATCACGCCGGCGGCTCCGGCCGTCAGCGCCAGAACGGCGCGCCGATTCATCGGCAAGGACGGTGTTTTGGTCATCACGCTTCTCCCTGGGGCCTTTGGCCGTTTCCTTTCCGGGTTGATCCGGAAGGCGGCATCTTGTCGGCGCCGCTGTGCGGCACGCGCTTCTTGCAGCGATATTCGGCAGCCGCCGGGGTGACGTCAAGAGAAAAATGAATTACGAGTCATAAATCAGAAAAAGGAGATGGCGAGGCCTCGCGAGCTTTGCCAAGAGGGTGGAATGATCAATCTCTCGAGCTTCGTCCGCTACCACGCGAGCCGGACGCCGGACCGTACCGCTGTCATCTTCGACGAGGCCCGCATCTCCTATGGCGCGCTTGCCGGGCGGGTCGCGCGGAGCGCCGGCTGGATTGCCGCGCGCGGCATCGTGGCGGGCGATGTCGTTGCCGTGCTGATGAAGAACAGCGCCGCCTTCGTCGAGCTGGCGATCGCGGTCGGGCATCTCGGCGCCGTCTTCCTGCCGATCAATTTCCGCCTCTCCGCCGACGAGGTGCGCTACATCGTCGAGGATTCCGGCGCCAGGCTGCTGATCGCCGATGAGGAGCTTGCAGCCTCGRCCCGCGAGGCCGGCCCGGTCGTCCTGGTCGATGCGGCAGCGCGCGCCGACAGCACGCGGCTCGGCTCCGGGGCTGCGCCTGCCGATCCGGTGCCGCGCAAGCCGTCCGACCTGTTTCGGCTGATGTACACGTCGGGGACCACCGACCGCCCCAAGGGCGTGATGCACAGCTACGAGAATTTCTACTGGAAATGCAGCGACCATATCGTGGCGCTTGGCCTCACCCGGGAGGACCGGCTTCTCGTCGTCGGGCCGCTCTACCATGTCGGAGCCTTCGACCTGCCCGGCCTGGCCGTGCTCTGGGTCGGCGGCATCCTGTGCATCCAGCGCGAGTTCTCGCCGGTTGCCGCGCTCCAGGCGATTGGCAGGGAACGGTTGAACTGCGCCTGGCTCGCCCCCGTGATGATGAGCGCGATGCTCGCAGCCACGGAAGAGGTAGGCCAGGATCTGTCCAGCCTGCGCTGGGTCATCGGCGGTGGCGAGCGCACGCCCGAGGCGCGCATCCGCAGCTTCAGCGCCGCCTTCCCCAATGCCCGCTATATCGACGCCTACGGCCTGACGGAGACCTGCAGCGGCGATACGCTGATGGAGGCAGGTCGCGAGATCGAGAAGATCGGCTCTGTCGGCCGGGCGCTTGCCCATGTCGAAATCCAGATCAGGGACGAGGCCGGCAGGGTCCTGCCGCCGGGCGCGACCGGAGAGATCTGCCTGCGCGGCGCCAAGATCACCAGCGGCTACTGGAACGATGCGGCCAAGACCGAAGCCGCGTTCTACGGCGACTGGTTCCGCAGCGGCKACATGGGCTATCTCGACCCGGACGGCTTCCTCTATCTGACCGACCGCATGAAGGACATGATCATCTCCGGCGGCGAGAATATCGCCTCCTCGGAGGTCGAGCGCGCCATCTTCGAGCTGCCGCAGGTGCGCGAGGTCGCGGTGATCGGCGCGCCCGACGAACGCTGGGGCGAAAGGCCGGTTGCCTTCGTCGTTCTCGAGCCCGGCAGCGCCCTCACCCTCGATGCGCTCGCCGCCCATTGCCGCAGCCGGCTCGCCGCCTTCAAGGCCCCGCGCCAGCTGATCCTGCGGGAAAGCCTGCCGCGCAATCCATCGGGCAAGATCCTGAAGCGGGTCCTCCGCGACGAGTTGCGATCCTAGCCCGATCTGCGAGTTTGATCACACGTCAGCCCAAGAGCCCCGGATACGAGACCGCATGACGACACAAGCCCGTGCGAGCAGCAGCGCAAAACGCCCGAAGCTGACCCGCAGCGAGAAGAATGACGACGTCAAACGCCGCCTGTTCGGCGCCGCGGCGAAGGTCGTCGGCAAATACGGCTATGCCGAGGCCTCGGTGGCCCGCATCACGGACCTGGCGGGCGTGGCGCAGGGAACCTTCTACAATCATTTCGAGAACCGGCAGGAACTGCTCGAGCAATTGCTGCCGGTCATCGGCCAGCACATGGTCGACTTCATCCGCGAGAAGATCGAGGCGTCAGCCTCCGAGCTCGAGAAGGAGGTCGCCCGCTTTCGCGCCTTCTTCGAATTCCTGCAGGATACACCTGAATTCCTGCGCATCCTGAACGAGGCCGAGGTTTTCGCGCCGCTCGGCTACCAGCAGCATCTCGACAATATCTCCGCGGCCTATGTGCGGCTGCTCAAGCGCGCACGCGGCCCCGGCAAGATCGGCGACTACAGCGACGAAGAGCTGGAGGTCATCGTCCATATCCTGATGGGTGCACGCGGCTATCTCAGCCGGCGCTATGCCTATGGCGAGGACGGCGTGAACCCCGTCCCCGAGCATGTCATCACCGCCTATGAGAAGCTGATGCGCTCAGGCCTGATCGAGGGATAGGCCGCGAACGCCGCCGGCCGGTCGGATCATCATGCCGTGTTTGCATCGGCTTTACCGAAAACCGCGATCCACTTTTCGGGCCGATGCTTTAGGGCCGTTCGGCGGGGCAGCTGCCCGGCCCGCGTCCTTCGTTTCCGGCCCTGGCCAGTTCGAGCGCGCTGATCGACCGGACGCAATGCGTCAGCCGGTCGAGCAGTCGCGCGGCCAGGCGCGTGCGCTGCCAGTACAGCGTGACGGAGATAGGCCGATGCGGCGGCAGCTCCACCAGGCGACCGGCATCGAGATGCGGCGTTGCCAGCGGCAGCGGCGTCATCGACCAGCCCAACCCGGCCAGCGTCATGTCCAGCATGCCCTGGGTCGAGGGTATCCAATGGACGGGGGGCGAAACCGGCGTCCCCCAGGACTGCCGCACCCAGCGCGCCTGCAACTCGTCGCGACGGTCGAAGCGCAGCATCGGCGCTTCCTGAAGGCTCGCGGCATCGACGCCGTCGGGAAAGAACCGGCTGATGAAGCCGGGGCTGGCCGTCGCCACATAGTCGATGGCGCCGAGCGGATAGATCTTGCAACCGGGAACGGGGGCGGGATCGGCCGTCACAGCCGCCAGAACCTCTCCCGTGCGTAGCCGCTCGGCCGTATGGGCCTCATCATCCATGACGAGGTCGAGCATCGCACCGGTCTGCGCCGCGAACTGTGCCGCCGCCCGGGGAAACCAGGTGCTGACGCTGTCGGCATTGACGGCGACCCTGACCGTGGTCGCGCCGGGCTCCTGAACCGCCAGTCCCGGCAGATCATGGACGACTTCGCCTTCGAGCAGCCGAACCTGCTCGACATGGGCGCAGAGCTTGGCGCCGATCTCGGTCGGGCGACAGGGAACGCCCCTTGTCAGCAGGATCGCGCCGAGCCGTTCCTCCAACCCCTTCACACGCTGAGACACAGCCGATGGCGTGACGCCGAGCGCCACTGCGGCCTTCTCGAAACTGCCCTCGCGGGCGACGGCAGCGACGGCCGCCAGGGACGCATAGTCCAGCATTAACTTGCCTAATTCATGATTAGCTTCTTTAGCTAGACTACATCGGCAGTCGCGCGCATCAAGGCCGGCATGACCAGCTCTCTCATGCCCTCTCTTTTGCCCGCCTTCGCCAAGGGTTTTGCCCTTTCCGCCGGCCTGATCATGGCCATCGGCGCCCAGAACATGTTCGTGCTGCGCCAGGGGCTCAAACGGGAGCATGTCTGGCCTATCGTCCTGTTCTGCGCGGCGGCCGACGCTGCGCTGATCGTGGCAGGCGTCAGCGGCCTCGGCAGCGCACTCGCCCTCATTCCCGGCCTGTCGCTCGGCCTCAGCCTGGGTGGCGCGGCCTTTCTCAGCTGGTACGGCGTTTCGGCGCTCAGGCGGGCCGCCAACCCTTCCGTCCTCCTTGTCGAGCAACAAGGCGGCATGACGCTCGGCGCAGCGCTGGCCGGCACCGCCGCCTTCACCTTCCTCAACCCTCACGTCTATATCGACACGGTCATGCTCATGGGGGCCGTCGGGACGAGCCTTCCGCCGATCGAGCGGCCTCCGTTCATGGCCGGCGCGGCGATTGCCAGCTTTGCCTGGTTCGCTTCGCTTGGCTTCGGCGCGCGCTTCCTCGCCCCGCTCCTGTCCCGGCCCGCCTCCTGGCGCGTTCTCGACCTCGGCATCGGCGCGATGATGCTGGCGCTCGCGGCAAGCCTGCTCCGCGACGCGCTGATCCCCTGACCCAACGCCCTCGCCGAGCGGCCCACTCCGCGGAAAAGGCGGGAGCGCCCTAACAAAATTCGCATTCCCTTCCCCCCGACCGGGAACGGGCAGTGTTCTGGCACGTTCTCAAACAGGAGCCCGCCCATCTCTCCTTCGCCAGGAGCGGAGCATGAGCCGTTATTTCTTCGACAGCACGGATGGCGACTTCGTCGATATCGACGAGGACGGAATCGAACTTGCCAGCGACGGAGAAGCGCGGCTGTCGGCTTTGGACGCCTTGCCCGACATGGCCCGCGCGGTGATGCCAAACGGCGACTGTCGGTTGTTCGTGGTCAGCGTCCGCCGGGACGATGGCGGCGTCATATATCGGGCGAGCATGGAACTCTTGGGTGAGCGGACCGAACGCTGGACCGCAACGGAGGTCGACATGGCGAAGGCAGATCAAGACAAGCCGACCGGACAGCCCGGCAGGACAAGCGATAGCCGCCCACGGCCGGGGACAGGCATACCCACGGACGATCGGGCGAAGCCGGCGGCGGACGCGAATGTCGTTGCGCCAGCAAAGGGCGATCCAAAGCCCTCCAGTTCACCGAGCGCCCTCGACCCTGGGCGTCCCGTGAAGAAGAACTGATTGCGGTGGCGATGGACCTTGCGATGGCGGTGGAACACTCGGGATTCTGCGAGTGGACGGGTTTGGTGGCATGCCAGCCCGACCATGACAGAGGTCCGCTTCCCGGCTGCGCCGACGGACCTGCGTCAGGACGCGTATCAGGCCTCAAGCCGGACTGAAGCTCTTCCCTTTGGAAGCGGTTGGTCGTCGGGCCTCGGGTGCACGTAGCGCCGTCTTGATCTTTAGCCTTCGAACGAGGAAGAAGCGCGCCATCTCCTTGGAGGCGTCGGGTCCGGCACTGTCCGTAAGCGCCCCAAAGACTTTGCCGCCGGACCAGGCGTGTCCAGTACCATGGACAAGCCATGTCTCCAGCAGGACATCGCCGCCAAGGGGACGGTAGCTTGTTCGGGTGAAATCACGCCCTCGATCAGATCGTCCGGTGCGGGTCTCGACCGCAAGCGTCGATCCGCAGGACTGTCGCAATCGATGGACAAAGCCGTCCGCATTCGCCGGATGTACCGTCGTGTCGCGATCGCCGTGAAAGAGGATCGTCGGAGGCGGCTGGGCGATCTGTCCGGTCGGAGCCGGAGGATTTGATCCTGGCCCCTGCCGCATGGCCAGGCGGGCTTGCGTCAGGCCGCTGACGGCCTCGCCCGAGAGGCCGGAATGGACGCCTACCGCGGCATAGAGATCGGGATACGCCGCGCCAGCGATCGCCGCTGCCGCGCCTCCCGCGGAGATGCCCGCAATATACACGCGCGTGGGGTTACCCTTGCAGAGGGTGAGCACGTTTCGCGTCAGCGCCGCGATCATCGCGGGTTCGCCGGAGCCCCGCTTTTGATTGGCAGGCCGATGCCAGTTCCAGCAGCGTGCCATATTGGCCGACGCCGCCTGCTCGGGATACAGCACGAGGAAGCCGAGTTCGTCCGCGACATCGTTCATGCCTGTTCCGGACGCGAAGTCCGAAGCCGATTGAGTGCAACCATGGAGCATGACCAACAGGGGCAAGCGCCTGCGGGTTGAGCCAATGGGCGTGTAGAGCTTGTAGCGCAGTGTGCCCTTGGCTCCACTGAATCGATCGCTGATGAAACTGCCCGCCGCGGGTCTGCGCGGCGGAACCGCGCTCCGTTTGGCCGTTTTGGTGGTCTTCTTGGCGCGTGCCGGCTTCGGCAGCTTTGTCAGCTTTCGGATGAGGGCAGTTGAGCGGGCCGCGCTCCTGTTTGCGGCGCGCGTTGCTCTCAACAGCGATCGAAAAGGATTTCTCACGCGCAGATCCCCTGCCGGGCGCTTTCAACTGCGCATGAGAGCCCAACCGTTCACGGCTCGAAATGATCCCGCACTGCAGCATTGTTTTTGAACGGCGCACCACTCCCGTCCCCTCGTCAGCGATCGGTCGCTGCCGCGCTAAGGAACGACCGGGAGATCCCCTGGATTCACCGCCCCGAGCTGGCTGTGAAAGGTCAGCGTCCGGTCGAAACTCTGTTGTTGCGAAACCCCGGAAATGACGTGTTCGCCGGTGTCGTAGACCGTTCGCCTAGTTCCATCATCGATGACCAGGCGCCGCGCTGTCGGGAAGAACGCATACCGCATGTCGTTTTGGCTACCAGCCGTTGCCGCGTCCCCAAATTCTGCTGGCCAGCTCCTGGATTCCCGGTCTTTCCGCGCCTCGGCTTCGTTTGCGGCATGTGGCGCTTCCATCGCGCCTTCGCCGCGCCGAAGCGCGTCCGCCAGATCCCCAAGAACACCGTCGAATTTCGCCTTGGTCGCAGTATTGAACATGTCACCGATCATGCTCATTCCGCCGGTMGACCATTGGGCCATGCCGCCGAAGGCAGGGTGAGAAAACTGGGCCATCGTCCCCCGACCTCGACGAAGCGCTGCCAACGCCGCCTCCACAGCGTCGACGGCGACCCCATGATTCTGCGCCGTCCGTGTGATCAGGTCAGATGTCCCGTCCGCCAGTCCCTCCTCGGACGGGCGGGCATCGGTTCGGGATGTAAAATCCTGCTCGGGGGGAAGAGGGTTTCCGTGTCCGTCTTTCACCATGACGTCGTCCTCCATCTAGCACACCAAAGGGCCGGTCGGAACGCGGTCTCAGTCGATCTCGAGACGGTCACTGGTCCGAGAGCGTAACCCACGCCATGGCTGATCCCTGGACCAGTCTCGCCCGTGCGACGGCGCAATCCTCGACATAGAGCCGTCGCGCTGCCGACGTGTTGCGCAGCCCATGATCCGAGAGCCATTTCAGGAGCGGGGTGCGCCGAACCGTCACGATCTGGATTGCCATTCCCGCGTTCAAGAACCGGGAATAGACGCCCGAAGCACGCTGGTGCCACTCGGAGTAGGACCGCGGCAAAACTGCTCGGTCTTCCGCAAGCGCCCAGAGTTCATCGAAATCCGACTGCTTGTACCAGGGAAGCGCAAGCCGATAGGTTTCAGACGGTGTATCCATGAAAACGTCTACCTACCTCGTGCGCATATCCTAATAGTGAACGCTTGATCGAGCTTTCATTCGATACTCGAAAGATGTGTCAGAAGAGAGTCCCTCCCTTCTTCGGATTGTCTGGCCAACAATTCGATCGACGATCCGATGGCCGGCGCAGTCGTCTCCACGAAAGGGGAACCGCTGTTCAAGTCCTTTGTTCCCACCGGCTGATCCATCAAGAATCCGCGAGTCCATTACAGCCCGCGCAGAATCACGCCCAGTCGCTCGTTACCGCACCAGAGCGAGGCGCCCTTGCGTACGAGTGCGCTTCAGCCGCAAGGCCGAGCCAGAACGCCACAGGAAGCGTTCGTCGCTGAGGAACATCGTTGCGACATTGCGGTTCCATGGGGCTCCAAGGAGGTTACCATGCCGGACGATCTTACCAACCGCGACGCGCAAGACCGCGCCCGCATCAATCTGAATGAACCTCACGACGTCAAATACTGGACCCAAAAATGGGGCGTGAGCCTTGAGCAATTGAAGATGGCCGTTGCAAAGGCGGGCTCACGCTCGGCCGCGGTCGCGAAGCTATTGGGCCGACCCCTCTAGCGCATCGCAGGGAGTAGGCCTTTTCCGCGTCGGCAGTCGCCAAACGTCCGCCGGTMAGCGACCCTTCCGGAACACTCTCTGTGGGTGCGGGTTCAAAGGCCTCCACCGGGAGAGATCATCATGGGTCGCGGTATTTTGCTTTGGATGCTCGGCATTCCTCTTCCGCTCATCATCCTCCTCGCGTTCTTTCGGTAGCGACCTGAAGCGTCGTTCGATCGCCACATGACGTTCGGACGCTGGCCGCGCATCGCTGGATTTGTGCGATCACTCGACGTTTCCGCTGACTGCGGAAACGTCACGGGGACCATTATGGATGTCGGCTGGTTCCTGGCTCGCGTCCGAGACGCCAGTGCAGACTCGCGGCGCGTCGCCCCAGCAACGACCGTGTGAAGTCAGCCTCGACCGCCTGCCGAAATCGGGGCGCAACGTCCCGGCCCGCATCAGGGAGCGTGATTGCGTCGTCGTTGCCACCACGCCCGCAGCCTGATCCATAGATTCACGGTGGCAAGAGCAAAGCGCGCCATCGGCTTTCTCAATGGCGGGAAGTCTGCGGCGATCAGCAACAGGCCAAGAGGCAGCATCCAAAGCCCGAGCGCGGGTAAGATCGAAAAGATGCCGCCGACGATCAGGAGAAGCCCCACGGGCAGTCGAACCCAACGCGAGGCCGGGTGCCGCAGCCAACGCAATGTTGCTGAGAACCGCTCTGGAACCTCCCGCTCGATGTGCTTGAATGCCCGCCGGAGTTCCTGCTTCCCCTCGTCCATCATGCCTCCCGAACGCTCGCGCCGGTGGACAACGCGCGACGCCGGAGTTCGTTCATCGCACGGGCGCAGCCGACCTGGTCTCAGCATTGACGATCAACCGGTCAGGCCGCGTTCGGCTTCCAGTCGGCGACCGCGACGGCGAGTTCCGCCGCGGCCTCGACGATCGGCCGCGCCGGCATCGTCACATAGGATGCGGTGAAACTCATCGGGGTCGGCACCCAATCGCAGTTGAGGGCGACGAGTTCGCCGGATTCGACGAAGCGCTCGACCAGCGGCGACGGCAAGGTCGCGATGCCGAGGCCATCCAGCGTCATGTTCAGGCAGGCCGCCAGATTACTCGACGAGACCGGGCGGCTGAGCCGGCTGCTGTTGCGCTTGAAGTAGTCGACGACCTCCGCATAGGGCCGCGTGTTCTTGGCATGGGTCAGGATCGGAAACCGGGCGAGGTCATCGGCCCCGACGGKGTCGKGCAAGGCTGCGGCAAACCGGGGGGCAGCGACCCAGGGCAGCGCCACCGTCCCCAGCGGCAGATTGGTGACAGAAAGGTCGGAGATCGGCCCGTTGAGGAAGGCAATGTCGAGTGAGCCGTCCATGAGGTTGCGCTGGAGATTGAAGGTCAGGTCGACACTCAGCTCGACCACGACCTCGGGAAAGCGCACGGCCATCTCGCGCAGGAAGCGATGCAGCCAGGTCTGGGCCACGGTTTCCGCGACGCCGAGCTTCAGGATGGATTGCCGGCTCGCCGCATCGCCCGCCTGGAGCAGCGCCTCGGTCGCCTCGAGCGCCCGCGCCGCGAGCGGAAGCACGCTCTTGCCTTGATCCGTCAGCACGACCGATCCGGCATCGCGTTCGAACAGGCGCAGGTTCAGGACCGTCTCGAGCGCCGATATCCGCGCCGAAATATTCGGCTGCGTCGTGTTCATCTGTTCGGCGACGCGGCGGAAATTCCTGAGCGAGGCCAGCCGGACGAAGGTTTCGATCTGCTTGAGCGTGATCTGCATCGAGAACCCCGGTCTGCGCCGCCTGGGACCGCGCCACAGGATCAATATTTTCTATCATCACGAGACAATCAAATAATTAGACGTGATCATCGATCGCGGCCATCTTTTGGAGGTTCGGMTCTCCCGCAGCGCCGGGCATCTCCTTGCACTGAAAGGTGGTTTCGATGAGGGGCGCTGCATCCTCCCAAGGCAATCTGGGCGCCGATATTGGCGGCACTTTCACGGATGTCGTGCTGGAAATCGGGGGCGAAAGTTACTCCGCCAAGGTGCTGACCACCTATGACGCACCCGAGCGCGCCATCATCGAGGGCATGCACCGCGTCTGCGCCAAGGCGGGCGTGACGCCCGCCGCCATCGGCCGGATCATCCACGGCACGACGCTTGCGACCAACGCTCTGATCGAACGCCGCGGCGCGAAGACGGCGCTGATCACGACCGAAGGTTTTCGCGACGTGATCGAGATGCGGACCGAAAGCCGGTTCGAGCAATACGACCTCAACCTGACGCTGCCCCAGCCCCTGCTGCCGCGCAACCGGCGCTACACGCTGCGCGAGCGCGTCGCGGCCAGCGGCAAGACGCTGATCCCGCTCCGGCGCACGGATATCGTCGCGCTGGCCGAGCAGATCGCAGAAGCGGGCTATGAGAGCGTCGCGGTCGGGCTGATCCATTCCTATCTCGACCCCAGCCATGAGCGGCTGGTCCGCGAGGTGCTGCTGGAGCGGATGCCGGGTCTTGCGGTCTCGATCTCGTCGGAGGTGTCGCCGCAGATGCGCGAATACGAGCGCTTCAACACGGTGGTGGCCAATGCCTATGTCAAGCCGATGATGAAGCGCTATCTCGCCAGCCTGGCCGCAAGACTGGCTGGCGAAGGTGCGGACTGCCCGATATTCCTGATGCATTCCGGCGGCGGCATCATGTCGCTCGAAGGGGCGGCGGAGTTCCCGGTTCGCCTCGTCGAATCCGGCCCGGCCGGCGGCGCGATCTATGCCGCCGATGTCGCCGCGCGCTTCGGCCTCGACCGGGTGCTCTCCTTCGACATGGGTGGGACGACGGCCAAGATCTGCCTGATCAAGAACCAGACACCGAAGACGAGCCGGGTCTTCGAGGTGGCACGGAGCTACCGCTTCAAGAAGGGCTCGGGCATGCCGATCTCGATCCCGGTGATCGACATGGTCGAGATCGGCGCTGGCGGCGGCTCGCTCGCCCAGGTCGATTCGATGCGCCAGATCCGCGTCGGGCCGGAGAGCGCCGGCTCGGAGCCCGGCCCCGCCTGCTATGGCCGCGGCGGCACACGGCCCGCCGTGACCGATGCCGACCTCCTGCTCGGCAAGATCGACCCTGCCAATTTCGCCGGCGGCAGCATGGAGCTGGACACAGCCGCCTCGCGCACAGCCGTGACGGCTGCGATCGGCGAACGGCTCGGGATGAGCGGCGAAACCGCCGCCTTCGGCATCGTCGAGGTCGTCGACGAGAACATGGCGAATGCCGCCCGCGTCCACGCCGTCGAGAATGGCGATGATCTCTCCGGCTATACAATGATCGCCTTCGGCGGCGCGGCGCCGCTCCATGCCGGACGGCTCTGCGAGAAGCTCGGCATTGCGCGCCTGCTGGTGCCGCCCGGGGCCGGTGTCGGCTCGGCCATCGGCTTCCTGCGGGCGCCGTTCAGCTTCGAGGCGACGCGCAGCGTCTATATGCGCCTGGCGGATTTCGACGCCTCGCTGGTGCGCGGCCTGCTCGCAGAACTCGAAAGCGAGGCTACGAGCTTCGTCCGCTCCTGCGACGCGCAGGCGCCGCTCAGCGTCGAGACCAAGGTCTATATGCGCTATGTCGGCCAAGGCTGGGAAATCCCGATCGATGTCAGCCGGGCCGCACCGACGATCGATGCCTATCGCGACCTGTTCGAGGCCGAATACGCCAAGCTGTTCTCAAGGACCGTCCAAGGTCTGGACATAGAGATCACCGTCTGGGCGGTGAATGCGAGCACGGCGAAGACGGTGCCGGTGCGGGCCGAGGGGCTGGGCGCCCTGGCGCCGCTGACGGCGACCGCACAGCGCGAGGTCTTCGACCCTGCGCTCGGCGTTCGGGTGACGGCCGGCGTGTTCGCGCGCTCGGAGGTCGCAATCGGCCGGCTCGTGGCCGGCCCCTGCGTCATCGTCGAGGATGAAACCACGATCATCGTGCCGGCCGGCTGCGCGGCGACCTGCCGCTCGGATGGTTGCATCGAAGTCTTCAAGCAGAGCACCGACGCGGTGGAAGCCCGTCTCGCCGACATGATCGAGGCCTGACCATGATGACGCTCTCCACCGTCTCGCTGCAGGTGATGTGGAACCGCCTGATCTCGATCGTCGAGGAGCAGGCCCAGGCCCTGATCCGCACGGCCTTCTCGACCTCGGTGCGCGAGGCAGGCGACCTCTCGGCCGGCGTCTACAACCGGGCCGGGCTGATGCTGGCCCAGGCCGTGACCGGCACGCCGGGCCATGTCAACGCCATGGCCGACGCGGTCGCGCATTTCATCCGTGAGATCGGCCCCGGCAACATCCTCGAAGGCGATATCTACATCACCAACGACCCCTGGATGGGGACCGGGCACCTGCACGACATCACCGTGGTGACGCCCTCCTTCTACCGGGGGAGGCATGTCGGCTTCTTCGCCTGCACGGCCCATGTCGTCGATATCGGCGGCCGCGGCTTCGGGGCGGACGCCAATTCGGTCTATGAGGAAGGCCTCTATATCCCGATCATGAAATTCGCCGACCAGGGCAAGGTCGACCAGCCCTTCGTCAGGCTGGTGCGCGGCAATATCCGCGAACCCGACCAGGTCGTCGGCGACATCTTCGCGCTGGCGACCTGCAACGATGTCGGCCATCGCCGGCTGACCGGCATGCTCGACGAATTCGCCCTCGACGGACTGGAGCAGGTCGGCGATTTCATCCTCGAGAACTCGCGACGGGCGACACTGGAGAAGATCGCGGCGCTCAAGCCCGGCGCAGCCGAGGGCGCCATGCTCAGCGACGGCTTCGCTACGCCGATCCTGCTCAAGGTCAAGGTCACGATCGGCGCCGACGAGGTTTGCGTCGATTTCGCGGGCTCGTCGGGCGTCGACCCCAAGGGCATCAACTGCCCGATGGTCTATTCCAAGGCCTATGCCTGCTATGCCTTGAAATGCGCGATTGCGCCCGAGATCCCCAATAATGCGGCCTCCCTCGAGCCCTTCCGCATCACGGCTCCGGAGAACACCATCGTCAACGCGCTGCATCCGGCGCCCGTCGCGCTGCGCCATGTCATCGGCCATCTCATCCCCGACACGGTCTATGATGCGCTCGACAAGCTCCTGCCCAGGACCGTTCCAGCCGAAGGCGCAGGACCGCTCTGCAATTTCCAGGTCTCGCTGCGTCCGGCCTCGGAGGCGGCGCGTCTTTCCGGGGCGAGGCGCGCCGAGGTCTTGATGTTCAATTGCGGCGGATCGGGCGCACGCCCGACGCTCGACGGCATGAACACCACCGCCTTCCCCTCAGGCGTCATGACCATGCCGATCGAGGCAACCGAGCATGCCGGCCCGATCATCATCTGGCGCAAGGAATTGCGGCCCGATTCCGGCGGCGCCGGCCGCTTTCGCGGCGGGCTCGGCCAGTTCATGGAGGTCGGCGCGGTCGAGGGCCATGTCTTCGACATGTCCGCGATGTTCGACCGCGTGAAGCATCCGCCGCGCGGGCGCCTTGGCGGAGCCGATGGCGGCGCGACCGAAATCCGCCTCGACGACGGCAGGGCCATGGCCGGCAAGGGGCGTCAGGCCGTTCCCGAGGGCCGCAAGGTCATGCTGTCGCTTCCCGGTGGCGCCGGTTACGGCCCGGCCGCCGAGCGCAGCCGCGCCGCGGTGTTGCGCGACCTTGCGCTCGGCTATGTCTCGGCCGAGATGGCCAAGGCCGCATATGACGTCAGCGACGCCGAGATCGCGGCGGTCGAAGCCGGACTGAAGCGCGGCGAACTGCCCTCCCCCGGATGACGCCGTGCCACGAGATCCGGAACGCCGATTCTCCCCATCGCCGCCGCGCTGGCCTGGTGCGGCGGTCAGCCTGTGACGACGCGAGGACCGCATGCCCCATTATGACCGCATCCTGATCACCGGCGCGGCCGGCCGCCTCGGCTCTCATCTTCGCACCGGGCTTGCGCATCTCGCCGGGACGATCCGTGTCGCCGATCGCGAGCCGCTCGGCCCGCTTGCCTCCCATGA
The DNA here is from genome assembly GCF_056396005.1 of Allobosea sp. 05T439. Taxonomy (NCBI): domain Bacteria; kingdom Pseudomonadati; phylum Pseudomonadota; class Alphaproteobacteria; order Hyphomicrobiales; family Alloboseaceae; genus Allobosea; species Allobosea sp. 05T439. The sequence goes on along the minus strand of NZ_JBFTKP010000022.1, from coordinate 14,060 downwards.
GGAACAGGCGATCTTCGATCTTGCGGATATGGAGGCGACGATCGCGGCGACCGAGGGTTGCGATGCCATCGTCCATTTCGGCGGCGCGCCGACCGAGCGGGACTGGCAGACCATCCTCGATTCCAGCATTCGCGCCTCCTACCACATCTATGAGGGCGCCCGGAAACACGGGATCAAACGCGTCGTCTATGCCTCATCCGTCCATGCGATCGGCTTCCATGAGATCGGCGCGCAGATATCGGTCGATGCGCCGGTTCGGCCTGACTGCCTCTACGGCGTCGGCAAGACCTTCGTGGAAAGCCTGAGCCGGCTCTATTGGGACAAGTTCGGCATCGAGACGGCGTGCCTGCGCATCTTCTCGTCCTTCCCCGAGCCCGTCGACCGGCGGATGCTGTGGTCCTATCTCTCCTTCGCCGACTGCGTGCGCCTCGTCGAAGCCTCGCTGACGGCGCCTTTCGTCGGCCACACCATCTCCTTCGGCACCTCGGACAACACGGTGAAGGCGGTCGACAATAGCGGCGCCAACCATCTCGGCTATCACCCGCAGGACAGCTCGGAGCCGTTTCGCGGCAAGGTCGAGGCGAATGCGCCGGCTCTCGACCCCAAGTCTCCGACGGGCCGCTATCTCGGCGGCAAGTTCTGCGAGATGGGCCACCCCGACGACGAAGCGAAGGCCTGACATCTGCGGGCGCCCTCCGCGCCTGCACAATGTTGCGCCTGCACCAAGCCATTCACGGACCTGACAGAGCGGAGCCGATTCAATGCTGGGGGACAAGCGTTCGCACGGGCTCTGGGAACTCTCAGCCCCTCCTGCCCCGCCGACCACGGTCCTGGGCGAAGCCGCATCCGCCGACGTCGCCATCGTCGGCGCCGGCTATACCGGGCTCTCGGCGGCGCTCCATCTCGCCAGGGGCGGCAAGAAGGTCATGGTTCTGGAGGCGGTCGAGATCGGCTTCGGCGCATCCGGCCGCAACTCGGGCTTCGTCAATGCCGGTCTCTGGGTGATGCCCGACGACCTGATCGCCACGCTCGGCCCGGTTCATGGCAACCGCCTGATCGCACTGCTCGGCGAAGCGCCGCGCGAGGTCTTCGCGCTCACGGAACGCTATGGCATGGAATGCCAGACCGACCATCGCGGAACCTATCATTGCGCCGTCGGCGCAAGCGGCCTGAAGCAGCTTCAGGCCCGCCAGGCGCAGTGGAGCAAGCTCGGCGCCAAGGTCGAGCTGTTGAGTGCCGACGATACGCAGGCGAGGACCGGGGCTGCGGGCTATACCGGCTCGCTGTTCGACCCGCGCGCCGGCACGATCCAGCCGCTCGCCTATGCGCGCGGCCTKGCGGGCGCCGCGATGACCGAAGGCGCGATCATCCACACCGGCAGCGCGGTGACCGGCTTCGAGCGCAGCGGCAACGCCTGGCTGGTCAAGACCGCCGGCGGCAGCGTCAGCGCCGACTGGCTCATCCTGGCGACCGACGCCTATTCGACCGGCGCGACCGCCAACATCCGCGAGGAGCAGGTGCATCTGCCCTATTTCCACGTCTCGACGGCTCCGCTCGGCCACAATATCCGCAAGACCATCCTGCCGCAGGGCGGCGCGGGCTGGGACACCAAGACCATCTTGAGCGGGTTCCGGCTCGATGCGGAGGGGCGCCTGATCGTCGGCAGCGTCGGCGCATTGCGCGGGACGGGCTTGAGCGTTCATCGCGCCTGGGTGAAGCGGCATATCCGGAAGCTGTTTCCGCAACTTGGCGAATTCGAGCTCGAAACGGAATGGTACGGCAAGATCGGCATGACGCCGGATCACCTGCCGCGGCTGCACAGCTACGGACCGAACGCGATCGGGTTCAGCGGCTACAACGGCCGCGGCATCGCGCCGGGCACCGTCTTCGGGCGCGAACTTGCCCGGCTCATCCTTGGCGAGATCGATCTCGCCGGCATGCCCTTGCCGGTATCCGAACTCGCCATCCCGGCCTTCCGGGGCGTCAGGGAGGCCTATTACGGGGTCGGCGCGCAAGTGGCGCATCTCCCGATCGCACCGGCCTGAACCACGCAGTCGCGCCATCGGCGAGATCGCGCGGTCGCGATGCAGTGCCTCCACGCTGCCAGGCCTTCATGCCGTGAGCCGGCCCCGAGGCCGCCCGCTATGGCAACTGATCCGCCGCCTCATTGGCCTGATCCAGCCAGAAGCGCATGCCCATCTCGCGGTACATCGTCGTGGCGATCTCGAGCTGGTTGCGAGCCTCGGCCGGCCGGCCTGCGCGCAGGTGCAGATGTCCGAGGCCATGATGGCAGCGCGCCACAAGCGAGCCCAGTCCAAGTTCCGTCGCGAGCGCGAGCGCCTCGCGGTAGTGAATTTCGGCCTGTCCTATGGATTCGGTGCGGACCAGAACGTCGCCAAGCAGATGGAGGGCCCCTGCCTCGCCACGACGTTGACCATTCTCCCGCGCCGTGGCCAGAGCCCGTCCAGCATATCTGAGAGCGTCCGCATGCTGGCCGGCGAGCAAATGCGCATCCCCGAGGGGCACCAGGAACAGGGCCTGGCCAAAGCGATGCCCCATGGCTTCCAGAGCGCTCAGCGCCTGCTCCAGCAGAGGCAGGCCTCGCTCGGTCTGCCCCAGCAGGGCATAGGCATAGCCGAGCGTGCCCGTACTGCCCGCGGCCATGAAGGGCAGGTCGAACTCGCGGGCCACGACGCAAGCGCGCTCCAACCGCGTTATGGCTTCGGCGAACTCGCCGCGAATGACCAGGAGGTCGGCGAGACACCAATAGGCGATCGTCAGGCCGAGCGGATCATCGACCGCCAGCGCGATGCGAATGCCCTCCTCGCCATGCAGGATGCCCTGCTCGAACCTGCCTTGCTCGGCATGGATCCGCGCCAGGAAAGCACGGACCGTCACGGCTGGATATCCAGCGAGACCAAATCGCTCGAAGCGGGGCTGACGATCGAGCAACTCCAGCGCTCGCACGAAGAGCGGCTCGACCTGGGGGAACTCAAGCGTCGAGAAGCAGGCCGTCCCGAGAAACAGGGTCGCCGCCATCTGGAGTGGGACGTCGCCAAGCGAATCCGCCAGCGCCAGCGCCTGCTGGCCAAAACCCGCGGCTTCCGCGGAATCGCCGCCCAGCGCCAGGGTCTGGCACATATGGAAGGCGAACCGCGCCAGGCGGTGTTGATCGTCCAGGCGTCTGGCCAGGCTTTCGGCCTCGCGAAGATGGCCGATGATGCGCTCGAACTGTCCGAGCGGAAGAAGCGATGCCTTCGATTCGAACCGGAGATCGATGGCCTGCTCGTGCGTCTCCCGGGTCTCGGGGAGTGTGGCCAGAACACGCAAGGCCTGCTCGAAGAACCCGGCGGCCTCGCGGTTGGCCCAGCGCGCCTGCGCCAGCCGGGCTGCCTTGACCCAGTAGCCGACCGCCTCGCCCCCGAGCCCGGCTTCCGTGAAATGGTGAGCGACGAGCTCGGGCTGGTCTTCGACCCAGGCCTGGAACTGATCGATCAGCGTCCGGGCGATCGTCGCATGCAGGTCGCGTCGCCGGCTCCTGAGCATCGTGGCATAGGCAGCATCCTGCACGAGCGCGTGCTTGAAGACGTAGCCTTGCCCTGACGATGCACTGCGGCGCGAGACGAGGCCGGATTCCAGCAGCCGCGCGAGCGCTGTCTCGAGCTCCGCGGAGGCAAGACCCGACACCGCAGCGATCAGCTCGTGCGAGAACTCCCGTCCGATCGCGGCGCCGATCATGGCTGCGTCCCTTGCCGGGCCGAGCAGGTCGAGCCGGGCCACCAGCGCGGCCTGCAGCGTCGTCGGGATCGCCACTGACGGCAGGGGCCCGTCGAGGACCCAGCCGTCCCCGGTCTGACGCAACAGCCCGCTTTCAAGGAGCGAGCGTGTCAGTTCCTCGATGAACAGCGGCACGCCATCCGCCCGCGACAGAATCTGGCCGATGACAGCATTGGGGAGCGCCCTGTCCCCGGCGACGCCGCGCATGATGCCGGTGCTGTCGCCCGGGCCAAGGCGGCTGAGCGACAGCGCAGTGACATGTGGCTGGTCGAGCCAGCCGGGCTGGAATTGGGGCCGGCAGGTGACCAGCAGCAGCAGAGGCAGCCGGGCGGCGCGGCTCACCAGGCGCTCGAGCAGATCGAGCGACGACGGATCGAGCCAGTGCGCATCCTCGAACAGGATCAGGACCGGCTTCCCGGCTGCGGCGCGCTCGATCCGGTCGAGGAGCAGACCGAGCGTCATCTCGCGCTTCTGCTGCGGACTGGCCGCCAGCGGGGGGTAGCGGTCCTCCAGCGGCACTCCGGTCAGCTCGGCAAGGAGCGCCACGTCGCGCGGCATATCGAGCGATGTCGGCGCGAGCAACGCCTCCAGCCTGTCGAGCCTCGCGCCGGCGCTGTCGTCGGGGCTGAAGCCGGCATCCTGCTGGACACGGGCAATGAACGGATGCAGCGGGCTCTGTGCAAGATGCGGAGCACAGGAATAGCGCAGGAGGGAATCGGGCCCGGAGCCGGTCCGGGCCGGCACGCTCTCGGCCAGGCGCGACTTGCCGATGCCAGGCTCGCCCGAGATCAGAACGACACGCCCTTCCCCCGCACCGGCCTGATCCCACCGGCGAAGCAGCAGCGCGATCTCTTCCTCGCGGCCGATGAGCGGGCTGAGAACGGCGCCGCGCCGTGCATCGAAGCGGCTCACCCCGGCGATCTCGCCAAGGACCTGCCACGCTTCAAGAACCTGCCATGCTTCAAGGACCTGCCATGCTTCCGGCTGTTGCGCGTCGCTGCGGACCGCGGGCGCCCGGCAGGCGAACTGCCGACCCACAAGCTGCTGCGTGCTCGCGGCAATGACGACTTCGCCCCCTGCCGCACTGCCCTGCAGACGCGCCGCCAGGGCCGGGGCCTCGCCCGTCGCGACATGCTGCCGATTCTTGTCCGCTGTCGATTTCTCCCCGACGACGACGAGCCCGGTGGCGATGCCGACGCTCGCCTGCAGCGCCCCGGCCAACGGCGCGGCCAGGCTGCCGATGGCGGCAAGGAGAGCAAGGCCGGCGCGCACGGCGCATTCGGCATCATGCTCATGGGCGGCCGGATAGCCGAAATACACGACAACGCCATGGCCCTGGTAATGGGCGACGAAGCCGCCAAATCGCGCCGCGACATCGGCGACGGTCGCGTGGAAGGCGGCGATCAGATCGTGGATATCTTCGGGATCGGGGCTCGCTGAGGGGCTGATCGCGCCGACCAGATCGCAAACCAGGATCGTCAGTTGGCGCTGCTCCAGAGCATCCGGGCGAAGCCCCTTCGTCGGGGCCTCGCCGTCTCGCGCCGCCACGATCCCTGCTGCGACAGGCGGTTCTACTGTCCCGGAAGCTGTGGGATGCCGTTCGCCGCTCGCGCGCGGCGCGCTTGCAACACTTGGCACACTTGGCGGCGCTGCGCTGCGAAGCTCAGCTGCCAGCGCCTGCGTGACCGCATCGGGCGCCGCGCCGAGCTCGCGCCTCAGCAGCGCTGTGAGATCCTGATAATGCCTGAGCGCCTCGGCCTTGCGTCCCATCGCGACGAGCGCCTGGAGGGCGACCCGATGCGCATCCTCACGCAGGGCATTCACCTGGATGGCCCGATGAGCCGCCTTGAGCGCAGCCTCCTCGTTCCCCGCCCGCATCGCGTCCTGGCTCTCGCTGACCATGGCGTCGAGCGCCAGGCCTTCGAGGCGTCCTCGCAGCGAGGCGCGCCAACTCAGCCACGCGTCTTCTTCGATATTCAGGTCGGCCAGAAACGAACCCCGGTGGAGATCGGCGGCCGCGGCGAGCGACGCAGCCCCTCCCTCGGTGATCAACGCCTCGAAGCGAACAGCATCGCAATCGATCGCGCCGGGCGCGAGCCAGACCTCGTCGTCGGTACTGACGAGCGTTTCCTGGCCTAAAATCCGACGCAGCCGAAAAATMGCCTGCCGCAGGTTCTGTCGGGCCTGTGTCTCGAAATGCGAGCCCCACAGCAGGTGGGCCAGCCTTTCACGCGGCTGGGGTTGAGGCGCCGTGCAGGCCAGATAGGCCAACAAACCCGACAGTTTCCGGCTCGGCAGCCGGACGATGCCATCGCGCGTTGCCAGCTCGAATCGTCCGAGCAGCGAGAGACGAAAATGGGGAAGAGCGACACCGTCCTTCATTCTGCCGGCAACACGAACAGGTCGATCCTTCTCGAAAAGCACAGATTCTGCCCGGCGCGAACGCAGAGGCAGGCAGAATTAACGCTCGTGTCACGGTGCAATAACGGCCTGACGACGGCGCACGAACTTAAACAATAGCCAGAGATTGCTGCGCCGGACAGCGATGTTTTGCATGCATGAGACGGACTGATGACATCGACCTTGTTGACCAACGCATCGCGCGGTTTGCGCCGCGGGCGGCTCTTGTCCACCACCGCGTTGGCTGGATTGGTCCTGATGTTTCCGGGCGCGGGCAGCTACGCCCAGACCCTCGTGACGGATGGCATTTTGGTCGTGAGCTCCGACGCTCAGCTCGGCGCCGATACCGTCACCGTCGACAATTCGACCAACAAGAATGCCACGCTGCAGATCAATGCCGGCGTCAGCATCGGCAACGAGATCACCGTCAACAACGGTGGCACGCTGAGCAATGCGGGCACCCTTTCGCGCCTGGCTGCGGGGCAGGTTGGCGTGCTGTCCATGGCAGGGGGCGCCACGGTGCATAACCTGCAAGGCGCAACGATATCCGGGCAAACGCAAGGCGTGTTGGTGCACGGAGGCGGCACGCTGACCAATACCGGCGGCACGATCACCGGTGCGACGCTCGATGGGGCGTCGTTCGGCGGAGACGCGACGGTCACGAACACGCAGGGCGGAACGATCAGGGGCAAGCGAGCCGGCGTGCTTGTTTTCGGAAACGGAACAGTGACCAACACCGGAGGCACGATCATTGGCACCGACGTTTCCGGCGTGCAAATCGACACAGGAACGATCTCGAATACGCTGGGCGGAACCATCACGGGCCGGGACAGCGGCGTGACGGTGACTGCCGGCGGCACGATCATCAATGGTGCCGGCTCGACGATCGAGGCCGCGCTGGGGGCCCTGGCGGTGAGCTCGGTCATCGGAAACGTCTCGCTCAGCAATGCGGGCAAGCTGATCGGGCACGTGGCCCTGCGCTCCAACGCCAATGGCGATGAAATCCACGATGTCACGCTGTTCACAGGCTCCAGCATCACGGGCAATCTGAGCTTCGGCGCCAATGCCGCCTCCACGCTGACGCTGGATGGCACCGGCACGCAGCTCTATTCGGCGGCCGTCGGCGGCACGACCAGCTTCAGCGCCGGCACGCTTATCAAGCAGGGCAGCGGCACCTGGACGCTGGACAAGGCGATGACGCGCAGCGGCGCCACGCAGGTCAAAGCCGGAACCCTGGCGGTCGCCAATAATGCGGGCCTGGGCAGCGGCTCCGTCACGGTGGACAACAGCGGCGCTCTCGGCGCCACGCTGAAGATCAATGCGGGCATCAGCATCGGCAACGAAGTCATCGTCAACAACGGTGGCACCCTGAACAACGCTGGCACCATTTCGCGAACGGCTGCAGGGCAGGTCGGCGTGCTGTCCACCGCGGGCGTCGCCACGGTGGTCAACGCAGCCACCGGGCGGATCGAGGGGGATTATGTCGGCGTGCAGCTCGGTGATGGCGGCACGGTGACCAACCAAGGCGGCACCATCACAGCCGTGAGCCACGGCGTGCTGCTCGACAAAGGTGGCGACGTGAGCAATCTCGGCGCCACGAGTGTTATCCGCGCCAGCGGCACTGATGGCCTCGGCGTGTTCATCAATACAGACGGCACTGTGACCAACGGGACCGGCGCGAGCATTGCCGGCGGGTTGGGCGGCGTCCGCATCTGGGGTGCCGGCACGGTGACCAACACCGGCGGCACCATCAGCGTGACCGCGGACAACCAGGGTCACGGCGTGGAGATCGTCGTCGGCCAGGGCACMGTCACCAACGAGGGCGGCGGCAGGATCACGGGCAAGCTCTACGGGGTGAGCTTTGCCGATGGCGGGACGGTGACCAACACGGCAAGCTCGATCATCGCCGACGGGACAGATGCCCTTGCCGCGGGCGTGGGCATCAGCGGCGGGGCGGGCACGGTCACCAATACCGGGTCGGGCAGCCTCATCAAGGGCCCCTCGGCGGGGGTCCGTCTGATCAATGGAGGCACGGTGACCAACGGCGCTGGCGCCACCATCGAGGGCACGGCATCGGTGCAGGCTATCGGCGGCAACACCGCGCTCAGCAATTCCGGCGCACTGAAAGGCAATGTGGCGCTGCGCGCCGCGGGCACCAACACGGTCACGCTGTTCACCGGATCCAGCATCACGGGCAACCTGGGTATCGGCACCAACGCAGCCTCCACGCTGACGCTGGATGGCGCGGGCACTCACCTTTACTCGGCGGCCGTCGGCGGCACGACCAGCCTCAGCACCGGCGCACTCGTCAAGCAGGGCAGCGGCACCTGGACACTGGACAAGGCCCTGACGCGCAGCGGCATGACCCAGGTCAAGGCCGGGACGCTGGTGGTCGCCAATACGTCAGGCCTCGGCTTCGGCGGCAACGCGACGATATCGGGCGGCAGGCTGCAATTCGGTGACGGCGCAGCGGCTGGAACCTACACTCTCGCCGGCACGATCGACGTGACCGGTGGCAGCCTGGCGATCCAAAACCTGGCGGCGGTGAAGGTCGCGCAGGATGTCCGCTTTGCCAATGACACGGCATTGTCGATCATCGCTTCCACCGGCGGTCCCTTGCTGCAGGCCGAACGCGTCACGCTCGGCAGCAATGTCGCCTTCAACCTCAGCGGCATCAGCGACGCGAACGGCCTGGACAAGCTCCTGATCGATACGCGCTCGGGCCTCAGCGGCGACTTCGGCACGGTCACGGTCGGCGGCTTCCATGGGACGGTGGACTATCTGACGCTGGCGACCCGGAAGTCGGACGACAGCAAGCACTATCTCGCCAGCTATGGCTTGAGCTGGACTGCGGGCAATTCTCGCGCGCATGGCACGTTCACGCTGACCAATGCTGCCGACAGGTTCGATATGGGCGCAGCGCTGAGCKACCGGGCGCCCAATGCCGCAACCGGCTGGGACGGCAGATCCCTGACCAAGGCGGGCGCCGGCACGCTCGTGCTCACGGGCGCCAACACCTTTACCGGCGCAACCACGGTCAATGCCGGCACGCTCGTCGTCAACGGCTCGACCGCGAGTGCGACGACCGTGAATGGCGGTGGCACGCTCGGCGGCTCGGGCACGATCGGCGGCCTTGCCGTGATGAGCGGCGGCACGGTCGCGCCMGGCAACTCGATCGGCACGCTGACCATTGCCGGCAATGTCGCCTTCGCCGTCGGCTCGACCTATCAGGTCGAAATCAATGCGGCCGGACAGAGCGACCGGATCAATGCGTCGGGCATTGCGACACTGTCGGGCGGCGCCGTCCAGGTCCTGGCAGAGAACGGCAATTACGCGGCCTCGACGAACTATACCATCCTGACGGCGGGCGGCGGCGTCAGCGGGCGGTTCACCGGCGTCAGCTCGAACCTCGCCTTCCTGACGCCCTCGCTGGCTTATGACGCGCAGAACGTCACGCTGACGATGAGCCGCAACGGCACGTCGTTCGGGCCGGGCGGCGGCGGAGCCTTCATCGCCTTGACGCGCAACCAGAGCGGGATCGCGGTCGCGGCGGAACGGCTGGGTGCCGGCAATCGGATCTATGACAGCTTGATCTCGGCGACAGCCGATGAGGCGCGCGCCGGTTTCGACCAGCTCTCGGGCGAGGCCCATGCCCAGGGCGTCGCGGTCGCGATCGCCGAAAGCCGGCTGCTCCGCGAGGCGATCCTCGGGCGCCTGCGCGGGCCGCTGCTGGTGGCGCCAGGCCAGAGCGTCGCGGCGGAGTTCACGGCCGATCTGCCGAACGCGAAGGGCGCAATCATGCTGCCAGCGCCGCGCTTCGAGGAGCGCTTCACCATCTGGGGCGAAGCGGTCGGAGCACAAGCGAACACCAATGGCGACGGCAATGCGGCGAGCCTCTCCCAGCGCACCGGCGGCGCCATCCTCGGCGCCGACCTCAAGCTCTACGAGACGGCGGCGGGCTCGCTTCGGGTCGGCGTTGCCGGCGGCTACACCCGCTCGAATTTCGATGTCGACGCCAGGCTGTCCTCCGGCCGGTTGGAGAGCGGCCATGCCGCACTCTATGCCGGCGCCCGCCTCGGCGCATGGCGGCTCGATGGCGGCCTGGGATATTCGTTCGGCGAAACCAGCCTGACCCGCCAGGTGCAGCTCCGCGGCTTTGGTGACAGGCTGCGCTCGGATCGCGACAGCCAGGTGGCCCAGGCCTTCGCTGAGCTGGGCTATGCCTTCCGTTTCGAGCAGTTTGCCCTCGAGCCCTTCGCCCAGCTCGTCCTGCTCCGGGTCTCATCCGGCTCCGGCCTCGAGCAGGGCGGCGCGGCCGCACTGCGCGTCTTCTCCGGCGACCAGAATCTCGGCTTCACGACCTTGGGCCTGCGCGCCGAGGCGCAGATCGGCACGATGCCGCTCTTCGCCCGCGGCCTGCTCGGCTGGCGCCATGGCTTTGGCGAGCTGACGCCGCGAGCAGCCACGGCCTTCCTTGCCGGCACGACCCCGGCCTCGGTCTACGCGACGGCCATCGATCGCAATGCGCTGGTCGCCGAAACCGGGCTCGACTGGCGCGCCACCGCCTCGACCACGGTCGGGATCACCTACTCCGCTGCCATCGGCGAGCGAACCCGCGATCACGCCCTCAAGGGACGCATCGACATCAGGTTCTGAAGGCGAGCGCAGGCCGGTTCCGGCGCCGTGGGTCGCGCGGCCGTGCCAGGCGCCGGGAAACGAGATGGGCCTTTTGCGCGGGGGCAGGATGCCCGGGTTGGCCAAGCGCGCCCCGCGCGCCCGCCTCTAGGCCGGGTTCAGAGCGTCATCCGCCTTCCGCACGGCCAAGGCAAAATCCGCCAACTTGACCGGGTCGAGCTGGCCTGCTGTCCGGACGCCCGAAGACAGATCCACGCCGAACGGCCTGACCTGTCGGATGGCAGCGCCGACATTTGCCGGGGTAAGCCCGCCCGCGAGGAACACCGGCAGAGGGCTGGCATCGACGAATTCGGCGCTGATCGCCCAGTCATGCGGGCGCCCGGTGCCGCCCAGTTCCGGCGTCGCTGCGTTCGGACTCCCTGAATCGAGCAGGAAGGCGTGAACATACGGGCTGTAGGCCTGGATCATCTCCAGCGCTGCGCGGCTCTCGACATGGACGACCTGAACGCGGCGCAGATCAGGCTCGATCTCGGCCAGGCGGGCGGACTCCGCCGGATCGATGTTCCAGAGAATCTGGACCGTACTCGGACGCGTCCGGCGCACATGGGCCGCGATCGCCTCGGCTGTCCGCTCGACGGTCAGCAGGAATGTCGCGACGGGAGGCGGCGTGAGTGTCGTGATCGCGGCGACTGTCGGGTCCGCGACATGGCGAGGACTGGAAGGCCCCACACAATTGAAGCCAAGAGCGTCGACGCCAGCCGCTACCGCGAGGCGGGCTTCATCGGCTGACGCGATCCCGCAAACTTTGATCCGGGTTCTCATATCCCAGCAATCCGCCAAATCGGTTCATGACGCAATCTCGGCTCTTCGCCCCGCGGATAGCCTTCGTGCTCGTGGACAGCAGACATTGGCGCATGGGCAGGAGCCGATTTCCGCCCTGCCCCCTATGCCAAGGATATCACCGGCTGGCGAAGGACCGTTTTGAGCCTGGCCGCTTCAGTCTTGCGCGGATCGCTCAGATAGATTTCGTGGTGGGGGCCGTTGAAGGTCACCCCCTTGCGCGGCATCACCTCATCATGGAGCCGGGCCAGGATCGGCCCCTCCTCATCATAGCTGCCGACATGCAGGGTCTGGAGCGAGAGCCCTTCAGCATAGAATTCGTGGCGCAGGCTTTGCGGGCGCTGCCCAAGCTTTCCCTCCGTTTTGGCCACCGCCTTCTCGAACATGTCATGGGTGACGAATTCAGGAACCATAATCATCATCGTCCAGCGCCACAGGTTCTTTTGGCGGGTGATGAAGCTCCGGGGATCGTCGGTCCACCACAACCCTTCCAGCGGCGGCACCACATAGTCCCTGCCGAGCGCAGCCTTTGCGGCGAACTTCACGGCATAGCTGACCCCGTAGAGCCATTCGATCGCCGAACGGTAAGCCGGTGCGGTGTTGGGATCGCCTTCAGCGTTCACCTTCACAAACGGCATCTGCGGCACGTCGACCAAAGCGAAGTCCCCGGTGGGCGGGTCATAAAGTGGTCTGAGGGCTTTCTTGAAATCGATCTTCGCCATCCGCGTCCCCCGTTCGCTGTCACCGAAACGACTGTGCGATGACAAGGAATGGCAGCAGTCGCTCGCGGAACGGGCCCAATGTGCCCGCAGCCGGACATGGGCGTTCAGAACAGGCCAAATCTGTTCGCGTGCCAGATCTATTCGCGTGCAAGTCGGAGGCCGGCCAGATTTCATCGAAAGCCTGGTCGATGAATTCGCCGGGCCCTGCCGCAGCGGGGTCGCGACGCCGTGCGGATGCCGGCGCCGCGGATATCGGTTGCGGCCCCTCACCGAGATGTCCCGGTGAGGGGCTGCTTCGTGCTTAGTTGCGATACCAGGAAGCGAGGTTCCAGGTGTCCACGTCCCAGCCGCTGTGATCATGCGCGAGGGTCAGCGCCGCAGCGACGACCTTGGTCCGCGACAGGACCGGCAGGATCACGTTGGCCTCGCAGAAGATCTCGTTGACCTTGATCAGCAGCGCAGCGCGCTTGGCCGGGTCGAGTTCCTTCTGCGCGGCCTTGTAGGCCTCGTCAGCCGCCGGGTCGGAGTAGCGCGAGACGTTGCGGCCGAGCCACTTGTTCTCCTTGTTGGCGATTTCCCAGGACACGAACTGGTTGAGGAAACGCTCCGGATCCGGCTGCGGCTGCGTCGTGGTGTACATCTCCATGTCGACATAGAGCTTGGTGTAGGTGTCGGGGTTGGCGACGTCCGAGGAGAAGAACACGGACGCAGTCACCGACTTCAGCTCGAGATCGATGCCGGCGCGCTGGCAGGCCTGCTTGATGATGGCCTGGACCTTCTGACGCGGCGCGTTGATCGAGGTCTGGAAGACGAACTTGAGCTTCTTGCCATCCTTTTCGCGGATGCCGTCGGCACCCTTCTTCCAGCCGGCGTCGTCGAGGATCTTGTTCGCCTTCTCGAGGCTGAATTCGTATTTCAGCTTCTCCGACTTGAACTGCTTCGGCTGGTTCACGAAGCTCGCCGTCGCGATGCCGCCGCGGCCATAGATGAACTTCTGGATCGAATCGCGGTCGATCAGCAGGTTGATCGCCTGGCGCACGGCCGGATCGCTGAGCGTCGGATGCTTGGTCTTGACGCTCGAACGCTCGCCATCGACCTCGGTCCACGGGTCGGTGGTGTTCAGGGTGATGAATTCCACGTCGCCGGCCTGCGCTGCACTGATCCTGCCGCGACCACCCGTCTCCATGCGCTTGAGAACTTCGTCCTCGACCAGCGTATCCCAGGCATAGTCGTATTCGCCGGTCTGCAGCACGGCGCGCGCCGCCGAGATCGCGTCACCGCCGCCCTTGACCTCGAGCGTGTCGAAATGCGGCTTGTTCTGGACGTGGTAATTCTCGTTGCGCGTGCCGGTGAGCACGTCGCCCGGCTTGAAGTCGACGAACTTGTAGGGGCCGGTGCCGACCGGCTTCAGGTTGGCCGGAGCCTCACGCGACTTGGCGCCCTTGTACTCGCCGAAATGGTGCTTCGGGATGATCATGCCGGCGACGCCGACGAAAGCATCGGCCCAGAACAGCGTCGCTTCCTTGAAGATCACCTTGACGGTGTGGGAGTCGATCTTCTCGACCTTGATGTCCTTGTAGGCGCCGGTCGTATAGGCGGCGGTGGCCGGATCGGCGGCATATTCCCAGGTGAAGACGACGTCATCCGCGGTGAACGGCTTGCCGTCATGCCATTTGACGCCCTCCT